>CAZERT010000031.1:0-8830 GCA_964515515.1 uncultured Gammaproteobacteria bacterium
TCACAATCGATTGTATCACACCTCCCCCATCCTCGGGAGTACGGGGAATAAGGTGAATATGATAATGATGGATGCCGGAAGGTTCACCATGGTTTGTTCCGATCGTAAACACATCCGTGGAAAATACGCTCGTTAACCCCTTGAGCACTTTTTGGACACTACCCCAGAGTATCCCCAATTCCGCGGGCGTATAGGACAGAAGCGTTTCCCCATGTTTTTTTAAAATCACAAGCGTGTGCCCGGGGGCAGCGGGAAACGGATCGAGAAATGCCCGAACCGCATCATCTTCGTACACAGTATAGGAAGGAATTTCATTTGCCACGAGCTTACAAAATAAACAGTCCGTCATATGCGCTCCCCCTTCTTTCTATCATGCACAGACTGAAGCAATAATTGCAAGAATTTCGTCCAATGTTTTGGTTGTCGGCTTCATATCGGGATTTTTTGCGCTCCCGTTTAAAATCATATGATGGCTTGCGTGAAGAAACCATGTTGCCTGTGGGTCTTCTTTTTGTAGCTCTTCATACAGGGCCGAAAGGTCTATTTCCGGCCTCGGAAATGCCTTAATGCGCAAGTAGGCTTTTTTCGGATCACGCCGTACAACAAGCGCATATCCCATTTTCTGCCCCTGATGAACGACTTCATCATTAATCGTTTCGACAGCAAGTCCTTTTCCCCATTTCGTGTGGAATTCACGACCGTTTTTTGCAATCTCCCCTTCTGCCCAAACTTTATTTCGCATCATAATATAGACACCATCAAGGGCTTCCATCGTGAGTGCCACAATCTTGTCCGGATTGTCTCCGTACAAAAGCCGCCAGCCGTCAATGATGCTTACCAAGCTGATATTGTAAAAATCCGCCGTGGGATTGGGGAAATACACTTCCCGGAAATGATCGATGTCGTTGACCACTGCAAGCATCCTCTCCAGTACAGGGTCGGCCCCATTTTGGGATTTAATGAATGAATACACGCGTAGTGCGGCGCAGGTATCCTCATCCGTCTGATGATGATCAAACCGACCAAACCCAGTATCCACATGCATCACATCCGGCGATCCATCGGGATCCATACCCTCAAGTGTTTTCCCTGCAGGAACGAATGCAAGTGCTGCCTCTTCCCACCCAGCAATCCTCGTTTTTACCAGCCATATTGACGTCATGGCATCAAGATCAGGACCGATGTGGGTTACAATTGTTTTCATTGCTCGTAGTATATCGTTCTTTTTACTTTCGGGACAATAATTATTGAAAAATATCTTTCAATATCCTATCCCGTAAATTTGCGTATATCGGAAATGGCATATTCGATCCAAGAATTTCCTCTTTCGTAAACCAACGCATTTCATCCATCTCCTTTTTATTTCTTGTGTATGCTACTTCCTGTATCCCATAAATAACAAATACAAAATCCAAATGCTTATGATCGGATGCTGTTCCATGGGCCGGAATATGTTCTTCAAAAAAATAGCTGGGAACAGGATAACGTATGACGCGATCATCAATTGGTTCGGAGGATAGATAGGATGAAATATCGATACCTGTTTCCTCCATCGTTTCCCGTATGGCAGCATCTACAGGAGTTTCATTGGGCTCAATATGTCCACCGGGAGGAAGCCAGACTCCAAGCTTTTTATGAAGCCCAAGAAGGACTTTCTTCGGTGACGAATCTGTCACCAAAACAACGGTTGCAGTAAAATGCTTTTCCATTTAATAGCTTTGCGCAAAAATCCACCTTCGTTTTGCACTCTTCCCGCAGTGGACACAGACACCCGTTTCGTCCTTGGTATCAAGCGGCAGGCACCGTGTCGTGGCCTTTGTTTTTTCCTTGATCCCTTTTTCGCATGCGTCATCCTCACACCAGAACGCACGGATAAACCCGCGGGTTGTTTTCATGATCTCTTCAAACCGGGGAAAATCGGATACGTCAAACGTATGGCTTGCCAAAAATTGCTTCTGCTCCTCGAGCATCCGTCGCTGCATATCCGAAAGCATTGTGGAAACGTCCGAAAGAAACTGAGCAACCGGCAGAATATTTTTCTGCGCCGTGTCGCGTATGGCAACAGTTACGGTCCGATCTTGTGTTTCTTTTGCGCCCACTTCTACCCGTACAGGTACGCCCTTGACTTCCCAATCGTTAAATTTCCGACCCGGGGATACGGTAGTTCTGCTGTCGATTTTCGCGCGAATTCCCATTCCCTGAAGTTTGGTGTATATCTCTTCTGTATATGACTGGATTGCCGTGGTATCCCCATCCGCTTTAATAATCGGAACGATCACAATCTGAATCGGAGCAACATTGGGTGGCATCCGGAGTCCGCTGTCATCTCCATGAACCAAAAACAGCCCACCAAGCGACCGTGTGGAAAGTCCCCAGGATGTCTGCCAGACATAGTCTTGTTGACCTTGTTGGTTTTGGTATGTAATATCAAACACTTTGGAAAAATTCTGTCCGAGATCGTGTGATGTTGCGCTTTGGAGTGCCTTGCCATCCGGCATGAGCGCTTCTACGGTATATGTCGTTTGTGCGCCCGCAAATTTTTCCGTACTGCTTTTTGTCCCGAGCATGACTGGAATGGCAAACAAATCTTCAAAGACTTTTTTATACCAGTCATGAGCTTTTTGGGCGAAAGCAACGGCCTCTTCGTGTGATGCATGTGCGGTATGGCCTTCCTGCCATAAAAACTCCGTAGTGCGCAAAAACAGATACGTCCGTTTTTCCCAACGAACCACATTACACCATTGATTAAGAAGCAGGGGCAAATCACGCCAACTGTTTATCCATTTGGCATACATGGCATACATAATTGTTTCCGAGGTCGGACGGACAACGAGGGGTTCCGCAAGATCTTCCCCTCCGGCTTTTGTGACAACGGCCAGTTCCGGTGAAAATCCTTTCACATGTTCCCTTTCTTTTGTCAGGAACGATGATGGGATAAACATCGGGAAATACGCATTTTCCACGCCAGATGCTTTGATGAGTGCGTCAAAATATTTCTGTACGCTTTCCCAAATAGCATACCCATACGGCCGGATCACCATGGTGCCTTTTACCGGACCGTAATCGGCAAGTTCAGCCTTGAGCACCACATCGTTATACCACTTGGAGATATCTTCCGACTTTTTCGTAAGTTCCTTTTTATCGTACGTTTGAGCCATATAGGGATATTATAGACAATTCCCGCCCGTGACCCAAGGCAGAACTTTTGGGGATTTATCCGCGCACGATACGCAAAATGTCGTTAATGGTAATAAGAAGCGTCAGTGCAAGCAGTACCATCATCCCGACCTGATGGATAATCCGTTCGATATCCGGCCGGGTCTTCTTCCCCATTTTTTCCAAAAACACAAACAAAAGCCGTCCGCCGTCAAGGGCAGGAAACGGTAAAATATTTAGAATCGCCAAATTTAAGGAAAGGATACTCACAAATTCAAAAACCGCTTCCCACCCGTATTTGATTGCCTGGCCGGTGACTTGGGCAATGCCAATTGGCCCCGATACTTCAGATGAATCCACTTTGGCCCCAGTTACCAACCGCCATAGAACGTTTGCAATTGATGAAACCATTTGCCAAGAACGGGTAAAGGTAATTTCAACAGCTTTAACCGGAACCTGATACCATGGATAGGTTGTGCGCTCCAAATCCGATACCGCAACGCCCAATGCGCCCTGGCCTTTTGGCGGATTCACCCGTGGAACAACAGCAAAATCGATGGTTTTACCATTTCGTTCTACTGTAATAATGATTTGCTCTCCAGCATGAGCCTTAACGGTTGCAATCATATCTTCGGGTTTTTTGGGAATAACCGTTTGGATACCAGTCTGTGTCGGAACGGAGATGGAAAGAACGGTATCAGATGTTTGTATACCCGCTGCTGCAGCAGGAGTTTGTTCCACAACCGTTTCGATATGAACCCTCCCGGATGGCTGTACAATACCCCGAGTCACCAATACTCCAGTTAAGAAAAACGCCAGCAAAAAATTCATGGTCACTCCGGCAAGAAGAATGGCACTGCGTTCCTTTTTGCTCCGTGCCCAGAAAAACCGACGTAACTCTTTTTTGGAATAGTCTTTTTTGACTTTTGACTCTTCTTCTTCTAGGGCATCTTCCCCTGCAAGACGGACAAACCCACCGATGGGAAGGGCGTTGATCGAATAGATGGTTTCCCCAACTTTTTTCCCCCAAATCCGCGGTGGCAATCCAAACCCGAATTCTTCCACACGCACGCCGATGATACGGGCGACGATATAATGACCGAATTCATGGATAAACACCAACAGGGACAAAATGAGGATAAATGACAGGATGGTAATGATCATAAAGAAAGTATACTGTACTATGAAGTACGTATAAAGTATGAAGAATAAACTACCTTGATAATTCGTACCTTCGTAATTCGTAGCTTCGTTTTACGAAGAAACGAACTGCGATGCTTCGAAGATGCGATCTACTATCTACAAGTTATTATACTTGCATGAGTTCTGCTTCTTTTCTCTCGCCCAGGGAATCGATTTCTGCAATCATTTCATCCGTCAACTGTTGGACCTGTTTTTCCCCAACTTTGCGCTGATCCTCCGTTATCAAGCTATCATCTTGACCTTTTTTCAGATCTTTCATGGCTTCCTGACGGACTTGGCGGATCATAATGCGGCCACCTTCCAGTTTCGTCTTGGCAAGCTTGACGTATTCTTCCCGTTGTTCCTGACTCATCTGGGGAATCGTTATTCGGATTATTTCCCCATCCGAAACAGGAGTTAATCCCGATCCGCCACTTTGGATACCTTTGACAATATCGGACATTGTGGAAGGATCAAACGGGGAAATGGTTATTGTTTTTGCATCTGGTACGGCAATCGTTGCCATCTCCATGACCTTAAGTTTCTGGGTACCTTCATAGGCCGTAATCACAATGTTTTCAACCAGAGCACTTGTCGCCCTGCCGGAACGGATCGAGGAAAGATCGGTTCTGGTAACATCAACACATTTGCGCATTTTATCCCGCGCCTGGGATGTGATGTCATTGATCATATGCCCCCATTGTACCAGCCGGTACTAAGCGGGGGCAAGAAGGCTAAAAACAAAGGTGAGTCAGGCTTCCATCGACAGGCGGGAAAACCGCACGATGGTAATATTTTCCCCGACTTTGGCAATCGTCGTTTTCACCATTTGTGCAATTGTTGTTTTCCCATCGCGGATAGAGGGAGAATCCATAAGTTCCTTGACATCCTTAGGGTCTACAGCCGCAATCTGGAGCGCGACTTCGTGTGCCAGTTTTTTAAATTCTTCGTTTCGTGCAACAAAATCCGTTTCGCATCCAAGCTGTACTAAAACGCCGACTTTTCCGGTTGCGTGGACATAAGATTCAATCACCCCCTGAGAGGTTTCCTTGCCTTCCTTTTTGGAAGCTTTTTCGATACCGCGGGAAATTAAAAGTTTTTTGGCTTTTTCGAAGTCACCCGCCCCATCTTCCAATGCCTGTCGGCAATCGGACACTCCGGCAGATGTTTCCTCCCGGAGTTTTTTAAGTAAATCCAATGATATATTCATAGTACAATCCTTTTTTTAAATCCTTTATTTTGTCGCTTCCTTTTTTGAAGCTTTTGGTTCTTTTACGGCTTTTTTTACTGCCGGTTTTTTTGCTTTTACTTCCTTTTTCTCTTCTTTCTTTTCATCAATTTGCTTTATTTCTTTTTTCTCTTCGGGTTTTGCGGTTTCCGCTTTCTTTACTTCCGTCTTAGCTGATTCTGCTTGTACTTTTGCCTTTTCCTCTTCTTTTTTCTTGGCTACTACCCGTGCTTCCTCTTCCTTCACGCGAATTTCTTTAGCCCCCTGGTATGCATTGGCAAGGGCACCGACCAAAATGGAAATTGCCCCGACTGCATCATCATTGGAAGGAATTGGATACCCAACAAGCGTTGGATCGGAATTCGTATCAACAATCGCAAGAATTGGAATATTCATCCGGGTTGCCTCGCGAACTGCAGAAATTTCTTTCTTGATGTCCACAATAAAGACAGCCTGCGGCGGTTTTGAAAGAGTTAACACACCACCATAAAATACCTTCAGGCGTGATAAGTACCGGGACAGTTTGATTTGTTCATGCTTTGGAAACCGTTTCCATGCACCCGATGTTTCCTCTTCGCTCATCCGGATAATCTTCTGGATATTTTTATGGATGCCTTCCCAATTGGTCAGAAAGCCGCCAATCCAGCGTTCCGTCATATACGGGGCGCCTGCCTTTTTTGCCTCGTCCATGATAATCTGTTTTGCCTGGCGTTTTGTTCCGACAAACAATACTTCCCCACCGGCGGCAACCGTTTCCGTTACAAATGCAAGTGCTTTATCAAGCCCTTCTTTTGTTTTAACCAGATCAATAATATGAATGCCGTCTTTTTGTGTGTATATAAAGCGTTTTGCCTTCGGATTCCACCGTTCGGCTTTATGGCCAAAATGGCATCCTGCTTCAAGCAGTTGCTGTAATGTTATGTCTGACATATGGTATGTCCTTTCTTCCAATAAAAAAGCGCTCCGGATACGCGGGAGCGCCATATATACGGCTTTCTACTGTGCGTATCTACTTTAATCCTCCATCCGCGGCCCATTTTTTAATGGGAAGTAGATATGCGGATGTGTGGAATGTAAGAATTATACGAAATTCTTTTCGGAATCGCAATAGATGCCAAATTCGGTTTAAAAAAATAAAAAAGTTATCGGACTTTCCTTGTGGGACGCTCTCTTTGCCGCTCAATTATTTCATCAATTGAACCATCATGTTCTGCGTTATACATAGCTGCTCCTGTATCTTTCCAATATTTTCCAATATGAAGAAACTTATGTGCATTCAATTTTAGATTGAACACCACTTCATCAGCCAATTCAAACACATGACTCCGAATATTTAGAACGTCTTCATTACTGCCTTCTGGAATAAAAACACCACCGATTGATAAACCTGCTTTTGCGTTATATTCTGTTTGATTTTCATACCCAAAATGATCTCTTAACCGCTTCATGAGTGACTCTATGCCTTCCTGTGGAAAATTTCTTAGGATAACAACAAACTCATCTCCTCCAATCCTATAGATTCCTTCACCGGGAAGTAATTTATCCGGATCAATTCCAATAAGCGAAACAAGTTCATCAGCAACGCGAACCAACACTTTATCACCGCCTTTATCAGAAAATGATAAATTGAGTTCATGTAAGTCATTTAAATCAATCAACAAAAAAGCCGTCGAATCTGTTGATGATTGAATAATCTTCATGGCTTCATCATAGGCTCTTCGACTATATAACCCTGTTAACGAATCGTGATTTGCTTCATAAATTACTCTCTCATGTTCCTTTCGACGCAAAGTGTCCAATTCCCGTCTCTCTAGTATTTCATCTGTACAATCCTCAAGCATCCCTACTGCATATACTTTTGCGTCTTCATCTCGATAACGATATTCTTTCCAACGAATGAATCTTTCAGCGCCGTTTTCAGTTATCGTGACAACTAATTCACGCCGTTTTGAGTTCACTTTTCCATTGCCTGGTTGTTCTTCGCTATATGACTCATGATTTGTTAATGCTTCAAACAATTGCTCTCGTTCAGAATCGTTTTGAATTTTTTCAAGAAATGTTTTAAGACTTTTACCCTCAGGGGTATACGAATTAAAATTTTCAAAACCAACTGCTCGTAGTAATTGAGTTGGATCATCAACCCCCATCTCCCGAAAATATATCGCTGTTTGCTTTCCTTCAGTAAAAGAGGTTAAAAGTAAATTTAATTCTCTTTGAGTTTTTGCTCCTTTTTGAAGCAATGTATCAATAAGATCGCCTTCTCTTACACGACCTGATCCCACAAAAAATGACATTTGTTCTTCCCCAGACATATAAAGTATTATACATTGATGTTCTCATTATTGGCTATCACTCCCACTCCATAGTTGCTGGAGGTTTGGTGGTGATATCGTATGCCACACGGGAAACACCGGGCACTTCGTTAACAATCCGCGAGGAGATTTTCTGTAAAATATCATAGGGCAGCCGTGTCCACCCTGCCGTCATGATATCCGTTGAATCGTAGATCCGAAGGCCGACCAATTCCCCATATACCCGACCGTCACCTTTGACTGCCGTCGTATTGACACCCGTAAGCACCGGAAAACTCTGGAATACCTTCTCGTACCATCCTTCTTTTGTGAGAACCTCCATCACAATCCTGTCTGCTTGGTGATAGCGGTCAAGACGTTCTTTCGTGACTTCCCCCAAAATCCGGATTGCGGCACCGGGACCGGGAAAAGGTTGTTTTCCGATAACTTCTTCGGGAAGGCCAAGCTGTCGCCCCAGTTCCCGTACCTGGTCTTTGTAATACTCCCGAAGAGGTTCCAAAAGCGCCAAATTCATCGTTTCCGGAAGCCCACCGACATTATGATGGCTTTTGATGGTTGCGGCATGCACGGTACCTTTACTTTCAATGACATCGGAATAAATCGTTCCCTGAACCAAAAAATCTATTGTTCCCAGTTTTTTTGCTTCCTCTTCAAATATTTGTATATATAATCCGCCGATAATCTTCCGTTTCCGCTCCGGATCCGTTACACCCTTGAGCGCACCCAGAAACCGCTCTTTGCAGTCAACAATAACCGGCTCAATCCCCAAAATTTTTGAAAATACGTCGCGGACTTCATCCGCTGTACCGTCGCGCATGAGTCCGTTATTACAGTATACCGGCGTAAACCGTTTTCCGATTGCCTTGGCTACAATAGCTGCGGCAACCGTTGAATCGACACCGCCCGATACTGCCGCAACCGCCCGACTCCCGATCCCTTTTTCATCCGTACG
>CAZERT010000032.1:0-8298 GCA_964515515.1 uncultured Gammaproteobacteria bacterium
GGAAACAGTATGACCGCCTTCGCTTCTTCGAAGCTACGGCGAGGTGTAAGCGGAGGCGGAGGGACTCGAACCCACGAGAGCTTGCGCTCGCGCGCTTTCCAAGCGCGTGCCATAGCCACTAGGCGACGCCTCCATCACTTATTTAATAATTCTTGAAACTGAATTCCACCCTTGTACCGCTTAACTTCATATTCCCTTTTGCGCGCTTCTTTCTTCGTTTCAAATTCTTCTTCATAAACGAGTTTCCATGGTATACCTTTTTTTGTAAAGGTCGCTTTACCCCTATTGTGTTCCTGCAATCTCCGTAAAACATCTGCAGTTGATCCAATATAATACTTCCGTAATTTTTCACTCCATACGATATACATGAAAAACATAGTTTTTCACATGGCCACCCACCGCAAGGCGGGGTCCCGCTTTGCGGGATAGGCGACGTCTCCAAATTACTCACGTATTATACCGTACTCTATACTGAAATGAAGTACGTGCATATAATTGCTTCATGCCAACTAATACAGCAATGCCATTGCTACTGCTAATACTTATTTCACTATTTTGGTCAACATCTACGATCGTAACCAAATTATTGCTTCCATCAATTGATTCCTATACTATCGCCTTTATTCGATTTGCCATCGCAGGAATAATTATTTTCCCTTTATATATAAGCCAAAAAAATAAACCGTCGTTAGGTTTTACCATAAAAAATATTCTTCCTTGGATGATATTTAATCTTGGAAATATTATTTTCTTTTATTTAGGCATTCAACATACAACCGCAAACTCAGCGCTAATTATTTATTCATTAATTCCTCTAATAACAGCAGTTCTCCAATTTTTATTATTCCGTACAATATTACACAAACAAAAAATTCTTGGAATACTCATTGGTTTTATTGGTGTGCTCCTTGTTCTTTTTATGCCTCTTATCGATGGAAATTCAGCAGGGTCCCTCTTTGGAAATATTTCCTTTTTGTGTGCAGCATTAAGCTGGACAATTTATACACTCGCAAGCCAACGATTATTAAAACAAGGGGTATCTGCAATCACATTATCATCTATAAGCATTTGGATTGGAGCAATAATAACCGGTATCTATTCATTGATTGTTATACAACCAAGTTTTTCACAAATTATTCATCCATACCATTTATCCTTGCTTATATACTTAGCGATATTCGTTACTGTGTTTCCCTTCATTCTTTTCCAGTCAATATTGAAAAAAACATCTGCGCCCGTTGCCGCAATGACAAACTATCTTCAACCGATTTTTGGATTTGCTTTAAGCTGGTTATTCCTTCAGGAAACCATAACACCGTTATTTATTTTCGGAAGCATTCTGACAATTATCGGAGTTATTATTACAACTGTGAGTAATGATTAATTTGTGCTCCCGTGCAGAGTCGAACTGCAATTACAGGCTTCGGAGGCCCGCGTTCTATCCATTGAACTACGGAAGCGAAATAACCTGCCTATTGTAGCAGATTTTTAGTGTTATTTGAGTACTTTTGGGATTTTCCTAAGGTTTCCATGAAGGACAACCGGCTGCATGGCATGCATTTCCGTTTTATAATCCATATCCGGGATGGGATGCAACACATAAATTTTTTTCATGAGCCAAAACGCAACACCCATTTCCAAAAAAGTATTCCCACCAATGTAGTTTAGTATTCCGTTCTTTTCGTAATTTAAAACCAAAATTGCATCGGAAATATTGATATTTTTAAAGTGTTCGCGGATAAAATCATATTCAATCTTTGCGGCAACAATTTCATCTTCCGTGATACCAACGCGTGCCTCTACCGGAACTTCCCCTTCTTCGCCTTTTTTGGGAAGTATAACGGTATGTCCCAACGATTCAAGCGTGCGCTTTACCGCTTCCATTTCCACATAAAATTTCATTGATGCGCATACGGCAATTGTCATAATATTATTTTCCCATCTCTATCGTCATCACATCTATCTCCGGTTCTTCGTATGGATGAACTGCGCGTATGGAAGTTACAACCTCCGAAACAACATTGTCCGGACACAACATTTCAATTTTTACTTCCGGAACATGAGAATACTCACCAACACTCCCAATTGTTGGGTGTGCACCAGTTTGGGCTTTCCAATTCCCCATTCCTTTTGTCATAAAATGACAATGCGTGTAGTTTCCGATAACTCCAGCTCCATGTCGTGATGCCGCATCAACAATGGTCTCAATGACGTCCTGTTTATCCGGAGCAAAAATAAAAATCTTTTTCATATACCGTTTTTATTCTTCCTTAGCTTGCCTACGAAGAATGATATTGCGAACATAAATAAACAACGCTAAAAACTGCCCAGCAATAAACACCGGGTCTTCACGCTTGATCGCATATACCAAAATCATGATTGAACCGACGATGCTTAAATACCAAAACCCAATCGGTACAACGCTTTTCTTCTCCCGTTCCGATGCAAGCCATTGAATCACAAACCGCAGGAAAAATACAAACTGCGCAGAAAAACCAAAGAGGGTCCATGCATCAAATTTCATAGTTGCTTTACCACCTCCGCAATAGGATAGCGGGACGTCTTTTCCGTCGTGCTGGCAAACAGTTCACCCAATAACCCTGTTGAAAATATCTGGATACCGGAAAGGATCATCAAAACGCCAAACAGAAGAAGCGGTCGTCTTCCAATCGATTCACCCATAAAATGAAGCCCGGAGAGATAGATCAAAACCAGAAGTCCAATTCCGATAAACACCATTCCCGCAGCGCCAAAAATCTTTAGCGGATTATTTTGGAATGTCGTAATAAACATCGTAGTGATCAAATCAAAAAATGCATGCATCGCACGTGTTTTTCCAAATTTTGACTTTCCATATTTGCGCTCATGGTGCACAATCTCCACTTCCGTCACCCTAAAACCGCGGCGCGTGGCAAGGACGGGAACAAACCGATGAAGCTCGCCATACATGGGAATCTCTTTGGTAACCTGTGCCCTATATGCCTTCATTCCGCAATTCATATCATGAAGATACACACCGCTAATTTTTGAAACAACCCAGTTAAACATGTGGGAGGAACGGATTTTCTGTTTTGGATCCTGACGGTTTTTGCGCCATCCGACCACCAAGTCATATCCGGAATCAAGAACGGCAAGCAATTTTTCCACCTGTGAAGGATCATCCTGCAAATCCGCATCAAGCGTTACCACATACTCGCCCTGTGCGTAGGAAAACCCGACTGCCATAGCCGCAGACTTCCCCTGGTTTTTCCTAAATCGGATAATCGTGAAGGGTTCCTTGCTTTGTTTTTTCAAAGTCTTTAATACCTCAAATGAATTATCCGTGCTTCCGTCATCCACGAACACAAATTCAAACGACCGTTTTTCCGCCTTACGGATTTGCGCGATTAACTCCGGAAGACTTTCCGCTTCATTAAACTCAGGTATTACGTAACTGACTTTTACCATAGCGTGCTATTCCTTCTTTTTGAATGCATAAAAATTATCATCATGGGCTAAAAGCTCATACCCCAAATCCGTAAGCAGCGCATCCACGGTTGCCTGTTGTGCTTCACTACTTGGCCAGGCATAAAAATCACCAAGCAGCACGACAGAATACTCCGCTTTATATGCCCCTACTGGGAAATTATACAGGATTTTCCGCTGAGAGTAATGTGCGCCAAGATTATTAGTTGTAGAAACCGTAGCAGACTGGGGAATATAATGTTTTACCCAATCCATAAGTCCTTTGTGGTGTGGAACCGTCGTAAATGTTTTAAACCTGGATGTTGGGGAAAACGAAAATTCCCCCCATTGATAGGTTGCATAGAGTGCACACGCAAAAACTCCAACCAGTATTCCGGCAGTAATCCCTTTTCCATCCATCTGTTTTTTTATGTACTTTTTTATATACTGCCGGAGTGTGGAAAACCCAAATATTGCGCTAATAAAAATAAACGGTGTTATGGCGCTTGTGTATTGGTAGTCAATCATCCGCATATTCCCATTATTGCTTAAAATATTCACGCCAAGCGCAGGCGCGGAAAAGATAAGAAAAAACGGAGAAAACATTGAAAGAAAACCGATTGGTACAAAAAGCTGGAAATAATACCACAGGCGATCGGGAGCGACAAGAACAGGTAAAATACTAAGCGGGTTTTTCAGAATATTTTTTGCGATCCCATTTAGGCTTCCCCCAAACTCGGAAAGGTACGACAGGGCAAAATGCTGGCGTTCAGGCGTAAGGGAAGGAATCACTTTCCAAAACAACAGATAGAACATGCTAAAACTTATAAGCGCAACCGTTACTCCCAGTGTCCGGTGTTCTTTTTTCCATGCAACATACATTCCAAGAAGCCCTGCCACTAACCAAATGTCCTCTTTCCCAAGGGCAGCAAAAAATAAACTAAGCACAAACGGTATCATCTTTTGCCTGTACAAAAACCAAAATGCCCACAGGAGAAGCGGTGTGGCGAGCGTAACCGCATGAAAATCATGAAGAAGAAGCCTATGAAGAGCCGGATTTAGCACATAGAGCAATACAAAAAATAGACCGATGAAATACGACTTCGTTTTATGCTTTGCCAATAAATACACGGGAAACATCCCGAGTCCTACCGCAACCGTCTGGACAATCAGCAACATCCGTGGGTCTGACCAAAGCGCGTACAAAGGCGCAAGAAGAATTAGAAGAAAATCAGCGTGGATGGCAATTCGTGATTGTTCATCTTCTCCTTCGGGATCCGTTAGAACAAACCCGTTTCCCTGGTACACATTCCATACCGTCTGATCCATGTTCCCAAGATCAAGACGAAGCGAACGATAATTGTTATGACGGGAAAAAGAAAGGAAGAGAAAATAGGATACGTATACAACAAAAAATATCGCAAGAATCACTTCCGCTGGGCGTATTTTTCTAAAGATTGTACGCATAATCCCAAACATGTGATTGCATGGTAGCGCATTATCAAAAAAAATTCCTGAAGAAATCAATAATGACTAATATTGAGTATATAGTCGTATAAATTTTGAGATATCCCAACAAAGTTACGGTGAGAAGCAAATAAAGCTCGTCGTTATTCTTGAGGTCTACGATAAAGCGGAGGTGGAGAGTGTAGCATGAAATTGGAATACAACTTCAGATATCAATTTACAACTTTTCGGATTCACAACAATGGTAAAAATACGTACATAAATTCATTTTGTTCAATTTGATAAGATATGTTCCAGCAAAGTGTCGTTTAGTACCGGAACTTTCATACCGTAAATCCCACATCACCGTGAAATGATCCTCTTTAGAAGAAAAAATAACAAACGATAATTCGATATTTTCCTGTTTTTGTATTCCGTTCCAAACAGATTCTAGATCTACTCGACTATCCAACTTCATAAATGGCGATTCAAAATATTCAACATTATCAGCAAAGAGATCTAATACTCCATCAACATCATGATTAATCCAGTTTTTGCGAAAATTATCCAACCAGTTATTGATATCCATATATAGAATTATACTACCGGAAATCAAAATGTCAGAAAATAACTTTGGATAAGCTAATTCAGGATGCCCTTGAAAAATGGGGGTATTATTTGTATTGCGGAGGATACAGGATTCGAACCTGTGCCTCCCTTGCGGGAGAACGGTTTTCGAGACCGTCGCCGTGAACCACTTGGCTAATCCTCCCAAAAAAGCGCGCCCGACAGGAGTCGAACCTGTAACCGCCAGATCCGCAATCTGATGCTCTATCCATTAAGCTACGGGCGCAATACGACTATTTTACTATGGATATGCGCTAAACGCCACAGTGGTTTATGGTTTTTCCAGGGGAATTTTTTCCGAAAGCCAGGAAGAGGCATTATCTACCCATGATTTCTGCGGATGTTCACGAAACACAATGCGTGATGCAAGGACCTGCCGAATTTCATCTTCCGTTTTTTGGCCCAATAGAATAATGATAAGTGATCCAAATAACGGCCGGATCATCAGAAGTTTCTGTCCCCACTTTTGCTCAAACCAAAACTCCGCCAGCTGTTCCCACCGATAATAATGCCCGGCGCTTTCAATTCCAAGATTCGTAATCCTATGTGTCACGTCTTCCGGCGGAACGGTTGATAGCACGTAAATCAAAAAAACGATCGACACAACGGCAAGCACCAGCACGAATTCCTTAGCAAACACAAGGATAATCAAAAGAAGAAAAACAATAACACCGACATTCACGAAAAATTCCTTCGTCCTGCGTTTAAACAGTCGGGATGGGGAATTCCATGCAACAAGTAATTCCTGTTTTTGTTCCGGTTGATCCTGTTGCTGGGCAGATTGCGGGTCCATATATGTAGTATAGCGCACCGGTTAGGAGTCGTCATCAGAGGGCTTCTCTTCACCTACTTCTTTTTGCCAAACCGGGGAAAACACAAATTCCCCAAGTGGTCTTCGCTGCTGTGGTGCCCATTCCTGCTGTTTGAGCGGTTCCGGTAATATCTCCCGATCACCAATATAACCACAAACAAACATCGACACGGGATCATAACCATTGGGAATTCCGGCCACTGAACGGATTTTATCCCGTAAGAATCCGCCCATCTGGTGGACATAAATTCCCCGCGAGAGTGCTTCTATGGTAAAACACATCACCGCCATACCCGTGTCATACCACGAATAAGGATTTGGTTTGTCGTTTTTTGTAAACGTTGTTTTGGCACAGGATACTACGATCATCGGAGCAGTCCCAGCCCACGCTGCATTTTGTTCCACCAGACATCCCAAAAAATCTTCATATCCGAGATTTCCCTTTTGCACATACACAAAACGCCATGGCTGTTCATTAAAACATGACGGCGCCCATCGGGCTGCTTCAAAAAGTGAATGGATATCGGAAGGGGAAATCGGTTTTTGTAAAAACGCCCGCGGGCTCCATCTTTTAAGAAACAACTCATGAACCGGGTATTCTATTGCAGGAACTGGTTTCATACATACAGTATAGCTAAAATTTGCTTATGACGAAGGATATAAATCAGCTTGGATAAACGGAATGAGGGCGAGCATAACTGCCTGCTGGTAATACGCAGTCCTGTCTATTTTGCCGTTCGTAAGGATTCCGACTGCCCCCAGGGAACGCTTTGAGTCTTTTGTTCCAAATACTATGTCATCGGCAGCACCAAGCTCCATGCCTTTTTCAACAAGCGAAGCAACCTTTGTTGGAAGTACGAATGTCGAGGTTCGAGCGTAACGAATTTTTCCGTCTTTCCCAGAGACTGCAATCCAGGCAAATGCAATCATCACCCCATCTATTGTTTCAATTCCACCTTCAATCCCTATCCAAAGCCAAGCATCCGGTACTTTGTCTTTTGCCGCAAGACATCGATTCTTTGCGCCAAGCCTCGTTTGTTCATCACCGATAGGCTGGTTTGGAACACCGGAGGGAACATCAATTCCTTTAGTTTCTATTTCAGTTCCCGAAAACATTGCCTCACATGCCCCGTTGGTCGCATGAAGTTTTACAGGATTTGTTGAACCGACAATAACCGTAACCAGCTGGTTTTCCATGTTTTGCCTTTTTGTTTGTTTGTAGTGTAGCGAAATTCCAAAGAAAATTATATATAGATAATAATAAATATGTAAAAAGTGGGGAAGTGGGGGAGAGGTGCCTACTATTTCTCTTGCCCGTATCGATTATCCCGTAAACGGACAATCCTTACATTCCGGATGTGCAGCACATAATACCTGTCTTCCCTCTTTTTTCCTGCTCACCAACCCAGATGCTACCAGTTCCTGAATATGAAAGCTTACCGTCGGCTGGCGAAGTTTTGTAAGTTTGACCAGTTGCCCCACCGTCATGGGTTTTGCCTCGGAGAGAAGTTTTTGATAAATCGTAAACCGTGCTTTGGCAGATAATGCCTGGACACACTTAATACATTTGGACTGCAACATAGGGATTATTGTATCGATCGGGGTCAATGAATGCAAATGGAGAGAAACTACAATGGAAATAATCCATTGAAGGCGAGACGTAAGAAATTTTTCCAAAGAAAAATTTCAACGTCCCCGCAACGTTGAAATCGCATCGCGATTTCTTACGTTGCGGAGGGTACAGGGGTCGAACCTGTTAGAGCTTGCGCTCACCAGTTTTCAAGACTGGCGCATTACCGTCCTGCCCACCCTCCAATGACTATTGTATATATCTAGAATCGTCCCGGCGCACCCCGCCAAAGCGGAGTCCCGACTTTCTAACCTCGCCCTTGCCGGCTCGGTAATAAAGTCGATGATTACCGTCCTGCCCACCCTCCAATGACTATTGTATATATCTAGAATCGTCCCGG
>CAZERT010000033.1:0-8186 GCA_964515515.1 uncultured Gammaproteobacteria bacterium
TATCCGGTGAACTATGGATTTATCCCCGAAACCAGAGCGGAAGACGGGGACCATTTGGATGTATTGGTGCTTTCGTCAGAGCAGATTTTCCCCGGGTGTGTGGTAGAAATCCGTCCTATTGGGGTGCTAAAAATGACGGATGACAAAGGGGAAGATTGGAAAATCATCGGAGTTATTTTGGCAGATCCGCATTCGGATACCAAACAGGATGTTTCCGATATTGATGATGCGCAAAAAGCAGAGCTTGAGCATTTCTTTTCCGTCTACAAACAGCTGGAAAATAAGCAAGTTACGATTCACGGGTGGGGAAACAGGCAAGAGGCATATACAGCGATTCAATCAAGCCACGAGACGTTCCTACGCGGATCCAACAACGGGTGAAATACCCATGGTACAATATCTTCGTTATGAAGGTGGTGTATTCGATTGCAGGATTTGGCCTCAGTTTTTTTCTTGGGTGTTTCCTTGGTATTTTTCTGGTCCGAAACAGCATCCATACGTCTGGGTTTATCACCCCAATTTTGGAAGACCTTCATCTTGCAAAACGGTTTGAAATAATCGGATTTGCACCATATTGGCTCATCCCCAAACAAACGTTTGATTATACGGACCTTTTGACTACATGGACGTATTTTGGGCTTGTCATCAACCCCGACGGTACGATCCAAAAACTTGTTGCCGATACGGAAGAAGAACCTGGATGGACGACGCTAAAAGGGAAAGCTGTTTCACAAGCACTTTTTTCCTATGGTGCAAAACAAAAAGGGAGGTCACTTCTTCTTCATCTATCAAACGATGATGATATTGGAGTGCTTTTAGCCGATGCAACTGCCTCTGCAATCCGTATTACTCAAGACGTAATTCCAATTATTACAAAATATGGATTTACCGATCTTAATCTTGACATTGAAAGTTTCCGTGATGCATCCGAATCGGCACGGCAATCCTACAGCGCTTTATTATCTGAGGTTAAAAAGCGTCTTGGAACCACGACACTCACGGTGGAGTTGACTCCAACATCGCTTATCCGTTCCCATCTTGCCGATCCGCTCGTGGTTGGGCAAATCGCGGATACCGTTATTCTCATGGCATATGATTATACGTATTCAGGGTCCTTTCTTTCCGGTCCTGTTGCCCCATTATATGGCTCGGGATCAATCAGGGTGCAGGATGTATCATTTTCTTTGGATCGTGCACTGGCGGTTATCGATAAGGAAAAGTTGGTGCTTGGTATACCGCTGTATGGGTATGAATGGGATACCCTTTCCACAACTGCCGGAAATCCTGTTGTGCCGGGAACGGGGAAAACCGCAAGCTGGTCGCGTATACAAACATTACTTACTGATTGTCCTGATTGTACATCTGGACGTGATAGTGTCAGTGGAGATATTCCTTATGTAATCCTTCCCGAAAACGGATACATCCGTCAGATGTTTTATGAAGATAGGATATCCATTGCGAAGAAAATTGCTGTTGCTCGGGAAAAGGGAATTGCGGGCGTTGCTTTTTGGGCACTGGGATATGAAGGGGAAAATCTCTCCAGTGTTGTTCGATAAGCTATAATTATTTGATACGTGCCGTTTGGGTAACGGGGTCAATGGTGAGTGTTTTTCCCTTGGTGATTTCATAGACTTGTGTTTCGTTGTCGGCGTCAAGAAATGCAGCAGATGCCGATCCTTGCAACACCGCTAAGGAAATGGCCTCACCTGGTAGATTGTTGATTATTGCGCTTCCACTTGCTATGCGAAGAAGGGAAAATCCAACGCGAAGTGAAATTGGGGTGATTGTGGTAAGGGTAATTTTTCCCTCAGAGAGGGAAAATAGAATTGAAGAAGGAAGCAGGGAAGATGCGGTAAGGCTTGTGGATTCCAAAACTGAAAATGATACTCCTTCTGAAGAAAAATTGGCAGTGGAATCCTTTTGTGTCGTGATGCTATCTCCCTGCCGCAAGGTAAACGTTGCTGAAATCGTAGACGCCTCATCTTTATCAATGGGTTGGTAGGATAGTGATCCTTTTGTAACATTTCCGGGCAATCGGAGGGCTTGAGATGGGATATATGATACCGCTGGAGGCAAAGAGGGTTGCCTCTCGTTTGGGATTGGCAGAGGTACGGGGGTTGGGGTTGGACGAAACACGATAATTGCACAGATGATTCCCAAAAGAAACAGGATCAAGCCGCCCAGTATTGAAAAGAATAGTTTCATGATGTCTTTGGAGGGATTGTATCACTTCCACCCCAATGTTTGTCCGTTTCCATGATACAATGTTTTGTATGAACAGTGACTCATTATCTGTCATGAAAGAGGCAATTTGGCAACTTCAGAGAAGCAGAAAATGGGAACACACCCATACGCCAAAAAATGTCTCCATGGATTTGGTCCGGGAAGCATCGGAGGCGATGGAACATTGCATTTGGCCGGAAAATGACGCTATTCTTGCCAATGAAAAAACTCGCCATGAGATCGCCCTTGAACTTGCCGATGTGCTTCATGCAACCATCCTTCTTGCTGAAATTTTGCACATTGATTTAGCAGGTTCATTTTGGGAAAAATTAGAGGAATTAAAAATCCGTTATCCCGAGCCTAAGCAGTAACCCGGCAGTGAAAGGAAACAGTATGAATATTGCTTTTTTTGAAGTAGAACCCTGGGAGAAAGAGTACTTTCAGAGTGCATTACCAAGCCATAAACTCCAATTTTTTTCCGTACCGCTATCGGCAGATCATGTTGAGGCAGTCAAATCCGTTGATATCCTTTCTATTTTCGTATATTCCCAAATTACTCCGATACTGCTTTCGCGGTTCCCCAATGTCCGGCTTATCGTTACCCGTTCAACAGGGACGGATCACATTGATCCTGCGGCGGTAAAAGAACGGTCAATTGCCGTTGCCAATGTTCCAACATATGGGGAACATACGGTAGCAGAGCATACGTTTGCGCTCCTTCTGGCGCTTACAAAAACAATAATTCCATCCGTTGAAAGAACCCGCCGGGGAGATTTTAGTGTTACGGGGTTACGTGGTACGGAGCTGTTTGGAAAAACATGTGGTGTCATTGGCGATGGCAGTATCGGCCGCGCAGTTGTTTCCATAGCTGTTGGGTTTGGCATGCGGGTACTTGTCTATTCCCGGCATCCGGATAAACGCAGGGAAAAATCAGGAGGGTTTACCTATGTGACTCTTGATGAATTATATGCACAAAGCGATGTTGTGAGTATTCATATTCCCGAAACTTATGAAACTCATCATTTTTTAGGTCGAAGCGCATTTGAACGGATGAAAAAGGGTGTCATTATCCTTAATACAGCCCGTGGCGGCATTGTTGATACAGAAGCACTAGTGTGGGCTCTGGAACAGGGGATTGTTTCCGCTGCAGGATTGGATGTATTGGAAGGGGAACGGAATTTAAAGGAAGAACGCCAGCTTATTTCAAAAAATTTCGTCAATGCCATTGATGTGCGGACTCAGTTGTATAATCACGTTCTTCTTACCCATCCCAATGTCATCATTACACCGCATAATGCATTCAACAGTACGGAGGCACTTACCACGATTCTGTCCAAAACGGTGGAAAATATCGTATCATTTGTTTCTCGGGGAATACCCACATTTCGTGTTACTATATAAGCTATGGTATATTCTGACGTTGACATAAAACAAGCATTGGAAGATACGGTCATTGTAATTACTCCGAAACCGGACCTTGCCAAACAACTTGGGTCCTGTTCGATCGATCTTCGGTTGGGGAATGCGTTTCGCGTGTTTAATAATTCCCGAGTAGCCTATATTGATCCCACAAACAAGGATCAGGCAGATTCGATGATGAGTGAGGTAAAAGTTGAAGACGGGAAACCGTTTATCCTGCAGCCGGGGGATTTCGTCTTGGCAACAACGATGGAAACCCTTACGCTTCCTGATTTTTTATTGGCACGGCTGGAAGGAAGATCGAGTCTTGGACGTCTTGGAATCGTTGTCCATTCCACAGCTTCGGTCTTTGATCCGGGGTGGAGCGGGGTAGTTGTGATGGAGCTGGGCAATCTTGGCAGAATGCCGGTTGCACTATATCCGGGAATGCGTATTTGCGCCCTTACGTTTGAGGAGTTAAAACATCCCTCATCCCAACCCTATGTGTCAAAACTTCATGCGAAATACGTACACCAGTCGCAGCCTCTTGCAAGCCGTATAGGATCGGATCAATAAGCCGAAGAAGGTTTTCGAAGCCAGAATCCCATCAGAAGAAACAGTGTTCCAATCGTTACAGTAACTGCTAAAGGAAGTGTACTGCCAGTTACGGGGGTTTCCTGGCTTTCAATGGTAAACGACAGTGTTTGCGTTTCGGTTTGTCCATCTGGATTTGTTATTGTAATTGTTGCGGTATGGACTCCCGGTGAAAGTGGTGTGTCAGGGGTAAATGTCCATGTTCCGTCTTCATTAACTGTTACCGCACCGCTTATCGTTTCATCACTATGAATCACAATTGTCACTGTTGCACCGACCGTTCCCGTTCCTGTTAATGTTGGAAGTTGTGTTTGAAAGATTGTACCGTCTTGGGTTATCGGGGAAGTTGGAATGGGGGTAATTGTTAGGGTTGGTTCAATTGTTATGGATTCAGTTGGTAATGGAAATTGCGTTGGTGTAATTCCCGTATCATAGTTGGTTGGTTCAAGTGTAGGCTGAATATATTGTGTTGGAGATGGAGCTTGGCTTATCGATAAAGATGCCCCGTCACCCGTTATGGTAAGGGTAAGCGGATTCATTGGCGGAACGATCACGTTACGTGCTTGATTAGTAGTTGGATCTACTTCTCCAATTGCGCCTGCAGCCGTTTGTGTATCAAAGGATACGGTTGTTGTCCCTGGTGTTTTTGCTTTCAGTCTTACGGTAGCCACAGTGCCCGTTCCGCTTTGGGATGTTGTGGAATATAAATAATACGTTAACGTGCCAGTTGCTTCATTAAATGACTTATCACCCTCAGCGGCTCCAGGGAGGAATGGACCGGGATTTGCCGATATAAAAGAGAGTTTTGCTGTATCGATTTTTAAAACAGGACGAATTTGCGCTATGTTGTTATTGCTGGTGTCTACCACAATATTCACTTCAAACTCCTGGTCTACGGCAACAGTAGTGGTCAGCGTTGAAAGGGAAATGTGTGTTGCTGGTGCGGCTTTACTGCGCATGTCCGTTGATCCGCCTTTCCCGACAAAATAGACGGCAACAGGAATGGCAATTGCCAGAAGAATGAGCGGAAGAATAATAAGGACAGTCTTTCCCTTCATATTGTTATTCCAGTATACAATCCAGTATAAAGGAAATCTTGCGATTCATCCACAACAACCAGTATTTTGTAGATTTGAGATCGTACCTTCGTAGCATCGTAGTTTGCTTCTTCGGAAGATATTTCGAAGCATCGCACGTTCGTGTCTTCGCTTTACGAAGATACGAATAAACGAACAACGAATTACCCTGCCCGAATAGGTATTATTTCACCGTTACGCTCTTTGCAAGGTTTTTCGGCTTATCCGGGTCAAGGTTTTTGTATATCGCCGCTTCAAGCGCAATGATCTGTCCGACCGTTAGAATGGGGAAGAGCGACCCGATACCGGTTGAGCGGATCGGTATGACGATATCCATAATCGGGTGTGGTACGTCGGTAACGGCAATAATGGTGGCACCACGTGCTTTCATTTCCATCGCTCCTGCTAAATTTGCGCCATACAATCCATCATTTGGCATCAGGAGAATGCATGGAGTTCCTTTTTCAATAAGTGCGATCGGCCCATGCTTGAGCTCTCCTGTCGGAATGGCTTCCGCATGAATATAGCTTACTTCCTTTATTTTGAGCGCCATTTCCAGGGCAATCGGGTACATCGGTCCGCGACCAAGAACAAAAACGGTTGTTGCATCCGTTAAGGTTTTTGCAACTCCACGGATAATTTCCCGTGTTTTTGTATTGTGGAGAAGTTCATCAACAGCACGTGCGGAATCATGAAGAATCGCTTTGCCTTGGGAATCATTTCCCGCAAGACTGTAGGCAAAACGGACGATATGGGAAAGTTTTGCCGTCATATCTTTTGTCGTTGCAACGGCAATTTCCGGTCCCGCGAGGGTAACAAGCGCAATATCGGAGAGGCGGTAAAGCGTTGATCCCATGACGTTTACCAATGCACCGATTGTGCCTTTGTGCGTTTTGATTTCCTTTATTGCCTCTATAAGGTCCATCGTTTCGCCGCTTTGGGAAAGTGCGCACGTGAGGGTTGTATCGCTAAAAAGCGGCATCCGATATGCTGCTTCACTTGCCAGGACCGTGTCTACATGCATACCTGCAATTTGGGAAAAAACATACGGGGCTTCCTGGCATGCATAATAGGCGGATCCGCATCCGGTAAACACAATGGATGAGGCCTTTTTCATGGATGATACAAGCGGTTCTATCTCATGTTCTGGTCGATCGGCAATCATGCTCATTACCATCGGCTGTTGTTCTATTTCTTTTTCCATAAATGAAAAATACCCGTTTTTTTGCGCATCTGTAGGCGACCATGGAAGCGTTATCGGCTTCACAATTTTTTCCTTCCCGGTTTGGGCGTTGAATATTTGCGTTTTTGAATCACTAAGAACCGCCATTTCATCATCTTCCAAGTAATAGACCGTTTGCGTGTGGGGGAGAAGCGCCGGCGCATCACTGGCGATGAAGTTTTCATCGGTTCCAAATCCTACAACGAGTGGTGACCCCCGTTTTATGGCAACGATTTTCCGCTCTGTTGTGGAAATAACGATGAATGCATTGCATCCCTGTGATGCCAGAAATACACTTCTGATCGCCTCTTCCAAAGACATCGTATGCATCTTTTCTTCGATCGAATGGACGGCGACCTCACTGTCCGTTTCGGAGACGAATCTATGCCCGAGAAGTGTGTGCTTCATGTCTTCGTAATTTTCGATGATGCCGTTATGGATAAGGGCAATGGTTTTCGAACAATCACAATGGGGATGGGCATTTGCCTCGGTTACGCCTCCATGGGTTGCCCAGCGGGTATGCCCGATGGCGAGGGTAGAGTTAGGAAGATCATATGCCGTTCCCATGCCGATTTTTCCCACGGCTTTCTTTACGACTATTTTTAATTCTTTGGGTTTTGTTTTATCAATTTTGGATTGTGAATTCCCAGTTGTGAATTGTTCTATGATTTCCGCAATTCCCCAGCTGTCGTACCCGCGATACTCAAGTGTTTTTATTCCATCAAGAACAATGTCTGCTGCACGATGATTTGGCCCGATATATCCGAAGATTCCGCACATAGAAAACTCCTTGTAAAAAGTAAATATATGATGAAATACACGTCATGAAGAAGATTTCCTTCATACATCCTTTGGTATTCCGTTACCGGAAGTTTTTAGACATATGCATCGATAGGGAAATGCTACCGAAGGGTTTCCGCAGATACTTCGACGCGCTTCGCTTGCTTTGGTACACGAACCTTGAATGGTATATGGACGCGTATTCCCTGTGCAAAGTGAGTCAAGTCCGATCCCCCCGCTAAGCGGGGGCCCTTTCCTCGTATCCCAGCCCTTCGCGAAGGGCTGGGCCACACGCTCAATTGTTCTTTTTTCTTCACCACTCCTTTCTTATTTATCGATAGTATATCATGAGGGATTTAATTATTGTCAGGATGTGTATTCTTGACATTTATTCAAATAGTTTTCACACTGTGATGTGAAAGGTATTTGTATGAATCCAAAAATACTGACACCAATTTTTATTATTGCCATGATGTTAATGGGTGGAGCAATGCTTGTTTCAATAAATAACCAATCGTTGGATTTGCGATCGAGAGCCTATGAACCAAAAACTAATAAGTATTTACAATATTTTTCGACACCTACACCAACCCGAAGATTGATTCCAACTCCAACGGCAATACGTTATATTACTCCATCCCCACGGCCACCTACTCCTACTGCAATTTTATATAGCACACCAAGACCAACATCACCTATTACCACCTTAAAGCCGACACCCACTGCAATTCGCTATCCTACATCAACCCCAAAACCAAATATTACTTACTATCCAACCTCAACACCAAGACCAATTATTACTATCTGGCCAACACCGACACCAACTCGTAGGCCAACACCGACACCAACTCCAAAATGGTTTTAATGAAAGAAAAACGTCATTTTTCCTGCCC
>CAZERT010000034.1:0-8033 GCA_964515515.1 uncultured Gammaproteobacteria bacterium
CCATATATACGGCTTTCTACTGTGCGTATCTACTTTAATCCTCCATCCGCGGCCCGTTTTTAATGGGAAGTAGATATGCGGATGTGTGGAATACCATAAGTATATATGATTTATGATAGTTCTTCAATATGAGTGTATATAAAAGTAAATAATTACCGGACTTTTCTTGTTGAACGTGCATCATACTGTGCAACAACATCTAAAACCGTTCCAAATTTATCTTCTGAATAAATTTCTACACGTGTATCTTTCCAATCAAAACCATCAAAATGCACTTTATTTGGTTTAAGTTTTACTGCATGAACAATTTCAGCAGCTACTTTATACGCATTCCCACGCATATCAGACAACCCATCCGGTATATATACCACACCCACAGATAATCCAGCTTTTGCACGAAACAATTTTTGGTTCGCGTGTGCAAAATTTTCTTGGATACGTTCTCTTAATGAATCTAAGCCTTTTTCTGGAAAATTACGTAAAATTACAGCAAATTCATCCCCACCAGTTCGATAAATACCTATCCCAGGAAGATCTTTTGGATTAATCCCAATAATTGACTGCAATTCAGAAGCAATTCTTTTTAATACTGCATCACCAGTACTATCGGAATATTCCGTATTCAATTGATGCAAATCATTGACATCAAGCACCAATAAAACTGCAGGATCTTCCGATTGTTTTAAAATTTCTAACGCTTCATCAAAAGCTCTTCTGTTTAACAGTCTTGTCATCACATCATGACGTGCTTCATACGCAGACTTTTCTTTGTCGTATTCTGTAGAAAGAAATTCTTCCAAAGACACAAAATCAGGCATAAAAGTTGGATCATCGTCTTCAACTCTCTGGTCAAAATCTGATGGAATATCTGGCACTGCGGAACCAACGATAACCTTCTTCTGTCCTTCTTCCGAATCAATAAGTGATTTCCAATACTCATCACTTGGAGGCCAAGATATTTCGGAAGTTGGCATTTCAGTTTGTGATCCATCAGACATGGTAATAATTATTATAGTATGATTTTACATACAGAAGCCATAACCACAGTATTCCCTCCTGATAACAACCAACAGAGGGCAGACACATATTATAAAAACTTATCCAACTTTCTCTTGTAAATACTTCCGTAGCGCCTTATCTACGCCAAGAATACCAAATACACCGGGAATAAAATGCTTATGTAAGTGTTGAACCGATTGTTGATGGGGTGGATTAATAAATACGAATGGTTCATAGGAATACCTGATACCAATCCATTCATAAGCTTTCCTATTTACATCCCAATATTCCTTCCGGAAATTTTCCGGAATTTCCAATTCAGCACGTATATGAAACGTGGGAATTAATAATGAATGACCTGGCACAATAGGTTTGTAGTCATGGAACAAAATAAAATGATCAGTCCTAAAGATTGTATCTTTTTCAAACCGTTTCGGATCACAAAATGGACATTCCATATTTCCCCTTTCTTAATACATGCATTTCGTTAACAATCTCATTGTTCTCTGAACAGCAAGTTTTGCAACATGAGGCTTTTTTTCACCTTTAAGGCCGATCTGCTTCCAATTGAGTATTTCGCCACTATTAAATAATCTGCTCATAGCGCCCTGTGTGATTTGTGAAGGAAACTCTCCCTTTGGATCATGTGCCATGATGGCCGCTCTTCCAAATTGCACATAGAGATATGAATGACCTTCATACGCTGTTCTCAAATTGTACGGGGTACTAGTGTCAACTTGATCTAGTTCAAGAAATGATATACCACGATCACCTAATTCATCCTTCATGTACTGCATAGCATCTATTCCAACAGGAATTCCAAATCCATGCGTATGAGCATGATACACAGATTGATGGTTGCTTCCGGAACTATTTGCTCCATGTTCCGCCAAGAGAATTGGTGTTTGCCACCGTGTTTCCAGATCACTTACCAAATGCCCAACCTCATCTGTAAATGAAGACAGCTGAGCAAATGACAATGGGTGTCCACCGTCTATATATTGCTTGGGAATAATAAGCGCATGATAACCATTGGGCTCTAGGGGTAAAATATCTGGTTGTACAGTAAAATGATCTGACTCCAATATGGATACTTGATCCATTGGATAAGGTAATCCAAATACGCGTTCAAGTTGAAAATGTTGTCCATCAGGACGCTTGGGCGTACAAAATGAACAAATTTTATTACTTCTTACTGGATTTCCTTCTTGTCCCATTGATTTATTCCTCCATTAAAAAACCCGCAAGAATGCGGGTTATGCTAATTATAATACTATAATGTTGAGTATCTACTGATGAACATTTCATACCGAGTGGTATATTCGTCATTTCGTATACCATCCATCCTTCGCTCTAGCGTTAAAGGATGATTCGTTTATGTTTCATAATATGAAAAAACGCTCCCCTTTTTATTCAAAAAGCGTGAGCGCTTTTTACTAGTAAACGACTATTTTTTCAATCCGTCAAGAACTAAAAATAGAAAACGTTAGCCAATGAACGACAACCGGGAGGGATGGGTAACATTATCTGGCCTAACCAATACAGTTGCATCTTGAGGACTGCCGATATGGTCGTATGTTGGACTATCAGGAAATTGGAATTGCTTTTTATCTTTTTTCATTCTCTTGAATATTTTTTTCATGTCATCTAATTCCTGCATGGTCACACCCAATACTTCCATACCAACTCTGTAGTACAGCGCGTCGGTCACTGCAGAAAAAACCTTTCCCGTATCTTTTTGTGTCCTTCGTTTTGTCAGCTTTTCCCGAATTATTTCTTCCGCTCCTTCTTTTTCTACTCGTAACGCAATAAGTCTTTCCTCCAGGCGTTTATGAATCCCTACATGTTCGGCAACATTATGTTCCGTCAACACACCAAGAAAATAACCCGATAAAGCATCGTAATCCTCTATCGACTGCGATTGTTCCATGACTTCTTGTAATTTTTTTTTGGGAACTTGAATCCGTTTCAATGCCTTCCTACCCAATGCCCGAATCCGTTGCTGGTAATTTTTATCAATATATTCCAAAAACGTATCGGTAAACTGTGCTCTTCGAAAGATGCGCTGGGTATCTAATATCCCAAATAATACATATTGCTTTAACATGTCCGTCATCAGTGGTCCGTTTTCAAACCGCTTATCGGAAAGCATGAGAGCAACAGAGACCTGCTCCCACATCGTCCGTTCATAATCGGATTTCAATACATTCCCATCGGATCCAAATATTCTCGTCAGAATGTTTTGTACTTTACTTTCTCTACTTCCGGAAGACTCGGAGTAAAAAAATGGTCTGGAGCGTGCAATTTCCACATTAATTTTGCGGACTAACGATTCCGTAGTTGGATACCCCATGTCCAAAAGATCACCAAATAAGGCGGGAGCAGCAATTTTTATCAAAGAATTGCGTTCTCTTTGGGAAAAATCCGTAAAAAATGGCGTAGTGTCAGCGGCAATCTCTTCCAATTCCTGAAGAAATGCTTTCTGAAATGCAGGATGTAAAAAGAAATTTTGTGAACTTCCATCCACTTGAGGAAATGATTTTTTGGGAGCACGTGCCTTACAAATCATGAAATATTGGGAAGGAGAAAGTGAAGTAAGATCAAGCGTATGGTCAGTATACATCTTTAATACTTCAGCATCCGGTTTTAAAACAACCTTCCCTTGACTATCACGGAAAAACGCTTTTTGTACACCCGATAAACGGGTAATAGCTTCCTGGGGTTGACTATGAACCATCGTCACAATTGCCGCAATCGCAATCCGTTCACGGGCGCGAGGAAGTGAAATATGTCGTTCACGGGCATAATTGTGTAATTGTGCCAGCAGCATAAGCCCCCCCAATTCATCATGGGACTCTTTGGATTTTAGATGTTTTGTTTTATCAATTTCATGCGCATTCCATTCAACAACATCAAGCTGGTAGGCATCGTGATTTTTGGGAAATAACGTCAATGCATCAATAAACCTGCTGTCTTGTGTCGGTAAATCAGGAAGCATCAATGCACACATTGTTTGGAGTTCTTTTGCGCGCCTAGTGTGGGATACGCCATGATCATGGCGCCGGGGATCTTCTCTGGAAGAAAGATGGATAACGCCGTAAGATCCTTCACCCATATGCTCCAGCAGCCGTAACTGCGTTCCGTTTGCAGCCCTATACCCCCGATCAAGATACGCCATCCGCTTCCCAAGATCAGCTAACACCCCAAACTCCCGAAATACGGAAGGACCTGCGCGTTCCTGCAGGATCATTGCGGTTGTTTGAGGATGTTGTTCCAATAGACCAACGGCACTTGATATCACAACACCATAGAGTGCTTTTAGCCTATCAATTCCTGTGAGATCGCGCCTTGTATCCTCCGACTCTCTTTGCACAAGGTCACGACTTCTTCGAAATGGAACAGTAACTCCTGCTTGTATGCGTTCTGCCAAAGGTGACATAGATGTAGTATATTATACTATAGGCTTCTTATCAAGAAGTCATTTTCCCTTCCGTCGGATATGACTCCCGAAATTCCGTATTATTTGCCCGTGATATACGTTCATACAAAGTACGAGCTTTTGTAAACGCCGCAGCGGGATCGCCGGTCATGACATTTCCAACGGAAACATAATCATTTTCCAAACTATTTACCTGAAGTGTTCCATCAGGACGAATGAGTATGGTATCCGGCTCCGGTTCCGGCCACGCACGTTCAACTATCGGTATATCAGGATACGTATTGCGTATAATCGAAGCAACCCACGTAAACTGGTCTGGTGCTATCGACCAGGTTTCTGCAACTCTTTGCGCATCTGCCCTTCCAGTCCATTGCAGTAATTTCCAATCAGTAACAACGTCAAAGCCAAATAATTGCGGAATTGCCATAATGTCTTCAATATTTTTTCTTGTCACTTGTGTATTTATTTTCAATTTACATTCCGGACGATGATGGTAAAACCATTCTATAATTGCTTTTGCAGCAGCGTGCTGGCCTCTTCCCCGCATCCAATCATTATTAACCGAATCTGCGCTATCAAGCGACAACGACATCCAATCAAGATTGCCAACAATTTCTTCCAACCGTCCCGGATATTTTTCCGGATGAAGTAGTATGCCATTTGTGGAAAGCACCCGCTGCATACCTACTTGTTTTTCCATGTGAAGTATCTCCGGCACATCAGGACGAAGGGATGGTTCACCCCCCATATTATTTACAGTATGGACAAAGGGAGCAATATTTCGAAAGGTAGTTTGAATCTCATCAAGTGTTGGATCTTTTTGGGGAAGGCCTTGTCGGGAGAAACAACGGGAAACACACTGTGGGCCTGCATTGCAGCGCTCCGTAATACGATATCCGACGTAAAGTTTGTTTTCCTGCATCCGTTATGAAATCACAAGCGGTTTTTACTACTATACAGAAAAGAAAAATATGAAGACAAGGGGGAAATGACTACTTTCCCCATGCAAATGTCAACCATCGCGAAGAATCCTCTTCCCGGCCAACAATATCCGGTCTGTAAGCGTCTTGCGGGTCTATCGGTTTATACAGCAAAACTGCTGTTGTAACATGTGGATTTTTTAACTGTTTCAACAACTGACATCCCGAGCCAACAGCTGATACTAATAATATATTCTTTCCCTCAGTAGATAACTCTTTTACCAACTCAACAATTTCATCTTCTCTATAACGAAGTTTAATGCCGGGAAACTGCTCAGCAATTCCATGAGCAACAATTAATGCGTCATTATCCATAGGAATAACAACATCAAATTTCTGGCCTTTTTCTATCTGAAATTTTACTTTTTGTGTTAAGAACGGTATATCTTTTCGAAATGCATCATATGTATATGGAAATTGAAGCTTCCCTCCTTTTCTTCTCTCTTGTGGAATCAATTCAGCGCCACTTCGACGAACGGCCGTTCTTCGTTGCTCCAAGATTGAATCCAAATAGTCAGGTAGTCTAATACCATAAATATCCTCAGGAAATAAAGTTGAAATTACTCCACTATCAAATAATCGGGTTAACGCGTATATATCCCATCCAATTTCAGCGTGATACCGATAATCCAAATATGTTCGTGGGGTGTGCATTTGAATTTCTAGATGCTCACCACGATACGAAATGTGTAATTTCATGATTTCAAGTTTTCTATTTGAACCATGACTCTTCGCGCGGTATAAAATATTATTATCAATTGTATCGGAAATATCACTAGGTTCATAAATTGTATGCCAGACATCTTGCATAACTTGTTGAAGTTTCTCTAAAAACAGTTTTGCTTCGTCTTTTGAGGGAAATGTAAGTTTAATACCCAAATCATCATCAATCGCATGAGGATCCTTTGTGTCTTTGCGCAATAACTTCAACATAGAAGATATAAAGTCTTTCTCTCTATGTTCAAGATATGCCCAATGTTTCCGCCCCTTCATATCTGTCCAAACTCTTGCCTCAAATCGTGAATACCGCTCGTCCGAAAATAACCGAAGATTCATCCCTTCCTCATCACCAACCATTTGGTTTTGGGGAAATTCAACATGCAATCCTAGAGGAGTTTGTTTGAGTGGTTTCAAATATCGAATTGATGTACAGGCGTATGTCTGAGGATCATGACAACTAATTAACTCAACTGGTATTGTTTGCCCGGAGCCTCCTTCCCAAACATGTCTATTTAATAACCGTAAAAATTCATCAAGGGAATGAGCGCCATTTTTCTCATCTGCTTTTCCCATAACACACAGTGCAAGCTCTGTAAGCACGAGTTTTCTTCGTGCTTCATACCTCATCCTTCTGCTTGCTTGTGGAGAAAATGCAAGAAGAAATAAGTCTACAGGACGATCGATTAGCTCAATTTCGTTTAATGGTGATACGATTGAATGAAAATATCGGGGAATAACTCCATCATTACCAACTAAACGTTGGATTAGTCCATCAGCATATTTTAATGCTCGTGAAATCCTTTCAGATTTTTCACCATACGATAATTCTTTAGATGAATAGAGACCCCCATACAACTGAATAATCTTGTCATTAATTCGATCCTTTCCATCTTGATCTTTAGCATATGTCGGATATATGTCAATCAAACTATTGACGTTAAATAGTGTTAAAATTTGTCGCCGTCGTAATTGCACTTCCAATCGTTCTTCATCAGACATTCCTTTAAAAAAACTAAAGCTTACATCACGAAAAGGATCCCCGATTGTAGAATCAAGGGGTTCCGGAAGTAATCTTGTTTTATAAGGTCCAAGAAATTTAAAATGTGATAACTGCTCCACTGACATATGAATTTATTATTATAGGGTAATTATTTCCAAGAATCCAGAAGAAACTTAATGAATTTTATGGCAATGCTCGCAGGCGGCAATATATTTATCCGCGGCTCCAACCACAATCTGCCCTTTTCCTCCCCGCAGACGCTCGGTATGCCGTGCTAAACTGCCGCATTTTTGGCACACGGCAAAGAGCTCCAGCCGTTCATCCGCAAGGCCCATGAGCTCCGGTGTTACCCCAAACGGCCGGCGTTTATAATCGTACAGAAGTCCTGCGGCAATCACATGAATTTTTTTCTTTTTAAGTGCAACAATCACCTTTTTTACCTTTTTCGCATCAAAAAATTGCACCTCATCAAAAATAACCTTATCCGCTTTTGTTTCAAGGATTTTTCCGATGATTTCCTCCAGCGTCTCGCCGTTTACCACAAGTGCATTACTGGTCTTATGATCATGGGAATGAATTTCCGCCATTCCACCATAGCGGGTATCTATTGCGGGTTTTACCGTAAGGACCGTATGCCCCATCCTCGTAAATACCTCTACCATCGCCACCAGCTTTCCCGTTTTTCCCGAAAACATAGGACCCGCTATGACTGTCAGTTTGCCCTTTTTCATGAAAGGATTCCTTTTGTGGTAAGTGTTTTAACAATTGCCTGGTGGATTGCTTCTTTGGAAAGAATATTTCCTTTTGCATCCACACAGTCGATCTTGACCCAATTTTTGCGTGTTTTTGCAAGGGTAAGATACATTTCTTCTGATTTCATCCGATGTTCCATATC
>CAZERT010000035.1:0-7547 GCA_964515515.1 uncultured Gammaproteobacteria bacterium
TGGTGAACAGGAAGCGCGTACAGAAACAGAAGGGACTCCTCGTAATCATCTTCTCGGCAGATTTTTGGAATTTCTTGAGCCAAAATTGAAATCGATGAAAGATGCGGGGACAGTTGTAAAAGACAGTATGTCCCAGATCATGGCAGATGGGCACCTTCAAGAGCTTCGAAAAAAGGATCAGGATATTGCCCTTCGGGATCTTGTGTTAACACTTATGACAACAATGGAGTTTGTACCGGTTGCCGAAATGGCAAATGAAGGATCCAAGGGTGCGGCAATTGTACAAAAAGTTGCACAGATTTTTGAAAAAGAAGGGAAACCAGGGGGAAAATTGGCAAAATTCATGCCGGATTTGTATCCGAATATTCCAAAAAGTCTCTTGACGGTGTGTACCACGCTTGATGCGGCAGGAATTCCATTTATTGGAATACTTCCCGAATTGCTTCAACTTGGGATAGATAGAATAGAGCAGGCAAAACTGCACATACAGATGGACAAAGAATCAGGAAAAATAATTTGGGAAAATTTTAAGCGGATGCGGGCGCAGAACCAACCGGCGATTGATAATGCCCGCGCTGTCTTTGCAGGAGGTGCTGCATGAAATACCATGATGCGCTTCGCGTGCTTATAGAACATAGTCTGGTGCTTTCCGATCCGGCAAAACACACCCTGCTTTCAAAATTGCCGATCATGAATCAGGAAGAAATTATGGCGTGGGGAAAGCTTCTTTCCCGCGAACAGGATGTGCTGGACGATATGGTTGCTTCGGAACAGTAAACGGTGTTAGCTGTTTGTTCCACCGGTAAAGATAATGAGCCGTACTGATGGTTGAAGTGGACATTCTGGGCATGCTTCGTTGTGTGCTCTATTAGATAATCTCAGCCCCAATTCTTCAATAGCTGGATCTGTGGGAGGGGTAATGGTGAGAGGGATGGAGAGATGTTTCCACACAAACGGAATTCCTTTTTCATCTTTGTGAGCAGAATGGGAACACATGGCAAACGCCCGGTATGTTTGCTGTTTTTTTTTCTTGTGATTTAACTGGACCTATGGATTCCAGTTCATTATTTTCTGAAGATTCTTGTTCAATCGTTCTCATATAGCGGGCAATCATCGCATAGTGATGGGATTTTTTCAAGGGTTTTGGGAAACGGAGTGAGGTTGTTACAAGGAAATATTGCAAGTACCCTATATAACTTGTGAAAAATGTGAGGCTGCAAGGCCAGGCCTTGCAGCCTCAGAAAAACTGCAAGTTATGGAATTCACACAGAGTGAAAGCACACAACATGGCACGCATGCTGAAGCGGGGACACAATGAATAATGAAAATTGAGTGGGATATATTGTCTGAAATTAGGGTTGTATATGTAATTGCATTATCTATGTATTTTCATTTACATAAATATTTTCTATACTTTTTGTATATGCCCTCTCGAAATCGATTGAAAATTTACCTTCCTAATACGTTTTATCATTGTTACAACCGTGGAGTGGCAAAACAAACAATCATTCGAGATGAACAGGATATGACGATTTTACTTCGCTATTTGGGTGATTATTTGGATGAAAAAGATACTCAGACCCTTGCCACGATAATTTCAGAACCGGGGTATTTAGAGTATGAACGGGAACGAGCGAGGAATTTACTTCGGTTGAATAATTTTTATTCTTCGATTCATGTGCATGCATTTTGCATTATGCCAAACCATTTTCATTTTTTACTGGAACAAAAAACTGCTGACGCGATGGATTCATTTATGAATTCGCTCTGGACTCGGTATACAAAATATTTTAACAAAAAGTATAACCGGGTTGGACCACTCTTTCAGGGGGTATATAAAGCCGTACAGATAGAAACAGATCAACAACTATTGTATTTATCCCGGTATATTCATCGAAATCCCGTTGCACATAGAAGATTATTCAATCCTGAACGTATTCACGAAGAATTAATTAGTTATCCTGGATCTTCGTATGGAACGTATTGCGGATACACACGGCATGCATGGGTACAAAAAGGAATGGTAACGGAGTTGCTTGGTTCGATAAGGGATTCAATTGCAGCATATGAAGATTTTGTTCAAACTTCGGATGATGAAGAACGCGCAGGAGCAATTATTGCACCCATTATTGCGGATGTGTGAATATTAGAGAATATAAGTAGACCTATATAACTTGTTAAAAATGTGAGGCTGCAAGGCCAGGCCTTGCAGCCTCAATAAGGCTAAAGCATGGTTGAAGGTTCTTTTTATTTCCCATAATGATATTATCCTGTAATACTTGTATTTTTTAAGGATTTCCGGTATACTTCTTTGCACATATTCGTTTGAGGAAATATTCTTATGATCGAAGCACTACATCATGTTGGTTTGTATTTTTCGCCGGATAAAGGCATGACCGGAGGAGCGAGGAGCTCAGTGGGAAAGCCTGAAAAGGTTCAACCACCTGGTATGCATTTCACGCGCATCATTGCACAGTATCCGGAAGGCGCACAGGAAGCCCAAGGATTTCAGATCTTTGTGGATTTTTCCGAAAAAGGACGTCCAGATGGGCAGCAGGTTTTTGAATTAACGCCCATGGAGATGCAAGTTGTAGATGGGAAGAATGTCTGGAAAACAGCACAACAATCTGATAGGTATCGAATACCTATGTCCGACTGTGTGCTTCCAAACATGCAAACCGCTCTACGACAGTCAAAACAACTTACGAATGCCATTGATTTAAAACTCGTTCGGCGTATTATGCGCGGTGAACCAATACCTGAAGCATTTAGTGAACGCCAGTGGGGAGTATATCAACATCGGGTTTACGAGGCGTTAGCTTTGATCGAAGCATCAATTGATTTTCCCCAGGATCTTGAAACTGTTTTCGGTACTTCGCTTGTGGGGAAAGCAACACATGCTCTTGCAGAAATGCTGCTGGATGGGACGTGTCGCGGATGGGCAAAACCGGGAGAGTATATTCCATTGTCCGAAAAAAGAGGGATTACGATCATTACCCCAAAGAAACCTCAAGACCCCAACTCAGTGGGAGAATCAGCAGGACGTCAGGATCGACAAGAGGATCAGCCCTCTCGGACCAGTGGTATTGGTGATTTAGTGGTCACACCGAGAAAAAAAGCATCGAGAGTTAGCTCCACTGGTGGCTCATCTCCAACAAGAACCAATCCCCCAAGGGAAGTTGGAATACGTCAAATACCGGGTGTATCAGCTCAATCTCCTTCAGCAGACGGTGTACAGAATGGGTTTATGGAATCAAGAGGATCACGTGTTCCGTTAGGACAAGAACCAGTACAGACAACAGTGGAAATCAACGGCCATACCATAGAAGGGTATTCCCAAATTCGAAGACCGCTTGAACGGCATCCAAAGATTGAGGAAATAGATGACAACTATGGATTTATGTTTCGGATTGTAGATCAAAATCAAAACAATGAGAATCCGAAGTATCAGATTTTCGTGCATGTGCTGGAACGCCTCCCAGTTGGTTCTGCATATGAATGGAGATTGCTGGATACAGACGAAAAACAGGCATTACGGTTTTCTGAATTAGATGTGAAGAAGTCCGGAAAAAAAGCTGATGAACAACGCACAAAAAAGATAGATACATGGACACAGAAGGCATTTCCCGAAGGATATTCTCCGTCATTTACAACAAGAGATCTATGGGCACATATAGAATCCGCTTGGCATCAGGCGTTTAAATAAAACCACGCCGAGCAGATTCAGCATTTTGGTTTTTTGATAGATTATTTGTAATGAAATGTATATTTTTTCGAATGTTTAGGTAATAGATCGACCTCATAAGTTCCAAAGCAATACAGAGATGCATATGCTGGAACAGGCTTGTAAGCTGTTTTATACTCGTCAAAGCTTTGGGGTATAAAATTTGGCCTCGCAAGGCATCCCTTTGCAAGCTCAAATTGAAGAGACGAAGAACCGAATGGTGGGAATAAGGTTACCCCTTGGGTTATTCTGTATTGGGGTTTGGTTTTATGGGAAGCATTCCCCCAATACGGATAAATCCTTGCTCTTTTGTGTGTGCAACAATAAACCCAGATCCGACCCTTGCGGTTGCTGCAGATGGATCGTCGGTATGAACCATTTTTCCATCTACACTTTCGTGATCACCCTCATTGATATAAGTAATTTCTTCATATGGAATGCCATTCAGAAGTGTAAGAGCTCTGATACTCTCAATTTCACCTGCTGGAACATATGTTTCTTGGCCATTAAATCTGATGTGCCAATGAGGCCGGACATGTTTGGTAGGCTTCATGGGTTTTGTTTTTACAAGTGAATCGACAGATGGATTTTCAGGAAATCTCATATAGCTTTATGTATAACTGTACTTTTGTGCAGAGTCTATAACATATAACGTATTTGCACAATATTTCGGCTTGTTTGGGTGCCGGAAACGAAACTTACAATACTTTATGTATTTTACTCGTGATTCTGGACGCACCTTCGGTTTGCCAGAATGACATGACTGTAAAGTATATATACGGTTGTTTTCGGAATCCAAAAAAACCGGGGAACCTTGGAACATATGCTTTACCTCTTACAGAGGAAAACAATGCACACGCTGCAGGCGCCAAAGTTCCCGGATGGGCTGGATGGGTTATTTAATGGACCAGAAGATTTCCTGCAAAAATTGCAGGTATTGTCGGTATCCAGGAAATTCCCCTTGACGGTTTGCCAAGCTTTGAATTATTCCAGCAAGTTTTTGGACCATCTCTTTTTGTGCTTCGGTATCGCAGGCTTTAAATTCGCCAAAAACCGACATCTCCGGCATGAAAAATTCCGGTGTGATTGTACCTTTTCCAGAGCAACCACTTGCGGTTGGAGTTAGTTCGATCGTAACAGTTGCAACCCCAACCTTTTGGCGGGTGAGGGTAACGGTTTCTGCACTTTCAGCCAGAAGCGCATTAACTCCAAAAGCAACGATTACGATGATGAAAATGATAGGTATCCAGATTGGGAATCTGGTTGAAGTCCGGTGTCCGGACAACGACATGGGTGAGCACTGAGCGCTCATTTTTCGATCTCCTCTTTCATTTTTTGAATTTTTCCTTTTCAGGAATTCCTGCGCACGAAATGTTGTGTATGCGAAGCAATCATGTACACGAACTCCTGAAAAGGATTTCCATCCAGCGTGTTAAAGAGCAAATCGTCCACACTCCAAACGCTCATGGTTTGGCGTGAATAGCCCATAAGATTAGCATAGAGGTGAAAAAAAGTCTATGGAACTTGGTCTGATCAATTTATTTTAAAAAAAGAACATTCTACTGACGAAATTATGGATTACTATGTTGATTGTGCAGCATAGCAACCCATATGCTGATAATTTTCCCCTCTTGACATTGGACAGAAAGTGATTAAAATATTTCTTTTGTTGAAGTTGCAACGCGAACCGTCTGTTCGGATGAGCTCCTCTCTTTAGGGGGGCTGTTTCGAGAAGACGGTTTTTTGTTGGCTTTTTTGCTATGATAGAGCCAGTATGAAACAGGACCTTCACTTATTGTTTGCTGCACTTTGGAAATCCTTTGGGTATGAAATAGTGGATTTTGATATCTCCGTTCCGGACCATACAGCCCATGGGGATTTTTCCACAAATCTTTCATTGATTGGTGCAAAAGTTGTGGGAAAGCCGCCACGGGATCTTGCACTACAGGTTATGGAGAAGTTTTCCCTTTGGAAAGAGGCTTCTGAAGCTGGAGAACAGAATCAAAAAACATCAGATATAGATCAAACCAGTGCAGTGCCGGATGATGTTCAACCACTGTTACGGGATATAGATCATTTGGAACTGGCAGGACCGGGATTTCTTAATATTTTTCTTTCGGAGGTGAAACTTGTCAGTCAATTAACTACAGTGCTAAATCGTGGTGAGGGCGATAGGACGAGACAATCAAAAACAGGCAAAAAACGGGTGATGGTGGAGTTTGCCCACCCCAATACCCATAAGCAGTTCCACATTGGCCATCTGCGTAATATTACCACCGGTGAATCGGTCGTGCGGCTTCTGGAATCACAAGGCATAGAGGTCATACGGGCCAATTATCAAGGCGACGTGGGGCTTCATATCGGCAAAGCGCTGTGGGGGATATGTGCTGAAATACAAAAGCATGATTCATTGCTTCATTGTTCCATTACTGCATTGTTGGGGAGTGAAAAACCGCAATGTGAACCATTGATTTTATGGCTTACAAACAATCTAAAAACTATTTCCCAGCGGGGTGAGTTTTTGGGGAAGGCGTATGCAACCGGTTCCGGTGCGTATGACACGGATGAAGCTGCAAAAATGGAAATTGAGGCGATAAATAAATTGGTGTATGCCCGGGATCCGAAGATTTTTCCGCTGTATGAACTTACGCGCCAGTGGTCGCTTGACTCGTTTGAAGCGATGTATGCTCGTGTGGGCAGCCGGTTTGACCGATACTACTTTGAGAGCCAAACATATGAATCAGGCCGGGAAGCGGTGTTGGAAGGGCTTAAAAAGGGTGTTTTTGAGCGCAGCGAAGGTGCTGTGATCTTCCCAGGAGAAAAATTTAAGCTCCATAACCGCGTCTTTATTACGAGTGCCGGCAATCCGACCTATGAAGCCAAGGATATGGGGCTTGGACGGCTCCAGTTTGATGAATATCACCCCGATATGATTGTTCATTGCGTGGCAAGCGAGCAGATTGGCTATTTTCAGGTGATTATTGAAGCTCTTGCACAGCTTTACCCCGACACGCGAGGGAAGGAACACCATTTGGTCTATGGGTGGGTACGGCTCAAGGAAGGAAAAATGAGCAGTCGGAGTGGGAATGTGGTGCTTGGTTCGTGGCTTCTGGATGAGACGAAGAAGAATATTAGGCTCATAATGCAAAATAATGCATCAGACTATAAAGAAAGCGAACAAGATGAGGTAGCAGAGAAAGCAGCAATTGCAGCCGTAAAGTATGGATTCTTAAAAGTTTCTACGGCACAAGATATCGCATTCGATATAAAAGAATCAATCAATATCAATGGAGACTCGGGACCATACCTTCTCTACACCTATGCGCGGTGCAGAAGTGTGATGAGAAAATCTCCCCACTTCGCTCAAGAGAGCTTCGAGGGGCAGGGGAAGGGTAACCCATTGCTGCATGGTTTCATGGATTCATTGCTGAATGCAAAAGACACAAATACCGGCAAAACAATGAAACAATGGAGCAATGGAACATTGTCTGTTTCCGAACGTAACATTTTACGGCACTTGGTGTCGTTTGATGACGTCGTCGCTCACGCGGCAGGAGAGTACGCTCCGTCGTATGTGTGCACGTATCTGTATGATTTGGCTGGTTTATTTAACACCTTTTACAATTCCTCACCGATTTTGGAGGCTCCAGAAGGGGAAGAAAAGGTACAGTTCCGGCTGTTCATTACCCAGGCGGTGGCAACGGTATTAAAACAGGGGTTATATCTTTTAGGCATAGAGACGGCAGAGAGGATGTGAGGGGGAAGAGTAGTATGAAGTATTAAGTATGAAGTATTAAGTATGAAGTATTAAGTATGAAGTATT
>CAZERT010000036.1:0-7542 GCA_964515515.1 uncultured Gammaproteobacteria bacterium
ATACTGACAGCCTTTATTGGTATTCCCAGTATACTGTATACCGTATACTGTATACAGTATTAGTCTTGCCGTACATTCTTTGACATTTCCGAACTGGCTTTCTGTTTCACCCCGTACAAATTTCCACGCTTCGCTTTTCCTTTAATAACCGGTAAAGCTCCAAGGGCAGCCTTTTTCTTTTGCTCCTCCATCTGTTTTGCTTGTGCCTCCTCCCGGAGTTTTTGGTCCCAAATTGATGGCTCCGCTTCATTTTTTGGCCCTACCAGCTGGGCAAGTGCAGCTCTGGCAATACTTTTTTTTATTGCTTCATCGTTTGTTTGCTCCATTTGAGCCAACGGACCTTGTTGTTTTGTGGTTTGGGACGTTTGCTGTTGTGTTGAGTTGGTGGTTTTTTTTCCAGATGATGCACCAAGACTTTCAAGGGCAGCACCAGCAATATCCTTGGGGACTTGTGCAGTTTCCTGGACAATATCTTTTCCTATGTCCTCAAATGATCCGATAATTTGTCTCGATATACCCATAAACCTATTATGTCATGCCCAAAGTGAGTTTGGCATCTTGTGACATACGCTCCATCGTCCATGGAGGCTCAAATGTCAGATCGATCGTTATGGTTTTGATTCCGGGAATCTTCCCGAGGCTTTCCTTCATCTGCGATTCGATCGTGGAAAATAATGGACAACCGATGGATGTAAGCGTCATAAGAATCCGAACATTGTTCGTTTGAGGTTCAACATGCACCTCATACACAAGTCCCAGATCCCAAATGCTGACGTTTAACTCCGGATCGGGAACGGTTTTTAATACATCTATGACTGTGTCTTTGGTGATGGATTGTTTAGTCATATGTATAAAATTTTTCATTGTTCCATTGTTTCACTCTTCCATTGCTCCAATATGAATAATTTCTATCATCAAAAATACTTATTTTTTAACAATGCAACAATGGAACTATGGATCAATGAATTCAATACTCCCTCCTCCCGTCAAGCGCACGCCGAAGCGTTACTTCATCAGCATATTCGATATCCGCACCAACAGGAAGTCCGTGCGCAAGCCGCGTTACCCTGTAGGATTTTTTCAAATCATCCCCAACCTGAGTAATCCGCTTTTGGATGTAAAGCGCCGTTGCTTCCCCTTCCATGGATGGATTGAGTGCCAAGATAATCTCCTGGGTTATATCTCCCGGTTGCTGAAGCCTTTTGATGACATCCTCCAGATAAATTTCGTCCGGTCCGATATTGTTGAGCGGATCAATCGCACCATGAAGCACATGATAACGACCGTGATATGCACCGGTTTTTTCCATCGCAAGCACATCGGTTGGTTCCTGCACAATACAGATCATAGATATATCCCGACTGGGATTGGAGCAAACCGGGCAGGGATCGCTTTGCGTAACATTCTTGCAGACGCTACACAAAACCGTATTTTTCTTGAGTCCTATCAGGTTGTTGGCAAACCGCTCCAACTCTTCCTGCGGAAGGTGCAAAAGATAAAATGTTAGTCGTTGTGCGCTTTTCGGGCCGATCCCAGGAAGCTTTTCAAACGATTCGATAACTTTCGTCAGTGGTGCGGGAAGAATATTCATGAGAGCCTATTTTACCTGATTATTGTCGTAATTGCTTGGGATATAAGATGTGCTATTGATACTTCCTTCATTTTTGAAGGATGTGAGTGTCCTTCGTGATTGACGGAATTGGTCACAATGAGTGTGTCAATCGGTGCCTTATCCATATCATCACTGGCTGATCCTGCAAAAATACCATGTGTTGCGGCAACAATAACTTTTTTTGCTCCCGCTTCCACAAGCGACTGGGCACTATGAACAATCGTCTGACCGGTTGAAATAACATCATCAATAATGATTGCGGTTTTCCCTTTTACGTCACCAATAATTTGGAATGCCTCCGACGTATCGTGTTTATCCAAAAACCTCTTTTTTTCCATAACAACAAGGGGTACATCAAGCTGATATGCCAAATTCCGTGCACGTTTGACGCCTCCCACATCCGGGGAAATGACTACTGGATTTTGGAGATTAAGTGTTAACAGCTCCTGGTGGAGTATGGGCATCGCGCTCAGGTGCGTCACCGGAATCTGGAAAAATCCGACGATTGCATCATTGTGAAGATCGAGTGCGATGATTTCCTTATATTTTGAAACTTCCAAAAATTTTGCAATGACACGCGCAGAAATCGGTTCCCCAATCCGATGTTGTTTATCTTGCCTGGCATAGCCCATATACGGAATGATGGCAATCATATTTTTGGGGGCACTTCGCCGTATTGCGTCACCCATAAGGGCAATTTCCATAATATGCTCATCCATCGAATGTGAAAGGGATTCCAGCACAAAGACGGTTTTATCCCGTACATCTTCCTGGATCCATGGACGCAGTTCCCCGTCGGCAAACCGGGAAAGGTCTACCGTTCCAAGCGTCACTCCCAATATTTTTGCCACATCATGGGCAAGGGGTATATTGCTGCTTCCGGAAAATAAAAGAAAATCTTTCATATCTTTAGCATACAAATGACGCCGGAAAAGGACAAGGGATCAATGGGATTTTTTATATGCGGCAAGCGCCTTTTTTAAAATCTCGACTGCGCGGATAAGTTTCGTGCGGTTTAAAACATACGCAATGCGCACTTCCTGTTTCCCTACTCCAGGAGTTTTATAAAATCCCGCAGCCGGCGCAAGCATGACCGTTTCCTTATTATCTGAAAAATCCGTCAATAAATAGCGACAAAAATCTGTCGCATCATCAACGGGAAGCTTAGCAATAATGTAAAACGCACCCTCCGGAAGCGTTGCCGTGACGCCACCAATTGCACGAAGCCCCGTATATAACACATCACGGCGTAGTTGATATTCACACCGGACATCCTGGGTATAGGAAGCTGGGACATTCCCTATAGAAGCGGCAATTGCCTGATCCACCAGCCCTGCCGAAAGTCTCCCTTGGGCAATGCGTAACACTCCAGAGAGTATTTCAGGATGAAGACTTACCAAAGCGCCAATCCGGATTCCACATGCACTATACCGTTTGGAAAGACTATCTACCAGAATACACTGTCTGGGCATACGCTCCATAAGCGAAAGAATCGATGCGGAAGTATCCCCGTCATAGACAAACTCCCGATACACCTCATCACTGATGAGAAACAGCTTCCTACTGGATGCTATATCACCAAGCATTTCCAACTCATCTTGGGTATAGACGGTACCTGTGGGATTATTAGGTGTACATAAAAGTATAGCTTTTGTCTTTTTCGTGATATGGCGCTCGATCTCCTTTCTGGAAGGAAGATGAAAACCCGTATCAATAGACGTCGTTACAGGAATGCAATTGATGCCATATACTGCCGCGTACGAGGCATAATTGGCATAAAACGGCTCAAACACAAGAATCTCGTCACCGGCGTCACATACCGCAAAGAGTGCCATGGCAATTGCCTCTGACCCACCAATCGTTACCTGAATATGTTCCGTACCGATAAACCCATATCCCAATTTTTTATAATACTCGGCAAATGCATCAAGAAGGGGCTTGTCTCCTTGGGATTGCCCGTATCCAATCGGGTTTTGCCTCCAATTCCTAAGCACCGAGAGCATTTCCTTGGGAGTTTGGATATCAGGATCACCGATGTTAAGATGGTAAACCGTGATTCCACGGGCTTTGGCGGCATTTGCCAGCGGAACAAGTGCCCGGATGGGAGATGCAGGCACAGTATCTATCCGTTTGGAAAGCGTGGGATGCATAGATTTATTCTTTTTCTACGGTAAATTCCATTTCTACGGAAGGTTTCCCAAATTCCTTTGAAGCATTCAGTCCCCTCAGAAACAATTCCATGAATTTATCATCGCCCCCTGTTGAACCCGGCGCAAACGCAAGTTCCCCTTCCCTGACGGAAAACGTACCGCCGGTATAAAACGCCGTACGCTTGATGCCGTTAAGTGTCACAAGAACCGGCTGTCCGGGAGTAAAATGGACTGTTGAAGATCGTGTTGTCGTTTTAATATTCCCATAGCCATCTATCCATGCAATCCGGTTTGCCAAAACGTCGGGAATAAAGGAACTATCTAACTTTTCACCAAGAAATGACACGTCACCCTTCCCGATGCCGACTACCGCTTCCGGGTAAAAATCACGTGACCTAAACTGCGATCCTTTATTTGCTACATTCACTTTACGCAACTGGTCAATATACGGCTTGATGAAGGAAAAACAATACCCGGCATTTACACCCACGATGACACTTCCGTTGGTAAGCTTTGCATACACCAATCCTTCACCCTCATTTTGCACCCGAACTTCCTTTTTATCTTTTCTTGGTGCCGTATTGGTATAAATCACCATACCCGGAATTGGATTGACCAACGCAAACTGTACTGTCCAATACCCAGTAGCAAGCGTCGAAAACGCAGGAACGGAAGTCGGGAAAATCCTGACATCGCCCCCCAACAAGGTTATCTTCTGCATAACCTCGGAAAATGCCGGATCCCCTACCCCATAATCGGCAATAAGATGCACTATGAGTGATGTTTTCATGAATGTGAGTCCTTTCCCAACGGTTTATACATATGCACTTCACCCTCAAACACACCCTTATACAAAAGCATACCGGGTGTCGTACCACTGATCATGAATCCAACACTCTTGTATAAATTGATTGCAGCCGTATTTGAAGCAAAACACGTTAAGACAAGAAGTCGTAGTCCCAATTTTTCCGCCTCCTGAATGAGCGCTGAAAGACACAGTTTTCCTACACCGTCGCCACGGAATTTCTTCGTGACGGAAATCCCCACCTCTCCAACATGGGATTTGCGAAGCGAATACCGTCTAACTTCAAACGATGATGCAAGTTCGCCCTCAATAAAGGCAAGGAGATGGATTTTTTTACCCACTCTACAATCCCCAACCGCTTTTGTTACATAGTCCTCTTCATGCTCCCGCGTTAAATGATCACCAGAAAGCAACACAAACGTATCTTCATCAATAAGATCATTGGCATACGAAAGCAATACATCCGTATCATCATGTGACAATGAACGGATGAAAACAGTTTTCCCGCTTTTTGTCTGTGCCTTTGCAATTGATATTCCTGGTTCCATACACGGGGTTTACTGATTAAAATTCTTCGTCAAATCGGTAAGTTTTGCGGCGGCTGCCTGTTGGGACTGCTTGATTGCCGAATTAATGGCTCGTTTGGCTGCTTCATTGGCAATTCCATCAATTTCCACAAGTTTGACGCTTTGGTTCCCGTTAATCACGATTTTCACAGACCCGTCTGTTGCGGTAAACTCCTGACCTTCAAGCGCCTGCTGAATGGCAAGAGCCTGTTTGCGCATCGCGTTCATATCTCCAAGCGCCTTAAATGGATTCATCATATCTACCTCCTTTTTCCAATCTTTGTATTACTTTTTACCTAACGCAATCTCAATGCGTACACGAACACCAAATAATTTTTTGAAGACGGAAGACAGCGTATCACGCACTTTCACTTCTGACAAGCGGTCCTTATGGAATGGATAAAATGCCTCAATAACGATGGTCCCATTGTCCGTACTCACCGGTCGGGCAGAACGAAGGACGCCGGATACGGAATGATTAAATGGCTTCATGGCATCAATTACATCGGTCCAATGTGCTTTCAATTTTTCCAAAGTCAACTCAACACCATCTGATGATTCTTCCTTTGAAACTGTATGCTCTTCCTGTTCTGGTTGTTTTATTTCTGCCTTCTTTTTTTCTTCCTGAAGTTTTTGGGTCTTTTTTTCCTCGGGTTGCTCTGTTTTTATTGAACCTCCCGACTTCACCCCGCAGTAGTGCACAAGCGCCACTTCCAAAGGAAGCTGGGCAACCGGAGAAATACGCAGCAGTGAATAAACATTCGTAAACAGGTCCGCCAGTTTTGTTAATTCCTCCGTTGAAAATTGATCCACCTGCTTTTCCAATGATTTCCCCCCAGTAAAACGCGCAAGAAGAAGCGAATGGACATACGCGGCACAATCGGAAACAAACACCCGGACATCCAGCCCTGTTTCAACGAGTGTTGAAACTGCCAGAAGTGCCTTGGATATGTCTTTTTTGGAAAGGGCACTAAAGAGACCGTCGCGCAGTGACTGCGTCGGAACGGATAAAGTTTCATCAACAAGCGCACGCGTAATCGGTTTGGACACCAGGCTCATCTGCTCAAGCATTTTCACTCCGTCCCGGTATGCCCCATCTGACAATTCGATAATGCGATCAATTGCCTCATCATCAATCGTTAAGTGTTCAAAGGCAATAATCCGGGAGAGTGCACTGCGGAGTTCTTCCGGTTGTGCTTTGGCAAACGAAAGCTCCATACATCGGCTTTTGATCGTCGGAAGGACTTTTTGCGGGTCAGTGGTTGCAAGAATAAATACTGCGTGTACAGGTGGTTCTTCCAAAGTCTTTAATAGCGCATTGAATGCATCCGTCGTGAGCATGTGGACTTCATCGATAATATAGATCTTATAGGAAGCCGCAATTGGCGCAAGCGCAATTCCGGCTTTTAGCTGTCTGATTTCCTCTATTCCACGGTTGCTTGCGGCATCCATCTCCAAAACATCCATATTTTTCCCTGCAGTAACGGACGCGCATTGGTCGCATATTCCGCAGGGTCCATGTTTGGTCCTGTTGGTGCAGACAAACAGCTTTGCGATAATTCTGGCAGACGTTGTTTTCCCCGTCCCTTTTGGACCGGTTAACAAATAGGCGTGCGGTAATTCAGATGGTTGTTTGCTTAAGAGTTCGTGAAGCCGTTTTTTTATTTCAATATTATCAACTTCATCAATAACGGTCGGACGGTAGGTTCTGTAAAATGACATAGGTTATTCCGGATGATGATTCCCCAATAAATGTTCAATTCCATGAAGAATCAGGAAATTTATCATATCATCAACCAGCTTGTTTTCCTGCTGGGCTTCCAAAACTGCCTGAGGATAGGAAACGACGACATCCCCCAGATACATGATGTGGTCCGGAGGGGACACAAACGGTACGGGAGTCGGTTGGCTGGGATCCTGTTGGGGGAAAGAGAGCACATCCGTGGCATACTCCTTTTTCCGGTAGGAACTATTAAGCGCTTTCATTTTCCGGTCACCAACAACCGTCACACTGACTTCCACGTCCCCCTTCATGCGTTTGGAAAGGACATCCGTCACGCTTGCCGTAATTTTTTCCCTGCTCACAGGATAATGGGATTCCGTTTGGATTAAAACACGTACCATATTTTGTATACAGTATACTGTATACGATATACAGTATACGAGAATTAAAAATAACGAAAATACGAACTGCGAAGATACGAACCACGAAGATACGAATTATACCGCCATCTGTTTCTTGATGATTGCCGCAATACGACCACCATCGGCGCCGGTGCCAACAGCGGCAAGGCATTGTTTCATCAGAATCCCGAAGTTTTTTTCTCCAGTTGAAAGAATCGGGGCGATCTTGGAAAGGATTTCATCATCACGTAATTGTTTGGGCAAAAAGGTTTCCAGAATCGCAAG
>CAZERT010000037.1:0-7287 GCA_964515515.1 uncultured Gammaproteobacteria bacterium
TCGCGTACGACATTGTAAAACACAGGGCAAACAGTGTGGCAAGCATGAGGTTAAATGTCACAGACAACGGAAGACCTGAAGCTTTTGTTAAGACTGCAGTGACCAAATGGCCAAAATAATAATAATTTATCGTTCCGCCAGCCCACCATATATCGGGAACCGGAAAATACCGGCTGTTGATAATCGTCTGCATAAATCCATAATCCATGAATTTTTCAAGGCCACGAATTGCCGGTTCATGTGCCTTAATCCATGCCCAAAAAACAAGACAGGCTAAAAACAAGGCTTCCTCCATGATTAAAAGAAAAATCTGCGGACGGATGAATGCCCCCTGGTATTTTTTCGGGGGGCTCATGAAGCGTTTTCGCCAGACTAAAAATAATACCGGCAGGAAAAAAACCAATGCCAATGCGGCAAAGATCGACGCTGTGGTGAAGGGAAGGATCCGAAATGTACCAAGAAAATACAAAAAAAATGAAACAAGGGCAAATCCGACAGCCTTGGAAAGCGCGTATCCGCCGTCATACCACCGGTGAAAAATCCTGTGCGTCAGGGGGTACGCGGCTGCACCAAACAGAAACACCGTACCCCACCAGGTAAACACCAGAGAAAGATCATGCGCCCACATATCACCCTATTGTAGTATATTTTTCCGATCCGCAGAAAAGGAATATCTATATATAATAGATGAAGGTAATGCAAAATTATTGTTATGTCATCCCCGACTTGATCGGGGATCCAGGATTTTTCTGGATTCACTTCACTTCTAGCCTTCGCAAACTTGCGAAGACGGAATCGATGGAATGACACAAAAATGACTATCTATCTTGCGTTACTTACGTATAGAAACAAAAATGAAAAAGATCCGTCTCTCATGGATTGATGGTGGTGTCCTTCTTTTTATTGTTACCGTATCGGTGGCGCTGATGGTCGGAACGCTTTCCGGTACACCGGATGGCGGGATCAGGGTCGCTTCCAAAGCCTGGAGCGATTTTGGCGCCCATATCCCCCTGGTGCGTTCATTTTCATTGGGCAGCAATTTCCCACCGGTTTCTCCACTCTTTCCCGGGGAAAAAATCCGGTACCACTTCCTTTTTTATGCTATTGCCGGACTGCTGGAACGCGTCGGGTTTCCGCTTAACTGGGCCATGAACATCCCAAGCATTCTCGGTATGATCCTGTTTCTTTCCGGACTGTATGTTCTGGGAAAATCACTCTTTGGAACCAGAATAGTTGGCATTCTGGCAATTATCTTTGTGCTCCTGAATGGTTCACTTTCATTCGTAAACTTTTTTGCATCCCACCCACTTGGGACATCAACGCTCACAGACATCATCTTCAACTCACGGTTTCCTTCATTTGGCCCGTGGGACAATCAGGAAGTATCGGCATTTTGGAGCCTTAATATTTTCACCAACCAACGTCACCTGGCCCTTTCCTACGGGATTATCCTCTGGGCACTATGGTTTGTATTCACCCTGCCGGATCATGCATCACGCAAAAAAATATTCGGTCAATCACTATTCCTTTCCGTTCTGGTTGGATTATTGTTACTTCTTAATCAGGCAGCGGCCCTTATCCTTATTATGTGGATCATCTGGATCTTCGCAGTATATCCAAAAAAGAGACTACTCTGTTTGCTTACTGGTGTTCTTTCCCTCCCCTGGTTAGCACTGTATCTATCACTCATTGCGCCATCCGGTCTTCCCGTATGGGAACCGGGATATCTTGCCCATTCCCTGACTCCCCGGATATTTTTCCCCTATTGGTGGAAAAATCTTGGGCTGCACCTTGTCCTTATTCCCCTTGGTATTCTTTTTGCCCCTTCCAAAGCCAGAAAAGCGTTATCCGTACCGCTTCTCATCCTCTTCCTTGCTCCCAACCTCATCCGGTTTTCCCCGGATATGATCAATAACCATAAATTCTTCAACTTTTATCTTTCTGTGGGGTCGTTTGGGACCGGATGGATACTGTATGGATTTCATACAACCCTTCGTCGACTCACTTCACGAATTCATATACGCATTCTTGCTATCCTACTTCGCATAAGCGGCTTGATCAGCATGGGAATGGTATGCATATTCCTTATACTATCGGGAATTATTGACTTCTTCCCCATCGTAAATGACGGAAAATATACCGTTGAATCCCAAAAAACCAACCCCGATATTGCCGCGTATCTGCGCCTTATTCCACCCAGGGCCATTGTCCTTAACAGTACATTTTTTACCAATCCCGCTTCCCTTGCGGGAAGACCCATCTATTTTGGCTACCCGTATTTCACCTGGTCATATGGGTATATCACCCAACCACGTGAACAGCTCTATCTTGCCATGTGGCGGGCACAAAACAAGGAAACGGCATGCAGATTAGCTCGACTTGCCCAAGTGGACTATGCCGAACTTTCACTTCACCCTGAACAGTATATACAACCCAATATCTTTCTCTGGAACACAGAATTTACCCGAATATATACAAACGAAAAAACAGGCTATACTATTTTTAATATTACGAAGTCATGTTCCAATAAGGTGCTTTATCAATGAAACGGCTGTACCCACATATCCCCTATGTTCTAATGCTTCTTGGCATTCTTCTTCTTGCCTCCTATTTCCGGTTTACCGGTATCAACTGGGATCAAAACCAACATCTTCATCCGGATGAACGGTTTGTCACGATGGTTACGGAATCTATGCAATGGCCAAAAACCTTATCACAATACCTTTCAAGTTCCGTATCCACGCTCAACCCGCATAATCTTGGATACGGTTTTTATGTCTATGGAACGTGGCCGCTTCTTGTCGTAAAAGCCATTGCAGGTCTTGCCAATGCCGATTCCTACAATGGTTTGCCGTTTATTGGGCGGCTTATTGCCGGAGTATTGGATATCTTTATACTCATCTTTGCCATTGCGGGTACATACATACTTTCCGGACAATTCGGGTCAAAAAAACGAGCCATCATTTCTCTTCTTGCCGGACTGTTTTATGCGCTGTTGGTCCTTCCCATCCAGCTTGCCCATTTCTATACCGTTGATCAGGGGCTTGTGATAAGTACTGTAGGGACAATACTGTTGGGACTTCTGTGGACACAAAAAAAGGAATCGGACTCATCCATACTGCCCATTTGTATGGGGATTTCGTTTGGGCTCTCCGTTGCCGCAAAAATCCAAGGGATACTGCTTGCGCCGCTCCTTGGTGTGTTTATTATTCAAAAACTTCTTCAAACCCGGGGCAAACTATCAACGTGGATTATAGGAGGACTCTGTATCGTTGCCGCACTTCTGACTATTCGTATTGCCTATCCGACACTCTTTACCGGATCGAGGCTAATCCCAGAGGGTATAAACGAAAAAGTAATAAGCAATTGGAAACAATTAAAACTTGAATATAGCTGGGATACGTACAAGAATACGACTGGTATCTACTTCCCTCCGGCAACCATGTTCCTTGCCACCGGAACCCTTCGTTTCCCGGTTGAAAATCTTGTTTTGTGGGGTGTTGGAATATCTGGATCACTTATCCTTCTTTTTGGTCTTATGTTGTATGCCATTCATATCGTTAGATACGCACCAAATCGCTTCCTCCATGCTTCCCTCCTTCTGTGGTTGTGTGGCATGTTTTTCTACCAATCCCTTGAGTTTGCAAAATATCTTCGATATTTCTATATTCTTCTCCCCCTGGCAACAATGCTTGCGTTTACGGGCTTTTCATCTATCGGGAAGTGGAGCCGGCGTACACAAACACTCCTGATTCTCGGTTTTGTTTTCCACCTGCTCTGGGCGTATGCATTTTCACAAATCTACTCACAAACAAATCCAAGGATTGAAGCATCACTCTGGATGAATACCACTCTTGCACAAGGATCCATTACCACAACGGAACATTGGGATGACGGACTTCCCCTCTGCCTTCCGGGGTATCCATGCGGACGGTTTATTCAGCTTGAACTCCCCCTGTATGATCCCGATACCAAACAAAAATGGGAACAAATCCAGACGAAACTTAGTTCCGTCCAATATATCGTCCTTTCCAGCAACAGGCTGTATGGATCCATTCCTGCGGTATCTGATCGATATCCGCAGACGACCGAATACTACCGGAAGCTCTTTGACGGAAGCCTGGGATTTACCAAGATAAAAGAATTTACTGCTCGTCCCAACATCCCCATTCCATTTCTTCATGTCTGCATAACCCCACCGTTTGTCTGGTATGGTGCGCTGGCTCGCCCGTCCCAAGAGTGTCCTCTTGAGGGAATTTCATTTGTCGATGATTATGCCGATGAAAGTTTTACCGTCTACGATCATCCGAAAGTCATTATCTTTGAAAGAATGAAAACTTCTACGCTGGATTCTCCATGAAACGATACAAAATACTTGCAGCATGCATACTTGGACTTGGACTATTTATCCGTTTATATCATCTTTCTGTTTCCCCGCCCGGTTTTTTCTGTGATGAAGCATCTATCGGGTACAATGCATATTCACTCCTTAAAACCGGAAAGGATGAATACGGCAAACAGTTTCCGCTCTTTTTTCAGGCATTTGGGGAATATAAAAATCCCCTGGATATATATTCCACAATTCCGTTTGTGTGGCTCTTCGGATTACGGGAAGAAAGTGTCCGATATGTTTCAATAACCTATTGTCTTGCTGCTTCAATACTCCTTTTCTTGATAGGAAAAAATCAAAATAAACCTTTTCTTGGATTATTTTCAGCATTGGTATTACTATTTTCTCCGTGGTCTATCCATCTTTCAAAAACCAATATGGAAGGGCTTTTTATCCTTGTTTTTCTCATCGCGCTTATTCTTTTAGTCCAATCAACACAAATGTCACTTAAAAAGCAGTGGATCCTTACATCAATCATATCTGCAGTAGCAACCTATTCCTATTTTCCTGCCCGCATCATTATGCCACTATATGTGGGATTATTTGCTTTCTTTATCATCATAAAGACAAAATCTTGGAAAACACTCCTGGCGGGATTATTTCTCTATGCAATAACATGTTTGCCACTTGGCATCCATTTGCTTGATTCCGGAATGAATCGGTGGAATCTAGTATCCGTGTTTTCATCACCTTCACAATCTCCAATCCAAAAAATTGTTCATTCATATGCATTTCATTTCAGTCCAGATTTCTTGTTTTTTAAAGGAGATGCAGGAATGGAAGGACAATTTATAACACGACATTCAGTCAGGGGCGTTGGAGAATTCTATCCATGGCAAATCGTATTTCTTCTTATTGGAATACTTTATTGCATTCGCACAAAAAACACCTCACTGTCGTTTTCCCTTCTCGCGATTACATTGTTATACCCAATACCTTCATCATTAACACAGGACAGTACACCGCAGGCAACGCGGGCAATCGCAGGATTAACCCCACTTTGTCTTCTGTCAGGATTTGGGGGATGGGAGATCTTTCGTTGGCTTCGTCAAAAAATGCTTTGGCAACGTATATATGCATTCCTCATAATCCTTCTGTTAAGTGGGTCTGTCGCATATTATCTTCACCTTGAACGTGCGTATTCAACCTATGCATCAGATTATTGGGGCTGGCAGTACGGACCAAAGGAAATCATTGCGTATTTTCTTTCACAGAAGAATTCATATGACGAACTGTATATGACCGGTATGTTTAATGAACCAAATATTTTCTATAAATTTTACGACCCAACGCATCGATGTGTGAATTGTGTTGTTGGCGGCATTCAAAACTATAACCCCGCAAAACGCCAACTGTTTGCTTTCCGAACCGGTGAAATTTCCACTGAGCTTCAGGGATTTACGTTCCATAAAAAAAAATATATCCATCTGCCAAGTGGAACCATCGAATACGTTATCGGAGAAATTACTCTTGATGGAGTGAAATAGATTTCAGTGCCTCATGAAGCGTTGGATATTTCCGCGGATATGGGCTGGTTCTATCAAGAATATTAAATATCCATAAAATTCTCGTATCTACACTAGAGCATAGATGCTCCACAATATCAAAATTATCTTCGATAAAATAATCAAGATTCAAGGCTTTCAATTGCCGTTCCTTAAACAGATGCGGTTGCTCATCCTGCCTGTTGACGATAATTTCCTTAAATAAACTGTGATATCCATGCTTGGTGAGCCAATGGACAAGCTCATCATCCAAGTACCCATATCTGCCGCTCACAATATATACTTCCGCGTCCCCGGATTGCACCAGTTCCCGTAAATATTCCATACCACGCTCGGGTAAAAAACTAAACTGATGTGGAATCCAAAAGAGTGCCTTCATGATAGGGTGTTTTGGAACGTAAAATTTTGTTTTCTTTTCCCCAAAAATTCGTCGCTTCACATACGTAATGGGTCCGCGAACAATCCGAAGCGGGTTATAGGCAACTACACCATCAAAATCAAGCCCGATGCGGATTTTTTTTCTCTGTGTTTTTTTCTTCATACATCCGTTCTACCTTCCTATCCCATAGATCACTACTAATACCGATATGCCCCACCCAACCACCGATAAAAGAAGCGGCCGATCTCGAAACAGAAGTGACTGGTACGATTCATGTTTTTCCACGACATACATCCGTTGCAGATACCGCATAAGCCCGTATAACACAAACGGAATAGTAGCCATCAACCACTTCCTACCAGTAAAAAGCGCTACACCGTTCCCGCTGACTGCTGAAGCAAGCGACTCATTGGAAAATGTTGTTAAAAAAGAAAAATAGGCATAAGAAAGGAAGGTTGCGGTGGCAAACATCGCCAAAAACGCATCCAAAAGTGTTGAGGAATACATTGGTTCTCCTCCTGTGCTCTTTTTCCGCTCCAACTCCATAGCCTCATATCGACGCTTTCCGATAGCAAATAAAAGTGAAAGACAAAATGCGGTAAGAAGAAGCCACACGGATACATGAATTCCCGTTGCAATTTCCCCTGCAATAAGCCGCAGGGCATAGCCGGTGGAAAGTGCCATGATATCAAGTATCCGCTGATATCGGAAGACAAATAACAGCAAATAATGAAGCGCCATATAGAGCAAAATGATGACAAAAAATGTCCATCCTAAAAGGAGACTTAAAAACGATCCGAGAAGCACACAAATCACCCATGCGACCCATGCCTGCCGGATGGTAATCATTCTGCTGGCAATCGGTCGGTTTCTCTTTATGGGATGTAACCTATCCAATGGCGCATCGACAATATCATTCATGATGTAATGGGAAGAACTAATCACCGATAAAGCAAAAAAAGCAAAGAGAGACAGTCCTATGTACTGGGGGGAAAAAATGACTCCACCAAACA
>CAZERT010000038.1:0-2446 GCA_964515515.1 uncultured Gammaproteobacteria bacterium
GGAGGTATTTTGCATGCGTTGCCAAATCATCCAGAATACACAGAACATCCAATCCCTGCTTCTGATAGTATTCCGCAACGGAAATGGCAACCGCAGGGCAAATGGAAATCATGGGTGCGGATTCGTTCGATGTTGCAGCTATGATAACCGTATAATCTCCAGCTCCTGCCGCGTTCACCGCCTCAGCAAAACGCCGGACCTCGAGCTCCGGCCGGCCGATAGCAGCATAGACGCATATCCGTTTATACGTCCGCTGGGCAATAATAATATCCAAATAGAATGCATTTTGCCCGGCCCGGGCTTCGCCAAGCACCAGTTCCCGTTGCCCCTGCCCGACAGGAACAAGGGTATCAATCGTAGTCAAACCAGTATAGAACTGTCTCGTAATGATCTCGCGCGCTTCAATACCCGGCGCCACAATTTCCAAATCAATCTCTTCCCCACTCGGCGGAAGCGATGCCTTCCCATCCAACGCAAGCCCAATGGGGTTTATCACGCGACCAAACAATTTTGAAGAAAGCGGAAGCCGTAACCCTTCTGTGCTCATGGTAAAAAAATCACCCGGACGTGGCCGCTCAGCATCAAGCATCTGAGCTTCCACACGGTTATGGTCCAGCGCTGAAACCAACGCCCGACCTCCTGTTCGCGTAACGATAATATCGTTGACCTTGGCATTGGGAAGCCCTTCAATAAACACCAAATAATCCTGGGCAGAAACAACGTAGCCCACTTCGGTATTTTGTGGAATGTCTGTTTGCTTATGCGTCTGCATATCGGTCAAGAATAGATGTAATACTGGCACGCTGTTTATCCAGAAAATACCGGACGGTAAAATCCTTATACGTATCCCCGCGGACCATGGCAAATCCACCCACAAGCGACCCGTCGCATCGCAAGTCCAGCATAGCCGTCACACCGGCGTTTTTACGCATCCATTCCCCGAGCCGTAACAGTTCCCGGTCATCGGGAACAAAGGGAAGATATAAATGGATTCCAGCAGCCGTTTTTGCCCGCTCCAACAGGGTATCCAACAACATGTAGGCATTCTCCCGGGTGAAGGGGGCATAAAACTCCTCACCAAGGGATACAAGCGCCTGTGTATCATATTCTCCCAATTTCACCGACTGGGCAAATGAAGAAAAATCCGCATCCGTATGCCCCAAAAAATACCGGTACTCAACATACTGGCGCAAAATCCGGATCCGCCGGAGCATATCCGCGCGTGTATACGTCACACCCGAAAGCGCGGTAAACAAGCTATCCAATATATTCGATTGTTCGTCCGTATGGTCCATATTTTCAAATCATGTAGTTAGTAGTTAGTAGTTGGTAGTGAGCGATAAAAAAATACACTTCCTTGAACTGCTATCTCCTACCCCCTATCTACAAACTACGAACTACTATCTACCAGTTCCAAATTTTCATTCAAACCCATGCTCCTTTTTTGCCTCCTCCAGTGCTTTATATACAAGCTCTGACTGGTCCGCCAAAGACAACGTTTTCCCCAGCGTTTCCTTCGTCACATCCTGTACAATATCGATAATCCGTTCGTTTAATATCCGTTTCCGGCGCTCCTTGTAGGCTTCCACTTCCTCCCTGGCCGCGGCAATCTCCGCATCCACCTGCGCTTGAACTTTCTGGTGAATATCGGACACAAAGCGGTTGAGAAGCTCCTGCGTTTGGGAAACCAGCACGGTTGATTTTTCCTCCAAAAGCGTTTGGTTATTGGAAAGCGTGTCATTCATCGTCTGCTGAAGCGATGTTACAAATGCTTTATATGATTCTTCCGTAGCCCGTGCGTTATCTTCAAATTCCTTCTTCATCGCCACTTCCACCGCATCCAGATGAGCACGGTATTCCTGAGTCATCTGACGGCCTTCCATGCGGGTTTTTGTAAGGGATTTAATGCCCAGAAGTTCGGCGTTAACAAGCATCCGGTTTGCCTGTTTCATCGCCCGGTGCAAAATGGAATATGACTTGCCCTGGGCAGCATCGGCTTCGCGTGCTTCATCTTCTTCGCTCGAGGGAGTTTTGGAGGCACGAATCAGAAGAATTAAAAACGCCACCTGAACCAACACTACAAAGACAATCAGGTAGACAAGAATCGATAATAATACAGTTGTTTCCATGGGCAGAGCCGCACGAACTTTTATTCATGCGGCAGGCAATACTTTTATACTACACTATTTGTAACGGAAATCGAAGACAAAAAACAGAAGCATCATTGATCCACTGTTTCATTGCTTCACTGTTTCCATACGTCATATCAAAAAACAGAGTATTTCTTTAGCAATGGAGCAATGCACCAATGGAACAATGTCTAAATAATGTTATGTCGTAATAATCACGAAGCACAGCGCCACAGCGGCAAGCTCCACGATAATAAGAAGAATAATATTGACGGTAATCATGGTTTGTATGGCTACTCTCGCCAAAGGATTTCTTC
>CAZERT010000038.1:2546-7182 GCA_964515515.1 uncultured Gammaproteobacteria bacterium
ATAATATTGACGGTAATCATGGTTTGTATGGCTACTCTCGCCAAAGGATTTCTTCCGATTGCTTCAATTCCTTTGGTCACATTGCGGCCAAATGTCCGAAAATTCACGATCGTAACGGTAACGATAATAATCAAAGCCAACAAATACCGAATAAGTTTTTCCGTCTCCTTGTTCCCGCGGATGTTAAACAAAAACGCGCCCAAAAATTGCTGCAAAGTTCCAAATACTCCGCCGGAAGCCTTGGTTAAAATCGGTGAACTGGGGCCAATGCCAATCGTCATTTTAATCTTTCCCCCCATGTACGTTTTTCCATTGTAGGACACATTGGTTCCGTTTTTCCCGTCAAATGGCTCTAAGGCAATACCCAACATGTACCCCGTTAACTCAGGAGACTTCTGGCCTTTGCCGGCAATTGCAGAACTGGTAATAAAATCACCGATTTTAATGGGGCCGGAAAGATTTGTCACGTTAACAACCACAATCCCATCCCGTGCCACCGGCATGGTCGCTTGGGTCTTATACACAGCCACGGGTTTAGCCACCAACACACCGTACATATGCTGGTCATTAGCAACGGTTGAACGGGCAATTCCCTGCTTGTCTGTGGTAAGGGACATAATATCCCCATCTACTGCATCTTTATCGGAAATGGTAAAAGTCTGGGCAACACTAAACTCCGGCACCTGGGCAAAGCAAATCCCTGGAAAAAGAATAAAAAAGAAGAAAATACATCCGACAATCACACGTTTCAGCATGATTTCATAGTACCCTAATCAAAGGCGATTTTACAGTCGAAGCTTCAAGAAAATATACATTACGGATGTTCACTCGCCGACAACTGTGAGGATTGCGGAATCAGGAGTGATTGTTCACCATTTCTCTGTTGGGCAGCAAGTCTATCTCGATACGCCAATTCCATCCATCCCCATTGATCTGTTACTGAAGGATCATTCGGGTGCTCTGCTGCAAACAAAATGAAATCAACATCACGTTCTGAAAACATGCTCCCATTATACACCGTTGATGCAAAATCATAACCACAACAATTGGCCTTATGTGAAGATTATTTTATAATTCAAGAAATTTTTTTAACACTAGCGCATTAGGTAAGCTTTCATCATTATCATCTTTAAATAAAGCTTCCATTTTCCATAAAAAATGCATTGCTTGATTTCCGTCAATGCCCAACTCAGCAGACATTTTAATTCTCGAAGCAATCTGTGAAAGCTCAGTAAGTCTTGACGTAAGCTTCACAATTGTCGCATGCACAGAACTATCTACCGACACACTTTCTAGTTTTTTGAGAAGGTATTGGGCAAGTAAATCACTCTGTTGTACAAATCTTGGATAATCAATACCCGCAACCTGCTCATCAATATCAGACAAATCCTGCGGTCTACGTTTCACACGAATTCCAATTCCCCCATCTTCTTGTATTTCAGGTATAAATGTTGTCGTCGTACGAACGGGTTGACCATCATTTTCTTGTGCTTCGAAATATCCATCTGCTACATGAAACACGTCTTGAACACCTTCAAGCGCAGCAAGTCCTGGAGGTAATGATTCTGGAGCCATATGACAACAAATTATACCATTTATTAATGGTACTTTCAACGTATAAATCGAATGTATCTCGTAATAATTGTAAACAAATGGGTAACTTACAAACCAAAAAATAAATAGCGGAGAAAAAAATTCAATTTCACTTTAAAGAGATGGAAGAATAAATTAACACATCTTTACAATCCAGCAATCTTACAAAGAACGTTAATTTATCCTTCCGCCAGCCTGCGGTAAATCACGAATCCTACAACTCCAAGAAGAACAAGCGCTCCGACTCCCATCAGCACTCCGCCGATATTTCCACCGACGCTCTTTCCAACACTAAAGGTAATCTTTTGCTCCATCCTGCCATTTTCTGAAGAGGCTACCACGGTTGCAATTTTCGCGCCAGCAGATAACCCCCGTGTAATCACATATTTCCATGCTCCCTTGCTATCGGCAACCACCGTACCGCGCACACCGTCCGGATCAATCACCACATCAACCTGAGCATTTGGCTCCGTTGTCCCGCGCATCGTAAATGTGCTGGATGCATAGCCCTGTGCATTCGTAAACGGTGAAACGGTTAATAAAATTTCGGGAAGCATATCTTCCGGTGGAATGTCTAATGTTGGTGTAATTTCTGATAAATTTACAGGCACAAACGTAGGTGTTGCGCTCGTCGTTGCAGTTGTCGGAGTTGGTGTCATAGATGGCGCAAGGGTATTTTTAGGAGCAGATGTTGGTGCTGCTATAACTGTCATTTTAGCGGTACAGATTGCTGGAATATCAGACAGTGCTCCACTGTTATCCCGCACACGACAGGTAACGGTATACGTTCCTGTCCGACTAAACCGGTGTGTTGTTGAAATTGTTCCGCTTGCTCCGACATCCTTATCCGCCCGTCCGGTTGTTCCATCGTTAAAATAAAAATCAGCAGAGACAACCGAACCATCAGAATCTTTCCCGCTGCAGGCAATTGTCGCATACCGGCCTGCAGTAATTCGTGCCGGTTGCAGGGAAATGCTCACACAATCCGGACGTTTGTTAATCGGTGTCGCTTGCGCTGTAGGATATGGAGTATACGTCGGATATGGGGTATAGGTCGGTTGTGTGCCTCCTGTCGGAGTACTTTTAATTGTTGGAGAAGGTTGAGTTGTTGGAGATGGTTTCCATCCATATGGTGTCGGGGAAGCACCGTTTGGACACTGGGTTAAATCAGCGGTCCATTTACCTCCAGCACTTGGACAACAAAATAATCTTCCTTGACAGATCGCCATCTGATTTTTTGCCAAACACAATTCTTCATCGCCATCCAAATCCCACCACGCATCACAGTTGGTAATCATCCACCCTTGGCCATTCCATACATTTGCACAATTTTTGTCATCGCACGTTGCGGCTTTGGAACGCGTTTCCGTACCCATCTGCATGGCTTTCAAAAGCACAACAAGAATCGCGATTGCTCCAAGAAGAATGAGCACTCCGCCTAGTGGAGAAGTAAACAGTGATTTCGGAGATTTCCGTTTTTTTGCAGATGTTTTAACTGCTTTCACAATAATTTTTCTGGCCATCATATCCAGCCTACGATTGCATACCATTTTTGTCAATGGCAGAACTTCCTCCAATAAGAGGAGTCTACGTATATCGAAGTTGTGTTGTATTTCACAAAGATTTATACTTATCTTTTCCCTATTCCTATGCGACAAACAACACACAACACTGCGCACAACACCTTCGAGTATGGCACTATTTACGATGTTCACATATGACCTGTGAAGCGCCTACAGCCCAGTCTGAAATCATGGGATATACACTCCACGTCGAACAATCACGGCTTCTTGGCTCCTGCTGGACGATTGAACCACACACCCTGCACCATGCATATACCATGCTTGATGAAATTCATACCGCGTGGCCAGGTATGTATGCACACTGTGTTCGAACAGCTGCTCTTGCCCAAACCATGGCGCAGCATCTCCCTTGTACAAACGAAGAAACAGACATGCTTACGGTTGCCGCACTGCTGCATGATTACGGAAAAATATATGATTTATCTCGGTTTCAAGAATATGAACGTCTTTCGCAAAACCAACAATATGATCTTCGTGTCGCGCATGTACACAGCGGATTTACCGCCATTCGGGAACGGGTCGATGAAGGTATTGCCCGCATCATGGTTGCCCATCATGAATTCCCCCAACCGGTCTCCAAGTCGTACCCCCGTACACATACCGACACTCCATTATTCTCCAATGGAAATTCCCGAAGAAAACCACCGAATGAAACACTCATAAAACTTCAGGCTATGTGCGCCCTTGCAGACCAACTGGATGCCATGACAGACCCTGAGAGAGTTCGAAATAATGGATTACAACTGATTCAAACCGAATCACACATCCTCAAAAATATACAGGAAGGGCGCTATTGGCCGGAGTCTCTCCGATCACATTTGCCGGAACTTGTTCATGAAGCGCTCACAACATTACAATACACATTTCTTACGCAGATTCGTTAAATCGCCCTCGTTTTTCTTGTTCTCGCTCAGCAATCGTCATATGATCAGGATCTACTGCTCTTTGGTGATGTATCGCAAGCAATGCAGGTGATAATGTTTCTCCAGCTCGTATTCGGGCTTCTGTATCAGTAAACCACGAAAGACGCAAAGCATTACGCTGTTCTAAAGTTAACGGAGTTATAACTGTTCTTCCTGGCTGTATATCTGGTGACATATCTTATAGTATATCAAATTACCAATCCTGTATCAATGCGTACGAATGGTATGTAAATTGAACACTACCCCCCTCATCCAACACCACTTACTTCTTTTCTTGTTTTTCTAAAGGAATATCTATCGAGAGTAAAAGCGCAGGAAATACTCTCGCTTTCCACAGTTCCAACGTACTTCGATTCTCGGTAGATAACTGCCCTAAAAAAAACGATCTTGCAAACGCAATTGCAGACGGACCCATGCTTCGAATCCCAAGCACCATCTTCGCAAGAACATCATAGTCATCTTTAGATGTTGGTTCATCAGTGATACTGGACAATGCATTTCGAACGGTCGCCTCTACCTGTTTGGGTTCTACTTCCA
>CAZERT010000039.1:0-7055 GCA_964515515.1 uncultured Gammaproteobacteria bacterium
TGATCGTTTTTTCCCCGTTTTCCCCGATGGCTTTTTATCGCCCGCACTCCGGTCTTCACCGATAATCTTTCCGTCTCGGATATGAATCGTACGACCGGCATGGGCGGCAATATCGGGTTCATGGGTAATCATAATAATGGTATGACCTTTTTCATTAAGCCTTTTAAAAATATCCATGATTTCTTCCGCCTGATCGGATGCGATATTGCCTGTTGGCTCATCGGCTAAAATAATGCTGGGGTTCATGACCAGTGATCGGGCAATAGCAACCCGCTGCTGCTGCCCACCGGAAAGTTTGTTTGGTGGATGGTTCATACGGTCTGAAAGTCCGACCAATTCCAGAAGTTGCGTTGCCTTGGTTTTTTGTTCCTCATCGGCAATACCGGCGTATTCCATGGGGATCATGACATTATCGATGGCACTTGTTCGGGCAAGAAGGTTGTATGCCTGAAACACAAATCCGATTTTTTTATTCCTGATTTCCGCCAAATCATCATCGGATAATTTCCCCACATCCTGGCCGTCAAGAAAATAGGAGCCAACTGTCGGAAGATCAAGGGCACCAAGGATATGCATAAGCGTTGATTTCCCGGATCCCGACGGCCCCATGATTGCAACGAATTCGCCTTTTTGAATGGTAAGAGTAATATCTTTGAGGACCACGGTCTGAAGTTCGTCAGTCGTATAGGTCTTCCCCAGACCAATGGTTTGGATTGTCGGGGCCATAGGTTAAAATCCTCCGGGAGGACCACCACTCATTCCCCCAAACCCACCTGACCCGGAAAATACCGACCGGGTTGATGATCCCGACTGCCGTGTTGAGGAGGACGATGATGATCCTGTTTTGGAAGACGGGAGTGTTACGCTGGTGACGACAACATCACCTTCCTTCAGTCCTGATTTGATTTCCGAATCCGTATCGTTTGCATCGCCAACGGTAACCGTTACCACAGACGGTTTTCCATTTTTCATCACCTGAACAGTTGAAACGCCGTTGTCCGTTGTGATTGCGGTTGTGGGAACCATCAATACATCGGGTTTGACAAGCGTAATAATCTGGGCATCAACTGCCATTTTCGGATAAATATTGACCGTTGTGGGATCCATAAGAATGGTAACCGGGTAACTGGTAACTCCCGATGACACGCTCCCGTTGGTATCCACCGCCAGAACCTTTCCTGTGAACGTATTGTTTGGGAATGCAGACATAGTAAGCGTTACTTTTTGTGCAGACTTGATACTGGGAATATCAATTTCCGTCAAATTGACCGTTGCCTTGTACACCCCTTCAGAACTTTTGATCGTTCCCACGCTTTGGGAAGATGCCGTAAGGGTGTTTGCATTGGATGATGTTGATGATGAGGTTGTGCCGTCACTGATTGAAATTGAACTGTCGGCACTATTGGAAATCGTCGTGCCTACCGCAAGGATGAGGTTATCCACGACGCCGTCTTCCGGAGCCGTGACGGTTTGGGACACCTGCTGATAATCATACCAGGCTGAAGCAATCCGTACGCTTGCATTGGAAATGGCGGCGTCGGCATGTTTGTATTTGGTTTCCGCAGCGGCAAAATTTGCCTGGGCTTCACCCAATGTTTTATTAATAATCGTTTTTTCGTTATCCGTATATGTTTTACCCGTGCTTGGATTTATAGGATTTTCATTCATGTATTTGATGTCATCCTGGGCATCCAAAATATCCTGGCGATATTCCCACATATCAAGATCTGCCTTCACTTTATCTGCCTGCGCAGTTTTCACAGCCGTTTGGGCATTGGTATAGGAAAGCCATGCGGCGGCAACCCGTTTTTGCCCGTATTCATCAAGGGCAATATCGGCAATTTTGTCGCCTTTTTGTACCGTATCGCCGTTTTTTACATAGACTGCCGTTACCGTTCCCGTGGCACCCGTTGTGATACTGGTGGTATTGCCCGTCGTTATGGTTCCAGAACCGGAAATGCTTGCAATAAGCGTCCCCTTTTCTACTGTTTGAGTTTCATACACCGGAGTTTGGGATTTCTTTCCTGAAGATAGGAAATACACAATCCCCACACAAACACATACACCAATGATGCCCGCAATCACGTGTGTTTTTCGCGGCACATGTTTTATCCATGCAATGAATTTTTTTATTGGTGAAATAATTCCTGATATGCCCTTCATATTGGCAATTTTCCCTTTTCTTTCTTAAGACTTCCTGAATCCCTTCATTTACACATGACCGGAAGGAAGAGACACAATAAACGTCATCCCTTTCCCTGAATTTTTCCGTGCAGAAATAGTTCCCCGCATGGATGAAACGATTTTCTTGGCAATAGAAAGGCCAAGACCGTAGCCGTCAACGACACTGCGGGAAGCATCGGACCGGAAAAACCTGTCAAAAATATGCGGCAGGTCTTTTGGAGCAATCCCCACCCCTTCATCCCTAAATGATACGTCAACAAAACGGTCTTTTGTTTTGATATTCACGGCAATGGTTGTGTGTTCCGGGCTGTATTTGATGGCATTATCCAGAATGATCACCCACAGTTGGACAAGCGATTGTTCAACACCGCGGACAAACGCGTCCCCTTTGGGATGCACCACCGTTATTGATTTTCCTTTTGCGATAGGCGTGACTTTCTTTATGGCAACGGTGATGCTTTCCAAAACCGATATCATGACCGTGTCCTTTTCCGGCAATGCCGGATGGACTTTAGCAAGCTGGAGTAAGTTATTCGTAAGATTCTGCAGAGAGGTAAGCTCTTCCAGGTTGCTGGCAATAAGTTTGCGTGCGGCTGCATCGGGTATCCGTTTTTCCAAAAGCTGCTGTTCCATTTCCGCCCGCATCGTGGCTATGGGGGTCCGGAGTTCATGGGATGAATCACTGATAAACTGATTTTGCTCTTCCACCATTTGGGCAATCGGTTTGAGCGTTTTTCCCGATAATATATATGATGCCCCGCCAACCAACACAACGATTCCAAGATTTACCAGAATAAGGGAAACTAAAAGCTGCTTTTTTTGGTTTTCCAATTCATCCGTTGAAATAAACGGTGGTGTATTTGGGGTTATGCGGAACCCAAACCGGTCATCGGACTCATTTTGCATTCTGGTAATACGTTCATTCTGACGACGGATGATCCCTTCGATCTGAAACGACACCATGGAGTAAATGACCGCACTAAACACCAGGCTCACCCACATAATCATGAACATGTACCAAACGGTAAGCCGAAGGCGTGCTGATCGAAACATAGCTGTCTTATTCCGAAATGGAATACCCTTTCCCACGGATGGTTGTAATACGTGTTTTCTTTCCCTTTGTATCGATTTTGTCCCGAAGATGTTTGATGTGTACTTCCACAACATTGGGCAGCACATCGGCATCATAATCCCACACATGGGTAATGAGCTGATCACGGGATACGACAGAATTTTTATTGCGCAGCAGGTATTCCAAAATGGAAAACTCCTTGGAAGAAAGGGAAATCTTTTTCCCGGCACATGTTACGGTGTAGGAAACGGGATCAAGAGAAAGATCACCGACCGTAAGAATATTCGTTGTTTGCTTTTTTGGCCGGCGAACCAGCGCGCGGATCCGGGCAAAGAGTTCCTCAAAGGAAAACGGTTTAACCAGATAATCATCCGCACCGATATCAAGTCCAAGCACCTTATCGGTGACCTGCCCTTTGGCGGTAAGCATAAGGATAGGGGTGGTGTCACCTTCCTCCCGTATTTTTTTACAGACCGTAAGTCCGTCCATTCCTGGAAGCATGATATCAAGAAGAATGCAGTCGTAGTCCTCACCGAGAGCCATATCGAGGGCATCGGGCCCCGTATGAACCATATCGACGGCATACCGATTGATTTCCAACGCCCGTTTAATAGCGGTTGCAAGCTTTACTTCATCATCGACAACAAGAATCCTCATGGTGGAAAGTATGGGGCAGAATCCTTAACAATTGCTTAATGGTACCATATATTCTTTCGTCTCCGATTCCATCGTATCCAATCATACATTTTGTGTTACTATGCGTGTATGGATACTAAATATAGTGTATGTGGATTCCTCTATCATAAAAAAAGCAATTCCATTCTTCTAAAAAAAATTACCACCGGTACACAGGAAAACTTTTCCATCTTTGAAAAGACCGGAATTTCACGGCAACATCCAAAAGACGCATTTCACCAATCCCTTCAATTAACACTAGGTATTCCAATCGCAAAACACCATATTTTTGATGTATATGATTACCTTTCACCATCCCAGGAACCTACGTATGTGTATTATGTGGAAATTACCACATCCAAATTCCCGGATATCCAAAAAACTTCATATAGTTGGCATTCGTTTCCATCCCTTGGAAAACTCCCGATGCATACCCAAGATGCCCATGATGCAACCATTGGTGAACGAGTCATTCATGCACGCGCAACAGAAGAACTAAAAAAGAACAAACAGACCGCCCTTATTCCACAAACGTAATTGCGTTTCCGGAGTGTTCCGCGCGTCCGGTCCTTCCGATCCTGTGGATGTAATCTTCCCGGGATTGTGGAAGGTCGTAATTGATGACATGGGTCACCTGATCGATATCCAGCCCACGCGAGGCAATATCTGTAGCAAGCAGTACCTGCACGCGATTTTGTTTAAATGCATCCAACGCCTGTTGGCGTTTGGTTTGTCGTTTGTTTCCGTGAATAGCGGCAACCGTAAACCCCCGAAGTTCCAACTCTTTGGCGAGTTTATCTATCCCCCATTTTGTACGGCCAAACAACAGTACCTTTTCATATCCTGGCTGAAGGAGTAAATCATGCAGAACATCGACTTTTTTTCGACCTTTTACATGAATGACTTCCTGATTGACGGTATCTGCCGCTGACTGGGCTTTAATGGAAACCGTCACCGGATCACGCAAAAACGATTGCATAATGCGAGACACTTCCTGCGGAACAGTGGCGGAAAAAAACAGTGACTGACGGGTCGGGGGGATTTTGGCAATGATTGATTTTACCGTGTCCAGAAATCCCATATCCAACATCCGGTCCACTTCATCTGCCACAAGTGTCGTAAACTCCGAAAATCGCAGATACCGTTCGCGTTCCAAATCCAAGAGCCTTCCCGGCGTTCCAATCACGAAAACCGGATTACGGTGTAAACTTTGAATCTGCCCCATCATTGATACCCCGCCGATACAGACCGCATACGGCACATTCATCCCACGGGAAAAAATGGCAAGTTCAGATGCAATCTGTGTTGCAAGTTCGCGGGTTGGCGCAAGGATCAATACTTTTTTTGTCAGATGTTGCTGGAGCCTCCAGAGGAGCGGAAGCAAAAATGCCGCGGTCTTTCCCGTTCCCGTTTGGGCAATACCGATGAGGTCTTTGCCTTTTAGAATATGGTCTATCGACTGATCCTGAATCGGTGTCGGAATGGTATACCCACGGGCTTGAATATTTTTTTCAAGCTTTTCTCCAAGGAAAAAATCCGCAAATGAGTGGGTTGGCGTATATACATCCCCTCCCACCGGTTGGTCGGCAACATGAATAAACCGCGACGGATCAAACGAGGCATGTTGGCCCGACTTGCGGCCAAACCCCATCGACCGGGAAAACGGCCTTCGTGAATATTTTGCGTGACGATTCTGTTGCATAGCTCAATCCGGCACATACCGGTTTCAAACAAAAAATCCGCTTAAAAATATGAATCGAGGTAAAGAATCGTAATCGTACGATACGGAAGTAAAATTATACAAATTCTGAAGTATCGTTATCGGACAGACTCAATAGTCGGTATTGTCTTTAAGCAGGTTCCTTGTTTGAAACCCGCACATACAAGATAGGTATAGTAGCAGGTATTGGACTATAAGTCAAAAAAATACACCATACCTTATTCCAACGTACCGACAACCGGGTACTTGGTAATCTGGGACCGGACGTGTTTGACGTAAAACGCATCCGTTAAATCGCGGCCTGCAACGTGACCAAAATGGATGCCGTTTTTAAATACGGTTGTTAAGTCATAGACTACCCCGTCGACTGCAACATAGGACGGATTCCCATTTTTGCCGTCATACGCGGCAAGTTCGCTGGCGGTAAATACTTTTTGGGATGAACTGGACTGATTGGTTGATTGTGTACCCTGCCCAGCGGTTTCCTTTTGAGTTGGTGTGTTTTGGGAATACGACGGCGCAGACAGGAAAAACATGCCATAGATGAGTGCCAAAAATAAACCAATATATACGCCGGATAAAAACATCATGGAAAACCGGTTTTTGATTTTCCAGCGCATGAAGGCAAGACGGATGGCAAAAAATGTATGGACAAGAAACGATACTCCACCGACAAGCGGAAGGATACTGTTATGAAGCGCAACCGCTTCTTCCCCACCAATGCCCTTTGCCATTACAAAACCACTGAAGAAAAACCCAATCATGGAAACAAGCAAAATCCATGCGGCGATCCGATCGATTTTTACAAATATTGCCTGGCGACATAGCGGTTCCATATATATTCCCCTTACATTTTTTCTATGAATAATTTCACCATACTACCATACTATTCTGAAGGATTGTTGAACATCCGCTGTATACTAGTGGTATGAAGGAAATCGTGCAATTGTTTACTTCCAAACTACAGACCATCTGTACGAAAGAGGGATGCTCCAAGTGGATTGCTTTAGCAAAAACCAAGTACAAAAAAACGACCATGGCTGTACTTGCCGTGTTCATTTTTTTATTGATCGGAGCATATAGTGATCCACCCAAACCAGCCGGAGAGTTGATTACCGAGTGGCTTACCCTCCTTACGGCTACAGCGTATATCGGGTGGGGCATGCAAACATACGGGTTGGAAAAATTTCTTGAAATTGTTACTGAAAAATATTTTACGATACTTTTTGGTATCGGAGGGTATATCAAACTACTCCTTTACCTTCCAATTCTTCTTTTGACCACATTATGGAAGGTGTGTGTACTTTTACCGGTTGAGATTTTGATTGCACGTCCGCTGTTAAAAATTCCTTGGCCCTTGTTGCCGTTGTATTTGACGCTGCTGAATTTTATCGGATGCATCGG
>CAZERT010000040.1:0-4003 GCA_964515515.1 uncultured Gammaproteobacteria bacterium
TCATTTGCCTGTGTTTCAATAATTGGAAGCGCCGTCAGGGAGCCTCCACCATGAGCTTTATCAAGTCGGCATGCCCGTTCGAGAAGTCGGCTATGAAGGTAAAATACGTCACCAGGGTAAGCTTCCCGACCGGATGGACGCCGGAGCGTAAGTGAAATTTGGCGGTATGCCCATGCATGCTTGGAAAGGTCATCATACACAACGAGGGCATCTTTTCCCTGATCCATAAAGAATTCACCTATTGCGCACCCTGCATATGGGGCAAGATACTGGTATGTCGCCGGATCACTTGCCGAAGCAACAACCAAAATTGTATGTTTCATCGCCCCGTGTTTTTCCAAATCCGACACAAGTTGGGCAATACGTGATGTTTTTTGGCCGATGGCTACATAAATCGAAATGACACCTTCATTTTTCTGATTGATAATGGTGTCTACGGCAATGGCCGTTTTTCCGGTGTTGCGGTCTCCAATAATCAGCTCCCGTTGTCCGCGACCAATGGGAATCATGGAATCAATTGCTTTTATTCCTGTCTGAAGGGGGGTATTAACCTGCTGACGGTACATGACTGACGGAGCGATCTTTTCCATTGGATAGCGTTTTTTGGACTTAATCGCCCCTTTTCCGTCGATTGGTTCACCAAGCGGGGTTATCACACGTCCAAGAAACTCTTCCCCGACGGGAAGGGATAACAGCTCGCCGGTTGCCGTGACCTCATCGCCTTCCTTAAGGCCCAAATAGTCACCCAGCACGATCACACCGACGGATTCCTCTTCCAAATTAATGGCAAATCCTTTCACGCCGTTTTCAAACTGAACAATTTCAAGGTAGGCAACCGTTGGAAGTCCGGCAACACGAACAACGCCATCAGCTACCGTAAGGATCTTCCCGACACGTCGTGCCTTCACTTCTTCATCAAAGTGTTCCAATTTTTTGGCAAGTGTTGCTGCTATCGTTTTGGTTAGATCCTGACTCATAAGATTACCTCGCTAATAACACGGACATTGTTTGTAACTGTGTACGGTATGTTGTGTCGACGATCCAATCGGCAACTTGGATACGGATTCCCGCAAGAACTTCCGGAGTGACTTTTTCAACAAGTGTCATCGGATGCCCAAACATTGAAGCAAGCATATCTGTCAACTCTTTCTTTTCCTGATCATCAAGGGCAACAGCCGTTTCCACAATCGCTTGTGATTCTTTTTGTGCCTGCTTACTGACTTTTGAAAGAAGCGATTGGACCTTTGGCAGCTGCGCGGATTGTTTCGTATCTTTTTTCAGATACCCCACAACGCTCTCTACAAACCCTTTCGCATCTTTTGTAAGTGATATATCCATACCGTTTGTTGTATCCTTTTTTACGACACTTTCAGCTTTGAAATTTGCTTCAATTGCTTTTTAATAATTTCGTGCTGGGTATCACCTTTTAAACTTTGTGCAAGAAGTTTGGATGCCATCACTTCAGCAAGTTCAATTGCTTCCCGCTCGACACCCTTTTGCATTGCTTCCCGCTGGGATGCCACTTCCCGCTTCCCTTTTTCAATAATATCTTCCGCTTCGTTTCGTGCCTGTTCGATAATGCCGTTTCCTTCTTCCTTCGCCAACTTTTTTGCCTCTTCGATCATTTCGCGTGCATCAATGCGAGCCTCCGCAAGAACCTTTTCCCTCTTTTGTGCAAGCTTTTCTTCCTCTATTTTTAATGATTCCGTAAGCGCAACACCTTCCGCGATGGTCTTCTTGCGTTTTTCAAGCATTTCAAGGATAGGTTTATACAAAAGCTTTGAAAGCACAACAATGATAATGCTGAAATTTACCAGCTGTGCGATAAGCAGTGTCGGTTCAATACCTAATTTATCCATACAATCCCTTCCCTTCGGAAGAAACGGCACCACTGTACCGTTTTACATCCGCAAATTACACGAATTTAATGATCAGTGCCGTAACAAGTGCGTAAATGGCGATAGCTTCCGCAAATGCAACACCCAAAATCATGGATGTACGTACGTCGCCAGCCGATTCCGGATTCCGGCCAATTGCCTCCATGGCTTTCCCGGTAATCATACCGATAGCAAGTGCGGGCATTGCGCCTCCGACGGCAATCGTGACGCCTGTCATAACAAGTTTCATTGAATCTGCATCCATAGTGTCCTCCTTTCAAGATTGATAATGGATACTGTTAATCCTCATGCGAAACTGCAACATTAATAAATACACTGGTAAGCGTTGAAAATACGACGGCCTGTATAAACCCGACAAACAATTCCAAAAAGAGAAACGGAGTCGGGGCAATAAATGGCATAAGAAAGGCAATAATTGCAAGCAACACTTCCCCGGCAAAAATATTTCCGAACAACCGGAAGGCAAATGAAATGACTTTTGATAAATCCGAAATTATTTCCAAAATACCGATAAAAAACATAATCGGATTTGTAAAATTAAAATACCGTTTTGAATAGTGAATTCCCAACAAGGAAAATCCAAAATATTGCATCGCAATAACCGCAACGATTGCAAGAGCAAGCGTCATATTCAAGTCTGCAGTTGCTGCTCGAAGCAAAGGAATAAACTTTGTCCCCTCCCCGTGGCCGGATGTTGTTTCATGGGTGACAACCTCTGTTTTTGGCTTTTCCTGGGAAACGGCATTATGTACTTCTTCAACAAGACCTATGGTAGCCTGTTCATGGGATGAATCCGTTGTGGTTTGATGGGTGAGAACGCTTTGGGCAGCCATTTCCGTTTCTGTTTTGGTGGGAATTACGGCATGTTGGCTCTGATTTGTTTCCGTCCTGAATATTCCAACGGTGCTTACACCCGGTAACAAGCCTTCCCAGTTGGAAATGATAATAAAAAGAAATAACGATGCCGCAATGGGAAATATCTTTTTTGTATTATGACCAAGAATCGATGAAAAAAAGTTCCACAAACCATCCAACACCATTTCCGCAATTTGCGTGAGGTTGGAGGTAGGAACAAGCGATACTCGTTTTGATGCTGCAAGGGAAAAAAGGGTCAAAAAAATCATCACCGTCCAGGTGGCAAGAAGCGAATTCGTAATTGGCAATGGGCCAAGATGCCAAAGTGTTTCAGCTGCGAGCGATATATGCGGCATGACTGTAATAACTCCTTTATGTCCGTTTTTTTACGATTTCACGAACAAATTGTATAAATCCGATTATGGAAAACAAAAAGCCGATTCCAAGACCACTAAGCGTTGCTTGTGGATACCATCCATAGGAAGAATCAAGTGATTTCCCTATAAGTGCACCCAAACAAATCGGTCCTGCAACAAGAAACCCTACCTGCCCTGCATATCCAAGATATTCCCATCCGGTACTGTTTTTTTTCCTTTTTGCGGATGGTTTCTGTGTAAATACAAGGTCTGATTCGGGTATTTTTTGTTCTTCCACAAATGAAAAAATCCAATAGAAAAATTATTCTACTGGCACACGTATTGTAAAAACACTGTTTTCTTCTGTCAACGACGAAATTAATTCAGGATCACATCGGCAATATCATCAACCAATATCGTCAAGCGAGTGTCTTTTGCATCGACTTTTCCGCTTATACGGACCACATGATCCTGTGTAAGAAGCGGTACTGCTTTTGCATAGACCTTTGGAAAAACTACCATTTCTATGGTTCCCGTAAGATCTTCCACTTTCAAAAATGCCATTTCATGGTTTCCCGCTTTGGTTATAATTTTTTTAATATCCGTAACCATGCCAATGACGGTTAGCCTGTCACCAATCCGATCGATTGAGATTTCAGCAATTGGAGTTGGAGCAAATGAAGCAATTACCGTCCCATATTGAGAAAGCGGGTGTTCGGTTAAATAAAACCCCAAAAGTTCCTTTTCTGAAAACAATATTTCATTGCGGGACAGTTCGGGAATATCCGGAAGTTCCACCTCAAGGGCTTTTGTTGCCGAATCCTGTGCATCAAACAATCCGGATTGGCCGGTATCTGCAACTTTTTTGTTTTTGTGGGCATCGGCAAGGACAAT
>CAZERT010000040.1:4103-6889 GCA_964515515.1 uncultured Gammaproteobacteria bacterium
CGGATTGGCCGGTATCTGCAACTTTTTTGTTTTTGTGGGCATCGGCAAGGACAATTGGAATGGCACTAAGAAGTGCGGAACGCTTGCCGAAGGTATCCATGGCACCTGCGCGGATGAGGCTTTCAAACGTTTTTCTATTCACTTTGGATACGTCTACCCTACGGGTAAAATCCGAAATGGAGTGAAATGGACCGTTTTTTCTCCCTTCCAGAATAGCTTCAATTGCCGCACCGCCTACATTTTTCACTGCAGAGAGGCCGAGTCGGATTTGTGGTCCTTCAATGGAAAATTCTACATCGGAGGTATTAATGTCCGGTGGAAGAAGTCCAATATTCATCCGCTTGCATTCGGCAACAATGGCCGTAATCTTTTCATCCCGTGCTGGTCCGGTATTGGCTCTGGATTCAGCCGTAAGCACTGCCGTCATGTATTCAACAGGATAATTTGCTTTCAAATACGCAGTTTGGTAGGCAATCATGGCATAACATGCCGCATGCGCTTTGTTAAATCCATATCCGGCAAACGGTTCGATGAGCGTAAATATTTCTTCCGCTTTTGTTTTTGTCAGGCCATTTTCCTGGCACCCTTGGATAAAATGTTCACGTTGCTTTTTCATCTCGGAGGGTATTTTCTTCCCGACGGCTTTGCGAAGCTTATCGGCATCTCCCCAAGAATATCCGGCAAGCGTAATGGCAGTAAGGAGCACATCATCCTGATAGGCAATAATTCCATACGACTGCGACAATACATCCTTCAATCGGGGATCAGGGTAAGTAATACTACCAGGATTGTGTTTTCGTTTAATAAACTCCGGTATCGTCTGCATGGGGCCCGGACGGTACAGGGCTACCATTGCCATAAGATCAAAAATATTGGAGGGTTTGAGTTCCTTTATGTATCTGCGCATGCCGGCGGATTCAAGCTGGAAGATGCCCGTCGTTTCTGCACTGGAAAGCATATCATATGTTTTTTTGTCATCTATGGGTATCGTGGAAAGTTCGATGGTTTTCCCTTGTGTTTTTTTTATGTACGCAAGCGCTTGCGTAAGAATCGTAAGGTTGCGAAGACCAAGGAAATCCATTTTCAGAAGTCCGACGCCGTTTTCCCCTACGGTATACATGTCATACTGTGTAATAATCCGCTCTCCTTTTGCCTCTTTTTGAAGCGGCGTATACTCCACAAGCGGTTTATCGGCAATCACTACCCCTGCCGCATGAACGGAAGAATGCCGGGCAACCCCTTCAAGTTTTTTGGCAACATCAATAAGCTTCTTCGTTTCCGGTTCGGTTCTGTAAGCAAGTGCCAATTCGGACGATATTTCCAATGCTTTATCAAGCGTCATTTGCGCGCCCTGCATGCCCATCGGAATCATCCTGGATATCCTGTCGGGTTTGGCATAGGGCATCCCAAGCGCACGGCCTGCATCCCGGACTGCGCCTTTTGCCTCCATGGTTCCAAACGTAATAATTTGTGCAACCTTATCGTCGCCAAATTTTTGGGTAACATAGGCAATAACCTCATCACGCCGGTCATCGGCAAAATCAAGATCGATATCAGGAGCAGACGGACGGAACGGATTTAAAAAACGTTCGAATGGAAGCTTAAAATATAAGGGGTCTATGCCGGTAATATTTAAAATACGGCAGATGACGGACCCTGCTGCTGATCCGCGCCCTGGACCGACCCCGATACCGTTGTCTTTTGCCCAGTTGACAAAATCACCCACAATCAGAAAGTAGGGAGCGTAGCCCTTTTTGTTGATGATATCAAGTTCATAGTCAATCCGTTTACGGAGTTCTTCCGTCATGGTTGGATAGATTTTCCCCACCCGCTCCTCTACCAACTGTTTCAAATACTCCTCCGAAGACAAATTGTCCGGACAGGGAAATTTCGGTAAATGCCACTGCCCCACCGACAGCTCGATATTGCACATATTGGCAATCCGGACGGTATTTTCAATGGCTTCAGGCCATTGGGCAAACAGCTCTTTCATCTCTTCAGGAGAACGCATGTAAAAATCAGGGGTTGAAATCATCGTCATGGGACGATTTTTTTCCAAAACCGTGTGCTGGGTTTGAATGCACAAAAGGATATCCTGTGCTTCTGCATCCTGGGGATTTACGTAATGGATATCATTCGTTGCAACAATGGGAAGGTGAAGTTTTTTGGCAAGTTTCACCATTTTTTCGTTTGTTGGATCTATGACTTCTATTGACGGATGACGCTGAAGCTCAATGTAGTAATGGTCAGGCCCAAAAAGTTTTGCGTACGACGTGGCGACCTCTTCAGCTTTATCAACTTCATCCCGGAGAAGAAGCTGTGGAATTTGACCTTGTAAACACGCAGATAAACAAATAAGACCATCATGGTGGCTAGAAAGCGTTTCAAAATCGATCCGCGGACGGTAATAATACCCTTCCAGATATGAAATGGTCACCAGCTTCATGAGGTTTTTGTACCCGGTTTCATTTTCCGCCAATAAAATTAGATGGTACGGTTCCGTATCAATTTTTGCTTCCTTATCCAACCGGGACCGCCGTGCAACATAGGTTTCAACACCAATAATCGGTTTTATGCCAGCAGCAACTGCCTTCATGTAGTATTTAAAACTTCCATACATCGCACCATGATCGGTTATTGCAAGGGCATCCATACCAAAAGACTGTGCACGTGCTATAAGCAAATCAAGCTTCCCAAGCCCATCCAGGAGGGAAAATTCACTATGCGTATGAAGGTGGACAAAATCAGCCATTGGTGTGTGTTATGTTGTCTAGTATTGTCTTTTG
>CAZERT010000041.1:0-6770 GCA_964515515.1 uncultured Gammaproteobacteria bacterium
GGCAAGACTTCAAATAACGATATTTATCGTTTCATTCTTTCACTGTTCCATTGTTTCATTGCTTTCAAGAGTAGTTAGTAGTTCGTAGATTGTAGTTAGGAAATATTGAAAGATTATGTTCATTAATACTCTTCGTATGCTAACCACAAACTACTCGCTACGAGCTACTTATGTATTTTCCAGCAATGGATCATTGGAGCAATGATTTTTTTATTTGATCGCGTCCTGTCCCAGGATTATGAGGTAATCAGCAGTTGGGGTAGATTCGCCTTCGGGAAGTTCTCCCAATGTCAATGACAGTGTTTCCGCAATACGGACAGCATCCTGGCGTTTGGTTATTGGTACTATGACGGATGTTTTGTAATCAAACTGTGCGGCATTTTCCCTAGCAATAATACTTGATGCAGGCAGTTTTTCTTTAATTATTTTATCCATCGATCGGGTAAGTCCATTCGTTGTCGTTCCGTTGCGAATCACAAACGTTGCCGGCGCAAGTGTCGGTGTTGGGGTGGGATTGACAGGTGCGGAAAATAGGGGTGATACATCAATAATGCGATGTGTGGTCGGACGATAGAGGATTGCCCGTTTTGCATCGGCAAAAATCAGTACCTTATCGCCGTTTTGTGCTTTTGCAAAAAACGGCTGGCTTTGTAGTTTTGTTATATCTTTAACGGTTGCAACAGATGGAATTCCTGGGGGTAGCTCCATGAGTTTTGAAACAGCAAGCATGGTTTCCTTAATTTCTCGTTGACCCTCTGCTTGTGGGGAAGAAGGACCCGGGAAAAATGTGTTTTTTACAAGTAACGCGGCAATGATAAGAAGAACGCACAGTATGGCCAGTGCGATCTGCCTGGTTTTTTTCTTCGGTTTTTTGATTTCGGGTGTGGAAACAACAATCGGTTCCGGCGGCAATGGTCGTGGGGGAGTAAGTGAAACACCTGCCTTCGGCTGAGAAGTAAATACTGCCCGTCGTTTTGGGGCCTTTTTCCGGACTGTCTTTTTTACAGGTTTAGTAACAACGGAAGTTTTTCGTGCTTTGGCAGGCTTTATTTTCATACGGTATTCCCCGTATATTCATTATGCAAAGAAGAACAGCGAATGGCAAGAGAGACAATAATGAAATACTTGTATTACCCATGAAGAAACATATATTGGTGGTTTTCCCGGAATCGGTGTATAAGCGAAGCGAAGAATGTCGGTATTTTTTGTTGTATGCGCTTCGGAGCATCTGCATGCATCATGGGAATAGTACGCTGTCGGATTGTAGCTGAAACGATAGCGAGTGGAGTAGCTTTTTTTAGAAAATTGAGTAATGCTGATCGTTTGTGAAATGTCGAAGGTGATGCTTCAATCTGTTGTGTAAAGCGATGGTTAAATTGTGTTGAAAGCTGAAAAAGAAGTATTCGGAATTCATGGTGAGTTGAGGTAATTGTTTGGCGTATTGAAAGCGCTTTAGTCTTTACAACATGTAACACGGTTGGACGGGGGATATATTCACCCATACTGGGTGGAGCAGATGAATATATCGATATCCGTGGTAAATCTTGTGATACGGATGATGTGATGGTTGGCTCATGATGCGTATCATATGTTCCTATAGTATGAGAGTCATGTTGTAGAGGTGTATGCTCTATAACCGTTTGGATGATTTGTGAGAGTGTAATTGACTGGTTGGGTGGCAGGGAGGTTGGGATTGCTATACCATGGTGTAATTGTCTCCTCTCTCTTGGAATGGGGATAGAAATGTCTGTGTCATGGGATATGTTTGCGATTTCCGGTGACTGTTGTTCCACAAACTTTGTTCCATTATGAACAGATCTTTCCCAGAAAAATACATAAGGAGTAGAAAAAACAATTGTGTTTGGTGCATCAGGAGTTTGGGTTATTGGGAATGAAGAATTTTGGGGAAAATCAGCAAACGTTTGTGCATTTAATGGAATATCGATAATTTTTTGTTGTAGATTTTGTTTTGTAAATTCTGGCTGTTTCTTTTCAGGTGCAGTGAAAAGAGCGGTAGTATCTTTTTGAATCAGCGGTATGGGAAGTGATGGTGCTTTTGCATATTGTGTCGAGGGCACATTGTGAACAGGCGAATCCGTTCTCTGAAATATGGTATCTTCAAGTTGTGTGGCGTGAGTAATGTAAACAGGTGAATCTTTTCGACTAAATACAGGAATTTCCTGTTGTGTTGCATGATTGAAAAGTTTATTGTTTTGCGGCATATATCCAATCGGATGAAATAACTCTGTTAAAGAGAGCAAGCGATTTTGGGAAGGCACCCGATTATGTTGATGTTTCACCGGATATAATGATTGGATAGCTTCTTGTGCCTGTGTAATGGTAAGTGGTTTATCGGTATGAAGTACAATACCTTCAGTTGGGGAAACAGGTATAAGGTTGGGGAATCGTTGTTCTATTGTGGTAAGGGGGGATGACCCACCTTCGGCGTGTTGTGTATTGATGACGGATGTTGTTCCGATTTTTGATTCGTGATCATATTGCAGGATTAACAGATCACGTTCTCCATAGCTGTTTACGACAATTGATGCTCCATTTGCAAAATGTGTTTCGATAAGAAGAGAGATTGCATGTTCGCGTGGAGAATAGGTATCCGGAGTGAGTCGCCTTTGGCGTTCATGCAGTTCCAAGAGTTGTTGGTTATACTGCGTATAGTATATGTGTCCATCTGAGGTAAGGGTGAACGTTGCTTCTGGAACATCATACTCAGCTAAACCGGAATTTTCCCGGGCATAGGTATTTGTGTCCATATGGAATTTTGGGCGAAGATACTGGGAAGTTCGTATGCGGGTTTCATGCGCATCTTCATGGGGAAATTGTCGTTGGAACGATTGGTATGCATCAAAATAAGCAATCCGTTGAATATCTTTTTTCGGTATACATTCCATAAAAAAACCTCCTCGGGCCGAGAAGGTTACTTCGATTGATGCAATAGGGAACAATCGTTTCCTGCTCGGGATTATAAAGGGAAGTATCGGACTTTTACCGTTGCGGCACAGTGGATGATTTACACACCCTTCCTTCGATCCTTTATAGAGTAGTTATATCGCAGAGTGTTTTTCGTATGCAAGTAGGAATTTTTATGGGGGTGTTTTGTGTGCATACTTTCTACTTTATACTTCATACTTTATACTGGTTGTAATAGTATGAAACGGTTTTTATTTGTGGGAATTCTCTGTTTGTTTATCGTTCATCCTGTTCAGGCATATACCCTCGCGGCAAGCCAGTCCGGAGAGCTTTCCGCAACGGCAAAAGTCCTTCCCCGTCCCATTGATTTCCAGTTTAATCTTACATCCAGTCTTGACGGCGCAATGGTTGGAGCAGATAGGGAAATTGAATATACCATCACGTATGGATCCCTCCTGTCCTACAACACGCCGATGACGATTGAAGCGACATGGAGTTTGGGAAGTGTGCCGACGCAAAATATGTACAGCTATTCCATCCTTTCCTATGTTGCCGGGTCTGCCACAAAGGATTATTGGGGGCTTTCCACACCGGTTGTTGATGTTGCCCACCGGAAAATTACATGGACCATTTTGTCCTATCCGCGAAATACGATAGATAAAACACTCCGGTTCCGGCTCAAAACTCCCAGCCGCTATGTGACCGATAGGCAGGTGAATTTTACGGTAACGGCAAAACTTACGACGCCTGAATATTCCCATCCGGAAGCAACGCTTGAACAAGTCTATAATCCGACGGATTTTATCCGTACACAGGTTCGGGGAACCGTGATTACAGCCCTTGATATCCGTTCGATTACCGACACATCGTTTGTTATATATTTAGCTACCAGTGTTCCGGCACGGACGGTCATCACGTATGGAACGGATCCAAATAATCTGACTCAAAGCATTGAAGACACTGCTCTTACGGATCAAAAATTCATTACGATTTCGGGACTCAAACCGCTGACGAAATATTATTTTAAGGTGCTTATTGAAAATGCCCAGCTTATCCAGCGCCGGACGCCGGAAGTGTTTGAAGTGATGACGAGTTCTTCGTCTCTGCTGTCACTGGTTGACCGCGAACGGGTGATTATGACAAGCCGTGGGGTGCTGTTAAATCTCTATAACGCCCTGGGGTATTCTTCGCGGATTTTGGTGCCGACGAATGCACAGGTGGTTTTGTATATTCCTTTTAAAATCCAGGTTCCCAATCTTGTGTACCTTTCCGTTGTAAGCCAACGGGTATTGGGACTTTCTACCGATACAACGCCGCTTCCGACGGAAAATATCCGGTTTCTGGAGGCACAGGCTGGAGTCTATACGGGCTCCGTCACTGCACCAAAAACTCCGGGAACGTATGATATTTTGATCGAAACACGTGGGGAAAACGGGGAAACGAACCGTGACATTTTAACCACGCTTCTTGTCTCATCGCCGATTACAGTCCTTGGGGAAAACAACAGACCTCTTGAAAAAGCATTGGTGTATTTTCAGCGGTTTAATTCCTCACGTCAGGAATTTGAACATTTTCCCGGGGAAACCTATGGCGGGAATAATCCAACCTATACGGATTTTGACGGCAGCGTGTTTGCGGTACTTCCTGCAGGGGAGTATTTAATGAATGTGAATGCCCCTGGGTATAAAAGTTATGAGCATCGGTTTACCTTCAGCCCGGTCATCACGACACAGTATCCAACCGTTTCCCTTACCCGTGCGCCATTTTCCATCCGTAGCTACGTAGAATATTACTGGAATATTGTGATCGATAGCTGGAAGTATGTTCATGCAAACCTTAACACGCTTGCATCATCATGGCGGTTTTTGGATTTTTCCGTGATTGTCAGTTTCATTGTCCTGACTGGTTTAAGTACGATCCTGAACATAAAACGTATCAGAATGTCTGCTGAAGTATTGTTCATTCGGGTGGAAAATTTACTCCTGAAAATAAGCGGAAAAAACAAAAATAAATATGTGTTTATCGGATTTATCAGAAATGAAAAAACGGGGCTTCCCATCTATGGTGCCAGCGTGACGGTTATGCAGAAGGATAGGAAAATGTGGACGAGCAGGTCGGTAAGTGACTTGATTGGAAAATTTTCCCTGATCCTCGATCCCCAAAAGGAATATACCGTAACGGTCAAAAAACAGGGCTATGCGGTTGCCCGCGGTATTGTGGATGCGGACATGCTTTCCAGGCAGGAGCCGGTGATTGAATTAAAATCTGTTGTAGCGCGCACACTTCCCACAAGCATCACATTTATTTTTTCCCTTGTTTCGGCGCTGTTTGATGCACTTTCCGATACCCTTCTTATCGTGATGCTTGTCCTCCACGGATTTTTTATCTGGCAGGTTGGGATTGGGAAACTTATTCCGCTATCCCTTCTTGCTGTACTGAATTTGTTTTTGTGGATTGAATACCACTGGGCACGATTTACACAACGAACATTGGAAAAGAGTAGTTAGTAGCTAGTAGATAGTAGCTGGTAGCTTGTAGTGAGTAGGTAGTAGCTTGTAGCTAGTAGGGAGCGTAATCGAAATTATTCTCTTTCATTCTTACACTCTTTCACTCTTTCAGTCCTTCATCCTTCCAGTCTTACAATCTTTTAATATTCCCTAACTACCATCTACTAACTACTCTCTACTTATTATTGTATTGCGCCTGAGGCGCTGGCTGTTTGTGTCGGTTCTATTGTCGTTGGGACAGGTGTCGGAACCGGTGTTTGTGTTGGCTGTATAGTTGGCGATGGTAAAGCTGTTGGAATAACAGGTATAGTCGTTGGCAGTTGCTCAATCTGTTGCGTGTGTTGTGGTTGTTGTGTCGGAACCGGTGTGTTGGTCGGTTCAGCTGGTGTTGTATGCGTTTGGGATGTAAAGAGCTTCGGATTGTAGGAAACAAATGCTGTCCAGGAAAATGTGGTATCTTCTGTTGCTGGTTTGTTAAGCATGATGGTAAATCCGGTTGTTGTCCGGTCCGTAATGGCATACAGGTATCCACTTCGGATGACCGATTCGATAGCGCCAAACTGTTCTTTGGAAACGCGGTCAAATGACATGGTTGCATTCACCACCGGGATGGATGGGAATTCCTTTTCAAACGTGACTTCTACGCTTTTTTCACCTTTTTTGATCATGGCGTATCCTGCCGTATCACGGTTAAACAGGGGAATATTTTCAAACGTTACCTGCCCCTGATAGAGCACTTTGGAAGCAAATGTGACGATCCGTTCAAAGAGCGTCGGACCCGAGAATTTCGCTTCATCCGATACCCCAAGGGTATTTGTACTGATATTGCCAAGAACGGACAGATTCATCGTGACGGTGCCGTTTATAAACCGTATGGATTCAAAATCAATATTGCTCGAAGCGGTTGACGTTGGAGCATTGGACAATCCATCAACGGTGGAAGAGAGCGCGGAAATTTTATTCGTTAACACTTCCAAACCGGTAATTTTATCCGCACGGATCTCTTTTGCCGTTAGCACGCCGCTAAATATACCGTTTCCATTACTATCGATCATGGCAACTGGAAGGGAATTAGGGCCGATAAATGAAACGGTTCCGTTAGGGGAAAGTTTAATGCCAATAGCCTGGGATGTGGAAGGCCGGATCATATCGGTAAGGATCGTGGAAGAGGTAAGTGACCCCGCGGTAATGGAGCCTTCAAAGATACCATTTCCATTGCCGTCAAGCCGGATTGCAGAGCCGGTTGCTTCAGGATTGGTAATTTCCAACGCTCCGTCTTGGGTAAAGGAAAGCGCAATGGAATTGTTCGATAGGGGTCGGATTGTATCGGTGGAAAGC
>CAZERT010000042.1:0-6719 GCA_964515515.1 uncultured Gammaproteobacteria bacterium
CTCATGGTGGAGGCTCCCTGACGGCGCTTCCAATTATTGAAACACAGGCAAATGATCTTTCCGCATACATTCCGACCAACGTTATTTCCATTACGGACGGCCAGATTTTCCTGGAACCGGACCTGTTTAACGCAGGACAACGTCCGGCTGTTAACGTCGGTATATCCGTGTCACGTGTTGGCGGTACTGCACAAAATAAGGCAATGAAAAAAGTTGGCGGGAACCTTCGTCTTGATCTTGCCCAATACCGGGCGCTTGCGGCATTTGCTCAGTTTTCAACTGATTTGGATGCAGCAACAAAACAGCAGATAGACCGAGGATCCCGGATGGTGGAGCTGTTTAAACAAGGGCAATTTCAGCCCATGCCGGTGGAAAATCAGGTGGTAATTCTTTGGGCAGGGACAAAAGGGTATCTTGATGATATTCCTGTTGTAAAAATTGTGGAGTTTGAACGGGATTTCCTGGATTATGTGGAAAAATCCGCAAAGAAAACCCTTGCCAGTCTTGCAAAAGAAAAGCAAATTACGCCGGATATTGAAGAAGGGCTCAAAAAAGCAATAGAAACATGTAAAAAATCCTGGAACGCGAAATAACGTTCCATACGCGTTATGGCAAGCATCCGATTACTCAAAGGCCGGATTAAATCCGCACGAAATATTGCCCAAATAACCAAAGCAATGGAGCTTGTTGCTGCCTCGAAAATGAAAAAAGCACAACTTGCAGCCCTTGCCGGAAAAGCGTATGCAAAAAAGATTTATGACATGATGATGGAGCTTGCGGAAAAAACCGATATATCAAGCCATCCATTATTGTCTCAACCAAAAGGACTCAGCGGAAAACGTGCTGTTATCGTCATATCATCCAATAAGGGTTTATGTGGCGGATTGAATACGAATCTTTTGCGGTTTTTTATAACCAGCTATACCGATATCAAGAAACATTCCTATATAACCCTTGGGAAAAAGGGTGCGGAATTTATCGTCCGTGTCGGCGGGTCACTTCAGGCTGATTTTTCTTCCACGATACCGTTTCTATCAACAGTCCCGGCACTTATCGATATGGTAACGGGACAATATATCCGCGGGGAGATTGATGCCGTTGATGTTGTCTATAACGAATTCTTTTCAGCACTCAAACAGACACCGGTAAAAAAACAGATTCTTCCCCTTCGTGTCGAAGGATTAGGTCAGGAATATACTGCAGTAAAAACGGATTTTGTGATAGAGCCGTCCATTGCAGAAGTATTTGATCTTCTGGTGCCCCAATATCTGGAAAATCAGATCCGGGATGCCATCCTTCAGTCGGAAGCCAGTGAACATAGTGCACGCATGGTTGCCATGAGAAATGCAACGGATAATGCGGTGTCCTTAATTGGGGAGTTGACCCTTTTATATAACAAAGCCAGACAGGAAAAGATCACCTACGAGATTTCGGATATGGTGACAGCCCGTTTGGCGGTAGAAGAATAAAAACGTACCAATAATACTTTTGGAAAAAGGAGTACCTATGGCAAAAAACGAAAAAATACATACAGGAAAAATTATTCAAGTGCTGGGCGCAGTCGTTGACGTTCAGTTTGACGATACCTATCTTCCTGCAATATATGAAGCACTTCACGCAAAAACCGAGTTTACGCCGACAAAAATTCTGGTACTGGAGACGGCAGTCCATCTTGGGGAAAACAGGATCCGCGCGGTTGCCCTTGGTCCAACTGACGGGATGAAACGGGGAGATGAAGTCACAGCAACCGGTGCTCCGATTTCCGTTCCGGTTGGCAAGAAAACGCTGGGACGCCTTTTTAACGTCGTCGGAGATCCGATTGACGACAAGGGTCCGGTTAAATCGGAAAAACAGTATCCCATCCATAGGAAAGCGCCAAAACTGACGGATCAAAGCACAAAATTGGAAATTCTGGAGACGGGTATTAAAGTTATCGATCTGATTGCACCATTTGTGAAGGGTGGGAAGGTGGCAATCTTTGGCGGTGCAGGAGTGGGGAAAACGGTTCTTATTCAGGAGCTGATCCACAACGTTGCGGAAGTCCATGGCGGTGTGTCCGTATTTTCCGGAGTGGGTGAGCGGTCCCGTGAAGGAAATGATCTCTATAACGAAATGAAGGAATCTGGTGTTATTGAAAAAACAGCCATGGTTTTTGGCCAAATGAATGAGCCTCCTGGTAGCCGGTTGCGCGTCGCCCTTACCGGTCTTACCATGGCGGAGTATTTCCGAGACGAAGAGGGTCAGGATGTGTTACTGTTTATCGATAATATTTTCCGGTTTGCGCAGGCAGGAAGTGAAGTATCGGCACTGTTGGGCCGGATTCCATCTGCCGTTGGATATCAACCGACCCTTGCATCGGAAATGGGAGCACTTCAGGAAAGGATTACCTCCACTAAAAAAGGTTCCATTACCAGCGTTCAGGCAGTGTATGTTCCGGCAGACGATTATACGGACCCGGCGCCTGTTGCTACATTTTCGCATCTTGATTCAACGATTTCTTTGGAGCGTTCCATTGCGGAACAGGGATTATATCCGGCTGTTGACCCGCTTTCATCCAATTCGCGCATTTTGGAACCCGCAACTGTTGGTCAAAAGCACTATGACGTAGCACGCGGCGTCCAGCGGGTGTTGCAACGCTATAAGGACCTCCAGGATATTATTGCCATTTTGGGTATGGAGGAACTTTCCGAAGAAGATAAGCGCGTTGTTGCCAGGGCACGCAAAATCCAACGCTTCCTGACTCAACCAATGTTTGTGGCAGAGGCATTTACCGGGCGGTCCGGAAAGTACGTCAAGCTTGAAGAAACAGTCCGTGGGTTTGCGGAAATTCTGGAAGGCAAACACGATGATAAAAGCGAACAGGCATTTTATATGGTTGGGAGCATCGACGAAGTAAAATAATATGGCCACACGGTTTACCTTGGAAATCATCACCCCACAACGAGTAGCCTTTTCTGCGCAGGTTGGAGAGGTTGTGGTTCCGACAGTCAACGGGTATATCGGGGTGCTTCCTAAGCATGTTCCGCTTTTTACGGCACTTACAGAGGGTGAAATTAAAATTACGGAAGATGGGAAAGAGCGATATCTGGCAATTGGCGGCGGGTTTATGGAAGTCGTCCAAAACCGTGTATCCATATTGGTTTCACGGGCTGTTCACGCAGATGAAATCAACGAAGCGGAAATTAAAAAGGCAATAAGCGATGCCAAAGAAACGGTAAAGAACAAGGGGAAAAGCATAGAACTTGCCGATGCACAAGCGATTCTGAGGCGGTCAATATTGGAGCTAAAAGTTGCCAGCCGTAGGAAATCCCGTACAAACCAAACAATTCCTCCGTCGGTATGAAAACGCAAAAAATATCGTATCCGTGGGTAACAGTCGTCCATCATCCGCTTATTGATCACTCCCTTTCCATTATTCGGGAAAAAACTACCCAAACAGAAGATTTCCGCCGTCATAGCGGAATCGTTTCTTCGCTTCTATTTATTCATGCTGCTAAAAAATTAAAACTTGAATCATATACCATTCACACCCCACTTTCGCCAATGAAAGGAAAGCGGCTTAAAAAAGATGTAATCATCGTTCCGGTGCTCCGGTCGGGGATCGGTATGCTCTTTGCCTTGGAAGATTTGCTTCCTAGTGCAGCTGTTGGTTTTATCGGTCTTGCTCGGGATGAGAAAACGGCTCAAGCACACGAGTATTACCAAAAACTTCCGAAAATTTTTTCATCAAATATCGTATTTTTGGTTGATCCGATGCTTGCAACAGGCGGGTCACTTCTTGATTCGCTGGCAATCCTTACCCAAAAAGGCGCAAAACACATCACGGTTATTTGTATCGTATCGGCTCCGGAGGGGTTGGAGCGTATTCATAGGGAGTATCCCGATGTTAAAATTATTACGGCAGCTATTGATTCCCACTTAAACGCAACAAAATTCATTGTTCCCGGGCTTGGCGATTTTGGGGACCGGTATTTTGGAACAATAGAATATTTATAATACACGCTTACTCTTCTTCAAAGTGTGACAGAAATCACAAAATATTTGTGTATATCTATATTTGACAAACACGCACAGCTTCTGTACTCTTGTGGAATATGATAGTCAAAAATGCAATGCAAACAACCATCGATACAGTGCATGAAGACGATAAGTTAACGGTTGCCTGGAAGATCATGACAAAAAAAAATCTTAACGCAATAATAGTCGTTCGTGGAAGGCAAGAACTTGCAGGTATCCTCACAAGGCAAGATATGCTCAGGCGTTTCTATCCCGATTATCAACAATTTGTCCGCGATATATCCTCTGCAGAGGACCCGGAAGAGATTGCTCTGGAATGTCAGGAGTGTTTTATCGGAAAAGTAAAAGAAGTCATGCAAAAGCGCGTAATATTTACCAGACCAAACATTTTGCTTATGCGTGCGCTTGCCAGAATGCTTGCGCATCGGGTTGATCAGCTCCCGGTGTTAAACGAAAATGATCATGTTGTGGGCATCATTACGAAAAGCGATATGTTCAAAGCCCTCTACGGTGTCGGGAAACGCATCGTTCCGTTTGCACAGAAAAAGAAAAGTAAATAATTGCTTCGTGTTGTGTATGTTCTTCCAATTGACGCGTATGCGTGGCTTTTGATAGCATGAAGTATGCCGACAAAATTCATTTTTGTCTCTGGTGGTGTTATTTCGGGCCTTGGAAAGGGAAATACCACTGCCGCTATTGCTCTGCTTCTAAAGCTTCGCGGGTACAGGACAACAAGTGTCAAATGTGAAAATTACCTCAACGTAGATGCAGGACTCATTAATCCGATCGAGCATGGCGATCCCTATCTTTTGGAAGATGGGACGGAAGCAGATATGGACATGGGAACCTATGAAAAATTTCTTGGATCGGACATGCATAAGCATAACTTCGTCACAATGGGACAGATTTATAAAACCGTTATCGACAGGGAACGCAATTTTGAATATAAAGGCGAGGATGTGGAAGCCATTCCCCATGTGACGGATGAAATAATCCGCAGGATTAAGGAAGCCGGGGAAAAGGAAAAGACGGATATCGTGGTTATCGAACTTGGCGGAACGGCGGGAGAATATCAGAATATGCTCTATTATGAAGCCTCCCGTATCCTTTCCCGCGATAGGAAAAACGAAGTAATTCACGTTCACGTAAGTTACCTTCCAACACCCAAGTTTCTTGGAGAACCAAAAACAAAGCCCACACAACTTTCCGTCCGGACGCTTAATTCCATGGGTATTCAACCTGATTTTATCGTTGCCCGTGCGGAAAAACCGATGGATGAACGCAGGCGTTCCCGGTTTGCGCTGTTTTGCAATGTCGATGCAGAAAATATCATCAATAATATTGATGCCCAAAGCCCATACGAAATACCGCTCCAGTTTGCCAAGCAGAAATTTGACGAAAAAATCCTGACGATGTTAGGTCTTCCTGTCAATACGCTTGACCTTTCCAAGTGGACAACAATGGTTGACACCATCAAAGCAAAAAAAATAAAGAAAATAACGATTGCCATTGTAGGCAAGTATTTTGCAACAGGGGAATACGAACTGCGGGATAGTTATGCAGCCCTTCTTGATGCAATTGACCACGCAAGCTGGGCAAAAGGAGTGGAAACAACAACCAAGTGGATCCAGGCGGAAAAATTGGAACAGGGAGATATGTCATCCCTTTCCGGTGTTGATGGCATTATCGTCCCAATCGGATGGGGACCCCGCGGTGTAGAGGGAAAAATTGCGGCTATTGCCTATGCACGTAAAAACAAAATTCCATATTTTGGGCTGTGTTACGGTATGCAACTTGCCGTTGTTGAGTTTGCACGCAATGTTCTTGGACTCAAAGACGCCCACACAAATGAATGTGATACTACAACAGCACATCCTGTCATCCATATGATAAACGGACAGGAGGAAATTTTAAAACGCCGTGCATATGGGGGTACGATGCGACTTGGGAGATGGGAATGTTTGGTCAAAAAGGGAACGATTTCCGATGAAAGTTACCAAAAATATGGTGGGTATGATGCCCCAGATGACCGTATGGTTGGCGAACGGCATCGGCACCGCTTCGAATTTAACGATGCGTATGCAACACAGATGGAAGAGGCAGGACTTACTATTGCCGGAAGATCGAACGTTGAAAATTTGTGTGAAATCGTGGAGCTTCCCAAATCTGTCCATCCGTTCTTTGTGGGAACGCAGTTCCATCCTGAATACCGTTCACGGCCACTTGTCCCACACCCGCTGTTTCTTTCCTTTATCGAGGCTTGTAGCAAAGCAAACTAATTGCTATAATAACTTCCTATGGCAAACGCCGCTTTATGGAATAATGCAGTACAAATTCACGTTGGCGACACGATTCGTGTCCACTACCGCCTCATCGAAAAGGAAAAAGTGGCAGGGAAGACGAAAAGGGAAGTCAAGGAAGAAAGTCGCGAACGTATCCAAGTGTTTGAGGGTATTCTTATCGCCATCAAGGGAAGTGCGGAAAACTGCATGATAACGGTTCGAAGAATTGGTGTTGGTGCAATTGGGATGGAACGCATCTTTCCCATTTCTTCACCGTGGATTAAAAAAATCGATGTGAAAAAGTACGGCGATGTCCGCCGTGCAAAATTGTATTATCTTCGTGATCGGACCGGAAAGGCTGCAACGAAGATCAATGAAGCAAAACAACCAAAAACAGACGCTCGGTAAAATCGGTGAAGA
>CAZERT010000043.1:0-6707 GCA_964515515.1 uncultured Gammaproteobacteria bacterium
TTGGAAGTGTTACCGGTGGGTATTCTTCAACTGTAGTCCAATATATCGATTCCGTTCTTGGGTGTAACTGTGGATTTAGAATGCAGATATTTGGGCAGGTTGGAGTATTTGATGAACAGTTTACCGGAAATGCACTGCGTGAAGAGTCGGATATGAGTAGGCGCATCCGCAATAGTGGAGGAAGCATTGTCTTCTGGCCTACTGCGGAAGCTCTGCATCTTCGTGCCAAACAGGGTGGTGCACGGAAAACGGAAGGAAGAATGTTTTGGTATTTCCATTTCTTTTCCAATGAAACATATTTTTTCCTGAAATATTTTCCCCATATCCTATTTCCGTTATTTCTTATATTCAAAACGGAATGGATACTCCGGTGCGCTTTCGGATTTGGAAGGGAAGTGAGTATAGTCTCTTTCCTTATGCCGCTTCGGGGGATACTGGACGGAAAGAGGAAGTATAATAGGATGCAAGTATGATACTTGGCATTGATGGAGGAGCGCTATTTCCCGATGATTCACGCCTGCAGGTTGGTGTCTATCGGGTTACGATGGATATTCTCCGTGCCTTGTCTTCAGATCCACATGTATCGTCCGTACGTGTTTACGGATTCCGGAATAAAAGCGGCAACGTATTGCCGCCAAACACACAGTGGGTACGGATTTGGCCACACCATGGGTATTTGCAGATTGGAATTCCCATTCAGACAATGCTTCACCCTGTGGATTGTTTTATTGCAGCATCCCAGGCTTGCCCCAGATTTATCTCTGCTCCGATACTGGGATGCGTGTATGACGTTTCATTTTTAAAAAATCCGTCTGCATATCCTGCTTCATACAGTCGTCTTGCCTCCCAGACGAAATATCTTGTCCACACATCAAGACATATCCTTACCATCTCCCAGGCAACGAAAAATGATATTATTCGTGAATATTCAATTGATCCGGAAAAAATTACCGTTGCATATCCACCGGTATACACGACAAAACAGAAAACACCGATATTTACCAAGAGGAATAAAATCCTTTATGTTGGTGCACTAAAACCGGGAAAAGAAATCCCCGTTTTACTTGAAGCGTACAGCCACTACAAAAAAGAAAGTAAAAATCCGCTACCTTTATATCTTGTAGGAGGGGATTATTGGTATGACACGCGTATTGATGATGTAATCAGAAAGTATTCCCTTGAAACAAGTGTCATAAAAACAGGATTTGTGTCCGATGAAAAACTACATACCCTGTACCAGGAAGCCCGGGTGTTTGTGAGCGTTTCCCCATATGAAGGATTTTGCCTTCCTGCAGCTGAAGCTCAAACATGGAAAACGCCGATAATTAGCGTTCACGCTGGAGCCATGCCCGAAACGGTTGGTGATGGGGGAATGCTGCTTTCACAGGGAGACAGCGTTGCGATATCACAATCGTTGAGACGTTGTACAACAGATGCAGAAATTTGGAGCAATCTATCGGAAAAAGCATATCAAAATAGTAAAAAATTTTCTCATTCCAAGTGGACTAAACAGGTTCAATTTGCATTGGAAAAAGTATTAGGATCACAAAGACAATGAAAAAAATTTCACTTGCAATTATTCGGGGAAAATTCCTAAACCAATATGAGATGCAATCTTTTACTCCCCTTGTGGGGAGGTGTGAAATTACAGCATTTGGTTCATTGAAGCCCTTTCATGATATCTTTGCGTTTCCCGTCGTGAAGCTTCCTTCCCCTATGGATATTGCGGATTTTCCCTTCAAGATGTCCATTCTTAACCGGATATTCACGGATGCACACCTGCTTTTTGGATTGGAAAACCGGATACGGGGTTTTGATATCGTCCATACAGCAGAATCCTATTACCGATATACCCAGCAGTCATTGGAGGCAAAAAAACGTGGGTATGTTAAAAAAGTCGTTGCGACGGTACTGGAAAATATTCCGTTTAACAACGAGGGGATATGGGGAAGAAAAGCGTATAAACGGCGCTTCAGGCAGGACATTGATCACGTTATTGCTCTTACGCAAAAAACGAAAATGGCGCAATTACAGGAGGGTATGGATGAGCGAAAAATTACCGTGATCGGTCATGGAATAGATACTGAGCGGTTTTATCCGGAGAAGGATCATTGGAAACGTCTTGGAACCAAAAAACATACCGTTCATATCCTGTTTTGCGGACGACTGGAGGAATATAAAGGCATATTTACCATTCTTCGTGCTGCGAAAGAATTGGTGGGAAGTGATGTTGAAGCGCAGTTTAAGTTTACGATTGTTGGAGACGGTTCCCAAAAAAAGAACATGCTTTCCCGTATACAGGAGTGGAATTTGTCTGATACCGTTTCGATCCGAATTGTTTCGTATGACGATATGCCGGGAATATACCGTACTGCAGATATTTTTGTAGCACCTAGTATTTCCACACCAACGTATGAGGAGCAATACTGTACGGTGCTTTTGGAAGCCCAAGCTATGGGATTACCGATTATTACAACGCGGTCTGGTGGTATACCCGAAAATGTCGGTAACACGGCATTTTTTATTCCTGAAGATGATGAAAAGGAATTGGTTATGCATCTTATAACCCTGGCACGTTTTCCGGATGTGCGTGTCAAACAAGGGAAAAAAGCTTTGCAACGGGCACAAACAATCCATGATACAAAAAAAATTGCAGAAAGAATATATTCTGTATACGAAAAAGTTCTTGCTGGATAAAAGAATATGCCGCTATGGGTTGATAAGAAGAAAACGGAGTATTGATAGCATATTCAAAAGTGAAAAGGAAATGATGATCATAGTAATGATGAATGAACCGTTCCATAATTTCAGAAGTGATGCATAAAAATTGGAAAGTCCAAAGGAAAGAAGGGGAAGAATGGAAACAAACATCCGGCCGGAATATGACGCTCCCTGACTCCACGTTGACCAGGCTGAAACAATGATAAGCTGAAGGATGAAAACGAAAGGTATTCCCGTTTTCATCAAAATCCGGGTATTCCTTCCGACAAACAATCCGGCAAGTGACAGCACAATGACCGGTGTGACGGTAAACAAGCCGTATTTTGGCGAAAATAATACTTCCAACGGATGGAATCCATCGCGTAAAAATCCTTCCCTTCCGGATTGCAGATATCCACTTGCCAGAATCGTACCAAAAATACAGTAGTTGACGATTACCTGAAGAAGCACAGCGAGAACAATTGGTATAAATAGGAATATGGCGCGTTTAACGGATGGTTTTTGTATAAAAGCAGGAATGCTACAGACAAGATCCTGTGGTCGTACCAAATAGAGTAAACCCGAAAATATTCCCAATGGAAGCGGTGACTGTTGTAGGAAGAGAATTGCAAGCACTACGGAGGAAAGGAAAAAGGAATATGGATGGGAATTGACGGTATCGATAGCTCCGTAAAAGAAGAGATTCGTGGACAGTGCAACCGAAATGGTTGAATATAATGCGATTTTTTCTCCAAACATTTTTCTATGAACTAACCAAAGAAAAAATAATCCCGATACTACGGTTAATGATCCGTATATCGATAAAACATATTGTACAAATAATGGGTATATTTTATATCCAATAATGAAATATTGAAGAAATAAATATATCGGAAAAAGAAGTATTGAAAACCCAATTGGATATTTTTGAGCAGGTATATTGTTCGCGGTATTTGGTTCTATGACAGAAAACATTCGGAACTGGTTTGCCATATCCAGGTCTCGGTCACGGACGATGGAATCAAGCATGGAGATGTAATATCTTCCGTCTCCATACACGCTTTTTCCCACAACTGCTGTATGTAGGATATTTACGGCGCAAAAGAAACATATAAGCACAATAAATACAAAACCAGGGGTAAGAAATCGGTTTTTCATTGTTTCTCCTATGATACAATATTCCTATTCCAATGCTCTCTGTTTGTATATTAACGAAAAATAGTGAAAAAGATTTGCCGCGCGCACTCGCATCGGTTTCTTCTTTGGCGGATGAAATCATTATCATTGATGATTTTTCCGATGACACAACGGTTCAGATTGCAAAAAAATCCGGTGCACGGGTTTACCTTCGGCATTTGGAATATGATTTTGCAGAACAACGGAATTTTGCCTTACAAAAAGCAAAAGGGGACTGGATTCTTTTTTTAGATAGTGACGAAGAAATACCGCCTACCCTGCAGTTTGAAATCCGGTCATGTCTTACTAATCCGGAAATTTCTGGTGTCCAAATTAAACGAAAAGACATTTTTCTGGGTAAAGTACTTGAGTATGGAGAAACCGGGAATATCCGGTTTCTCCGGCTTGCCAGACAAAACAGAGGGATGTGGGAACGAAAAGTCCATGAAGTCTGGAATGTAAAGGGAGTAATCATCCAGACGCATTCGTGGATGAACCATTATCCTCATACAACAGTGCGGGAGTTCCTTGATGAAATCAATACATATTCCACCATTCAAGCAGAGATGTTTTTATCCGAAGGGAAACACGTATCACTGTGGCATATCGTTTTCTATCCAGCGGGCAAGTTTTTAGTGAATTATTATTGGAAATTAGGTTTTTTGGACGGGTCACAAGGAATGATTATGGCGCTTTGTATGAGTTATCATTCTTTTCTGACGCGCGCAAAACTATGGGAAAAATCAATACGGTAATTGATAGCGTTGCTCTTGGTAGTATTGGCATGTCGCTCCTTTTTGGGCAAATTATCCGGATTAGTCCTTTCCCTGGTATAACAATTGCTTTGTATGACATTGGCATAACATTATGGGTCATTTTTCTTGTCTTTATGAAGAAAAATAAACCCTGTGGAATACTTATTCCTTCCGCTGCGCTGCTTATTGGGGCATTTATACTCTCTCTTTTAGCATCATTGGGACGATTTTCGTTTCCCGAATATATCGTCGGAATTCTGTATTTGTGCCGTGTTGGTTTGTATCTTTTATTGTATGCATTCCTTGGAGCCCGCCAGGTGCGATGGTTAATCCGGACACTGTTTGTCGCCGGACTTGCCGTGTGTGTTTTGGGACTTATCCAATATATGTTCTACTGGGATTTACGAAATGTCTCGTATTTAGGATGGGATCCGCACTACAAGCGTTTATTTTCGACTCTGCTTGATCCAAATATTGCGGGATTGATCATCGTGTTTACATTATCTCATGCCGTAGTACGGTTTTATTCTTCAAAAAAATCATTCGATGCATTGTTTGTATTGATTGCCGGGATATCGCTTCTGCTTACGTATTCCCGAAGCAGCCTGCTAGCGGCGTTTGTGGCATGTGTTACCGTGTTGTTTGTCCAAAAAAGATACAAGATGATCACCTTGTCAGTTTTGGGTTTTTGTTTGGTCGGTGCGCTTCTTGTGAGCCCAAATCAATCATATTCAATTTTACGCAAGGAAACTGCACTTGCTAGATTTGGTAGTTGGCAGGATGGATTGGAGATATGGAAACAATCGCCAATTTTTGGGGTAGGATTTAATATGCTTCGAAGCATACAGGAACCGGATTTTTTGAAATCCTCTGCAGGAACAATTTCGCATGCAACCAGCGGCATAGATAATTGGTTGTTATTTCTTGGTGCAACGGCGGGGATACCAGGGGTAGCTGCAGGGGTATATTTTTTTTGGAAAATAGCAACAATTGCCCTAACAGGGAAAAAAGACTATGGAGCCCTCTTTGCACTCTGTGCTGTTTTGGTTCACGGGTTGTTTATTAATACCATTTTTTACCCTTGGACTTTTTTGTGGCTTCTTGCTTTGGTGAAAGAGACGGAATATGAACAACGGCTTATTTACGATACGAAACCTTCCGCTCAATAACTGTGGTATTGCCATATTGATCGGAGGCCGTAATTTTTAATACAGTTTCACCCTCTGGGAGTGGATAGAGGTAGGAAAATGATCCATCTGATTGTACGATTACCCATCGGTCGTTGATGGAGACTGTATTTGCTTCGTTTGTTTTTCCCGTAATTGCAAGCCTATTATTATCCCCACTGAGAGTATATCCTTCATCCGGAGCCGAAATTTCAAGGTCTGGCATTGTTTTTTTTACCGTGACCGTAACGGCATCCGATAATGAACTTTTGTTTTTGGAATCGGATTGTTGAACCTGAATAGCATTTGCCCCTTCGGATAACGTTACTTTTTTGAATACGAACGTCCCGTCTTGGGAGGCAACAGTAGAAGAAGTTTTTTGTTCATTGATAAAAAGGGTAACGGTTAATGCCGAGTTTGCGGTACCCGAAATTGCCATCACGCCACTATTTGTCGATTCGGTAAGCGGGTTGAGCTCCGGCGGAAATAGCAGTTCCGGTGCCTGGGTAACAACGGGCGATTTTCCACGGATTTTTTCCGCAGTGAGGCTGAAATTTTCCAGAAATTTTAACCCAAACAGAATACCTCCGACACTAATTGCCGTGATGCCAACAAGCCCGAAAAACAATAACCGTTTTGCTTTCCGTTCTTCCATTCGTGTAAGACGAGATTGTTGCATATGAAACTATTTCTCCTGGAGCCTCTTGTCAGAATCGAACTGACATCTACGGTTTACGATACCGCTGCTCTGCCGTTGAGCTAAAGAGGCATGTTGAGCGGCGGAGGGGACTTGAACCCCCGACCTTCTGCTTGGGAAGCAGACATTCTACCACTGAACTACCGCCGCGGCAGACAGTACAGTGTATTATATCGTGTTGGGGGATGCGGGCAAGACCAGAGTTGGATCGCT
>CAZERT010000044.1:0-6335 GCA_964515515.1 uncultured Gammaproteobacteria bacterium
ACCAATCCGTCAATTTCCCGCTCAAGAAGCGTCCGTTTAACAGTAATCCCGCCAAGCATCGCACCAATGGTCCCCACCTGTGTCTTTTGCCCCGTCGCAAATACCCGCCCTACACAATATCCGGAAATCACAAGTGTCTGGGAAAGAAGGTAATGGGTTGTTTCATCCCCAGGAGAATACTCTCCAACATCAGCGCCACCCGCTGTTTTATGCACAGCAACGGATTCGCCTGTCAAAATCGATTCATTCACGCTACAATCACGGCTCGTTACCACAACGGCATCAGCGGGTATTCGATCTCCTTCCTCTACTATACAAAGGTCACCCACAACAAGATCGCGAGCGGGAATTTTCTTTTTCACTCCATCACGAATCACGATTGCTGTGGGGTTGACAAGCTTTTTTAATGCCTCAAGCGCATGTTCTGCCTTGTATCGTTGGACGAGGGTTACCCCAATCACAAACGTGACAAATGCAAACATCACATATGCTTCATCCGGCTCACCTAAAAAAACATACAAGAGTGCACACGTAAGAAGAATAAACAACATCGGTTCAGAAAGCACTTCCTTTATAGTTGTCACCAAACCATTGGATTTTTTTTGGGAAAGCTCATTTGGACCATCTTTTTTAAGTCTGACGAGTGCTTCTGTCGTGGTTAAACCAAGAAGGTGTCCGTCGTATTCGGGCAGATTCATACTTCTAGTGTAGCGTATGGAACTCGTATGAGAAAAGACGCTATACTACACATACGCTATGGAGTATCACAAACGACTTGGACTTGCACTTGGAAGCGGTGGAGCACGGGGACTTGCCCACATCGGTGTTATCAAAACGATTCATGATGAAGGCATACCCATTCATGCAATCGCCGGAGTCAGCGTGGGTGCTCTAGTTGGAGGATTATACTGCGCCAGCGGCTCAGTAGACACCCTGCTTTCCCTTACCTCATCATTTGGATATAAGGAATTTTTTTCCGTTTTTTTTGCCCCCACACTTTCATCAGGGCTTGTGCGGACAGATAAGGCGCTGGCTTTTTTGGAAAAAGTTCTGGGCGGCATTACCATAGAAAAACTTCCGATTCCGTTTACTGCTGTTGCAACGGATATTACATCCGGCGAACCCATCGTTATACGCAGTGGAAGCCTTGCGCGGGCAATTGTTGCCAGCATCAGCATTCCCCTTTTGTTTGAACCATCCCAATACTTGGGAAAATTTTTAGTGGATGGAGGCGTGACGATGCCTGTTCCCGTTGATGTTGTCAAAACAATGCAGGTTGACCGGATATGCGCAGTAAACCTGGAACACTTCCAGGAACCCAACGATACAAAGAAACAAGAAAAACCAAATGCAGCACAAATCACATCACGCACTATCGATATCCTCAAACACAAACTTGCCGATTATACCTCCCAAGGTGCAGATATTATTCTTGAACCCTCCTTTTCCTTCTCTTCTTTAGATATGCGCAAATTTATCCACGGAAATGACATTGTCAAAGTCGGTATATCCCAAACCCAAACTATTCTTCCTCAACTTAAGGAGATGCTGTCCTGACTATGGCAAAACAGCAACCATCTTCATGGGAGCCGGTTGCCGGATGGTATGATGAATCCGTAGGGCAAAAAGGTGATTTTACCCACCGAGCCGTTGTGATACCAAAAACTATCCGAATTCTTGCGCCAACAAAAGAGTCAAAAATTCTTGATTTGGGATGCGGTCAGGGAATTTTAGGTCGGGAACTTGGATATGTACGCCGTTTTACGGGTGTTGATATTTCCCCATCCCTGATCGCCTTTGCCCGCAAACGCGATACGCATCCCAGTCATCGGTATTTTATTGCCGATGCAACCAAACCTATCCCCGTTGCGGAAAATGATTTTACCCATGTAAGTGCGATTCTTATGATGGATAACGTAAAAAATCCCGATGCCATCATACAAACCGCAAAAAAACACCTTCTGCCGGGTGGTATATTTGTATTCGTCATCAATCATCCGGCATTTCGAATCCCCAGACAATCATCCTGGGATATCGATACTGTTAATAAGATTCAATCACGAAAAATAAATCGCTACCTTTCTCCCCTATCCATCCCCATTACTCTCCATCCGTCAAAAGGGGCATCGTCACCGATTACCTGGACCTATCATTTTCCGATCTCCACATATTTCCAATGGTTATTTCACCATGGATTTGTTGTCGAGCGGTTGGAAGAATGGATTTGGGAAAAAACAAGCACAGGAAAATCCGCAAAAATGGAAAACCGGGCGCGCGCGGAATTTCCCTTATTTCTTGCGATCCGCGCAAAATACATCTTTGAAGAATAACTTATTCCCCTCCGACAAGTTTCATTGCGTATGCAATCCCAATTCCAAGTAGCAAAACCCCGAAGGACAATGCGGATTTTTTTCGTGCGTTTTCCTTCCTCATTTCGGGAATCAGATCCGATGCTGCTATATACAAAAATCCACCAGCTGCAAAAGGTAGTAAATACCCGATAAACCATCCGATGTTTTCCGCGAGAAAATACCCGATCACGCCACCAACCACCGCACCCAATCCAACCAAAAAATTAAAAAATAGGGCCTTTTTTCTCGTAAATCCGGCATATAATAACACACCAAAGTCACTGACTTCTTTGGGTAATTCATGAAGAAGAATCGTGACTGCAGCGGTGATTCCTAAAGGGATGCTTTGGACAAATGTCGCTCCAATAATAATACCGTCAATAATGTTATGCACCCCGTCGCCCACCAGATTCATATAACCGAATGTGTGGACCTTGCAGTCCATATCATGGCAGTGACGCCAATGGATTAGCTTTTCAATCACGTAAAATAAGACAAATGAAACAAGCACGGAAGGAAAAAGGATATCTGGGGGTAAATACTCTGTTGCCTCAGGAAGCAGATGAATAAATGCCGTTCCCAACAACACGCCACCGGAAAGCGACATCAGAAATAAGATCACCTTCCCAACGTGTTTATCCGATAAGGGAACCAGCGATAATAAAACATATGAGCTGATACTTAATAACCCGTTTGCAATGATAGTAAATAATAATGCTTGCATAGTTTCCGATTTGATGAAGGAATTATACCCCATTTGCACACCAATAGGCGTAAAGGGTTATAGCAATGAAATCTGGGGGGATGGTTTTGGGGCTTCGGGATAAGAAAAATCAACCTCAACAATCGTTTTGTTATTCCATTTGTCCACATACCGCAAATAATTTTGTTTCATCCCAAAATCATACAGATCTCGGGTTAAAAGCACATCCGCTTCACAGTATTTTTGCAGCTTATCCATGCTCTCATTATCCCGCTTTGCCCAATACAACACTGCATTTGTTCCAACATCGGTTTTTGCCGCACCAAGCGTTTCCGTGGCAAGTGCATTAAGGGACAGCTTCCTTCCGAGGCGATTTTTAACGATATCCATAATGTCAAAATGGTGAAGCGTTTCAAATTTCTTTCCATGGTAGGGAATTAGCGCAGGAATATCAAAGTGTTTGCTGTTAAATCCGATAATGCGGTCAGCTTCCAAAAACACGGATAGGGAATCAATAATGCCAGGTGTCCGTCCTGCTTCCGGATCCCAATAACTCACCATGTCACCGCTTATTTCCTCATGCGCACTGTTTAATACCCTACGGTACACGGACATAACGGAAATTCCTAAATCACCAGGATCATCCGTTTGGATATCGGAAAATAACTTTTTCGTTTCCACGTCAAAAATTACCTCGATGATCATAATGTTCTATCCAATCACATTGTTCCCTTTTTGCCAATCCCCAAATTTTTCCCTATGGCTGCGATACGTAAACAAGGCGTCCGAGGACGGGAGGGGCGCAGTGCTGATGAGTCCTTAGATACTCTTCCAGTACATCATATGCGGATGTCGTAATGACCGTATGATTATTGCGGCAAAGCTCATCTTCCCCAACTCCAAGATTATGCTTGGCGTTTGCCTTATGGTAACCCTGAATGGCAAGCGTGTAGGAAAGTTCATCAACAACAGGCACACCTCGGATCAATAGCGATACAAGCTTTTGTTTTTGGTCGTCATAGATTGCCTTCACACCGCTGTTTACCTGATAACACTCACCTTCTCCGGTACGGTTCTCCTTTCTCATGATATGGGAAAATACCCCGCGCAGCTGTTTTCCACTCACTGTACATCGCGCGATGGAATCATCAAACGGAAAACAGGTTTTTAGATCCAAAAGCGTTACGACAGATCCCAAGGATTTGCTTCGGATCGATCCGCTCCCAACCAACATCACATCTGCTTTGGCGACATCTGCAAAAATATCGGCAATAAAATCACCAAGCTGCGTTTCCTCTTCGCGTATCGGATGCGTCATGACATCGGAAAATTTTGAAATGACGCTTGCATATTTCCTGTTTACTGGATCGGCAAATGATGCGATAAACGTTTCCATTGCACTATCAGGCTTACAGATATCGCTCGTTATGGGAACCAATTGCCAGTGATACTTTATAATCCTATTTGTATCGTCATCAACAATAATATCCATCCGTCCGATCTGATTGGTGCTGGTACCTGCCTGTACGATCGGGATGCCGTTAACGACCTCGGGTTTATCCAATATCGTATGGGAATGTCCCCCGATAATCATATCCACACCCCAGGCTGGATCAAGCATTGCTGCCAACTGCTTGTCACTTTCAAAACCTATGTGGGTTAAGAGGATTGTACAATCAATATCATCATCCTTATACACGTTGGTAATCCTTCCCACTTCAGCTCTTGCCTCCTCCAGAGAAATGAAACTGCCAACAAGCGAATCAAGTTTAATGGAATCAATAACCTTATCCGTAATGATTCCTGTAAAGAGAAAGTCAAATCCATCTTTTTGGATGATGACATATGGACGCATCAGGCGTTTATGGAACTGTTTGATGTATAAATTTGCATTCACGATGGGAAAATTTGCCATTTTTTCCAAAAACAACAAATGTGGGAGCCCATAATCAAATTCATGGTTCCCCAGTGTTACGACATCAGGCGCAAGATAATTCATGATCTCAATCGTTGAAATGCCTTTGTACTCACTGTCGATAAGCGACCCCTGCACCATATCACCGGAAACGACATACAAAACGTTTTTTTCCTCTTTCCTTACTGTATTGATATATCCGGAAAGCAGCGCCAGTCCGCCGATTGCCTGTTTTGCATCGCCGCCACGTTCGGCTAAAAAATCACCGTGCATGTCATTACTGTGTAGAACGGTAAATTTCTTTGTGTTCATATACTCCAAGTATACGCTCTTACGTGCGTCCCATATTATTTTCCATCTTGCAATTTTGTGCCTGGTGCACCAAGATAAATATACGGCGTTTTTCAAGCGCTTATTTTCCGGTTTGCATAAGGAACCATGAATTCATGACACATCCACTGCCCCCCATCAAAAACGGCATTATTCCACTTGGAAGCTATTCTACTGGTTCTACCGTATATCTATATGTCCTAAAATTCCGTGACGCTACTCCAACGGCGACCATCGATAAAAGCACCGATGGTGTCACCTTTTCTCCAAGCGGAGAAACGTTTGCCATCAAAACTCCAACCGGCGATGAGGATCTGATAAAATGTTCCAACTTCAGGATTTCCCACATTGATACTCGTTATGTCCTTACCTATATTCTCAATCCCAACCAGCAGGCACATGTCTGTCTTGCCGTATCGGATGATCTAAAAACCTGGAATAAGGTGGGGAAAATTCTGGCAAGTCCGGAAACGGCAATGGTCGTCCCGGATACGAAGATCAACGGAGAGTACATCCTTGTTTCCGGGGAAAAATCAATAAAGGTTTCATTGTCCAAAGACCTCAAACACTGGACACCGGCAAAAAATCCTGTTATTGCCAAAACTCCGGATCATTTCGACAATGCATTCCTAAAAGTTGCGACTGTTAAAAAAACCGTTGACGGCATCATCATCCTTTACTATGTAAAGCGCAGTGAACATGGAAACCATTATTATGCCATTAACACTGCACTTGTCGATTCCTCCGATCCTACAAAACTTATCTGGAATTCAAAATTCACGATATGGGAACAGACGGATCATTGGACGGAAAAATCAGTCCATCCTGTGGGTATTTCGGAAATCGGCGATTCACTTCTTTCGTTTTGGGGATCGGAAAATACCGTCTTTACGATCCTTCATACACCCATTAAAAAAGTATTATCGGATAGAAAAAATATTTCCTTCCTATTTTTGAAACGCATAAAGGAAAATCCAATCCTCAAGCCAATTGTTGAACATTTTTGGGAATCAAAGGCAGTCTTTAACCCCGCAGC
>CAZERT010000045.1:0-6170 GCA_964515515.1 uncultured Gammaproteobacteria bacterium
ACTCCGGTATCCGTTCCTTTTTTGAGTTGTTCGAACGGATCAAGCGCGCCAATAAGTCCGATGGCAAGCGCTCCAAGGAGTGCGATCACGATAAGAAGCTCGATAAGCGTAAATCCTTTTTTCATAAAGCCTTTCATATGATCACCTCCCTTTAAAAAATCCCTCTCTTATTGGTGTATCATCACCATGGATCAAAGTCAACGAATACTACTTAAATTGCGCTGTCAGATTGTAAATCGGCGTAATGACGGAAATAATGATAAATCCTACTCCCACACCCAACACAACCATAATAATGGGCTCTATTGCAGCAGTCAGCCCCCGTACCAACACTTCTACCTCAGATTGGAAATATACGGAGACTTTCTGAAGCGTTTCATCTATCTTTCCTGTTTCTTCCCCAACTTTCATCATTTGGGAAACAATCGGCGGAAACTCCTTATGTTGTGCAAATGAATCACCTAAGGGGAATCCCTTTTCTACTTTTTTGGATATATCATCAACTGCCAAACGGTACCGGACGTTGCCTAAAGAATTGCGAAGAATTTTGAGTGCATCCAGAATATGGATACCCGATGCCACAAGCATGGAAAGGGTACGGGTAAACTCCACCAAAATCGTTTTTGTCTGGAGTGGTCCAAAAACCGGCAGCTTTAAGATGAGTCCATCAACAATATATTCACCTGTTCTCGTTTTCTTCCAACGGAGAAATCCATACATAGCTCCACCAAGCATCAGAAGTACCAGCCACCAATATTTCACGGAGAAATCCGAAATTCCAATCAAAATACGGGTTGTAACAGGAAGGTCAATATTAAATTCCTTATAGAGATCGGTAAGTTTTGGCATCACAACCGTCATCATGATACCCACAACAATCACCATGGCCACGACGATAATTGCCGGGTATATCATCGCTCCCGTCACCTTCCCGCGGAATTCACGCTGTGCTTCCATGTTTTCCGAAAGCCTTGCCATGACTTTATCCAGAAGTCCTGATGCCTCTCCGGCTTTAATCAGGGAAATATAGATATTTGAAAAATATTTCGGATAATGGGAAAGGGCAGCGGAAAGAGTTCCACCGCCAACGATCTGCCGCTCCACATCCCGGAGCATATCTGATAGTACCGGATTTGTCGTTTGTTGGCGCAAAATCGACAATGCATCAGGAAGCGTAAGTCCGGCCGTAATCATCGTCGACAGCTGACGGGTAAAATTAACGATTTCGTTAAATCCCACGCGTTGGATCCTGTTGGTTATCGAGGAAAGGGGAGAATCCTCCGCAAGGGAAAGGGATACAACAAATAATCCTTTTTCTTTTAATAACCGCACAGCCGCTGATTTTTCCGGCGCATCAACAAGACCAGTCGTTGATTTTCCATCATTTCCAAATGCTTTATAGCGAAAATATGCCATAGTTATGCCCGTTTCAATAACCGCCCAAGATCATCCGGCCGGAGTGCATACTGCGTTGCAACTTCCACACTGATCTTATTATCCCGTACGGCATTTGCCAGCGACATCTCAAGTGTCATCATGGAAAATTCCGCGGAAGTTAAAATCGTATTATCGAGTTGATGTGTTTTTCCATCCCTAATGATGGATTTAACAGCCGGTGTTCCCGTCATGATTTCACAAACCGGGACCCGACCACCTGATAACGAAGGAATCAGTCTCTGGGCAACGATACCTTCCAACACATTGGAAAGCTGCAACCGGATCTGTGCCTGCTGGTGCTCAGGAAATACATCAACGATACGGTCAACCGTTTGTGCCGCAGAATTGGTATGCAGTGTTGCAAACACCAAGTGTCCGGTTTCGGCAATCGTGATGGCTGCCTGAATCGTTTCAAAATCGCGCATTTCGCCGATAAGAACCACATCGGGATCTTCCCGTAATACACTTCGAAGGGCAATTGACCAAGACAAACTGTCTTCATGCATCTCCCGTTGGGAAACAATGGAAAGGCCTGTTGGATACACATATTCAATCGGATCTTCAATGGTGACAATATGCAGGGCTTTTGATTCATTAATGGACTGTATCATTGCCGCAAGGGACGTAGATTTTCCTTGTCCCGTCGGACCGGTAACAAGCACAAACCCTTGGTGAAGTTTCGTAAACTCTTTAATCGTATCAGGGAGCCCAAGTTCAGAAATACCCCGAATTTTATTGGGAATAAGCCGGAATGCGCCAGCGACTGACCCTTTTTGGTAGTACACATTCACACGGAACCGTCCCGATGGGCTGGCAACGGAAAAATCCGTTTCCTTATTTGCCATAAAAATTTCTTTCTGCTGTGGATTCATGACACTTAACACCAACTCTTCCGTTTGGGTTCCATTTAATACAGATGTGTTGGCAACTGCACGAAGTTTCCCGGCAACTCGAATCATGGGTGGAAACCCAACAATAATATGGATATCGGAGGCATCAATCCGAGCGGCTTCCGCAAATAATTCCTGCATTGTCATATCATCATCCTTTCTAATCTTGCGCAACACGTAGTACTTCCTCAAGCGTCGTAACACCATCAAGGGCTTTTAAGTATCCATCTTGCTTCATCGTGATCATTCCTTCCGATTTTGCCTGTTTTTCGATTTGAGCTGAGGTTCCATGTGAGAGAATTAACTTACTGATTGCGTCCGAAACCGGAAACACTTCAAAAATACCGATTCTTCCGACATATCCCGATCCTCCACAGGTTGTGCACGCCACGCCACTAACCTCTCCTTTTCCATGATACAACGTTATGGTTTTATCAGGTGGAATCAGACCTTCCAGTACACTTCGAATATCCTGCTGGACAGCTTCTTCCGGTGAAAATTCCTCACGGCATTTCAAACAGACTTTGCGGGCTATCCGTTGTCCGACAACGGCATTAAGTGCCGATGCCACCAAAAACGATTCCGCACCAAGATCTATAAGGCGGGGGATAGCACCGGATGCGTTATTGGTGTGAAGGGTCGAAAATACCAAATGACCCGTAAGGGCTGCCTGAATAGCAAGCTCCGTTGTTTCACCATCCCGGATTTCGCCAACCAGAATAATATTGGGGTCTTGCCGGAGAAAAGAGCGGAGTCCCGTCGCAAACGTCAACCCCGCTTGCGGATTGATTTGTACCTGATTGACCCCTGAAATTTGGTATTCGACCGGATCTTCAAGTGTCATAATATTCACCCTGGTATTATTGAGTTTGGTTAACACGGAATAAAGCGTTGTCGTTTTACCGGAGCCGGTGGGACCGGTCACCAAAATAACGCCGTGTGGCCGTGTAATACTGTTTTCCAAATTTTTCAGAGCCAACCCATGAAGACCAAGCTCAGGAAGTGACGGGACACCACCGGATTTCTTCAGCAACCGCATCACAATCTTTTCACCATTGACGGTCGGTAGGGTAGAGACACGAAGATCAATCTCTTCCGCGCCCATTTTGAAATTAAAGCGTCCATCTTGTGGAATCCGCTTTTCATCAATTTTCATGTCTCCTAATATCTTAATCCGCGAGACTACGGCATCATGCAGACGCCGAGGCAAAATCAGCCGCTCCTGTAAAATACCATCGACCCGAAACCGAACCCTCGTATCGGCTTCCTGTGGTTCAATATGGACATCGGATGCCCGGATTTTCATCGCCTGTTCCAAGACTGCGGAAACGATTTGTGCAATGGGTGCTTCCCGTATAACTTCCCCCAAATGCCCTGCCTCATACGTCTTAATCTCCGTGGGACTTGCTTCCTTAAGCGCAGCTGTCACATCTTCCCCGATATTTTGCGAATACAGGCTTACCATCGCATCTTCAATATCCTGCTTCACTGCCATAAATGGCGCGATTTTCTTCCCTGTTTTTTTCTGGACAAAATCGATAGCCTGAAAATCCAACGGATCAACCATGGCAATAGATAACACATTTGTCTGTTCGTCAAATTTAAACGGAACGATTTGATATCGTCTGGCAACAGGTTCCGAAACAAACGCAGATACTTCAGGAGAAATTGCCGTTGCCTTCAGGGAAACAAATGGGGTTGAAAGGAGTTTTGCCCGTACCTGAATCAAATCCTCCGGAGTCATAAGCCGTCGATCGATAAGGATTGCTTCGATATCCTGGCCAGTTTTAAGCGATTCTGTAAGAAAATCATCCGCCTGTTCACGGGACAATTTTCCAAGCTCAACACACGCATTAATAATATCTTGGGCAGTAACCGACATACCTTCATTATGGGCAAAAACGAATGTATAATGCAAGGGTTATGCATGCATATTTGCTTATAGGCACAGCGATCCAAGAACAAGACGCACAATTTAACGTGTTATGCATCCGCCACGGAGTAGAAAAATCATCCCAATATATCCTTGATGTTACAGAAGGGAAACAATCCATCGGCATAGAAGAAGTCCGAAGCCTTACCGCATCGCTATGGATTCAATCGACCAATAACGCACCAAAAGCCGCCATCATACGAAATGCCCACAAACTTACCACCGAAGCACAACATGCACTCCTAAAAAATTTAGAAGAGCCGCCGGGGTTAACCGTTTTTATACTCCTTGCACCCTCACCACAGATGTTACTTGATACCATAGTATCCCGCTGTACAATAATCCCAACACTGACGCATCAAACACAGAATGTTCAACAGGATGATGTGTTCTTTCAGTCCCTGTGTGATCCCACTGTTTCAATTGGCTCATGCATAACACACATGGAATCTTTCCTGCAGACCAAAGATGATGCACTATCCTGGTATGCAGCCGTGTCACAAAGCATTTCAATTCAAATCCACATCCATCCCGAAAACAGTATGTACACCCGCATTGCACAGCTTTTACCGCTTGCCCATAGTGCATTTGAAAGAAATGTTGCATGGAAAACCATCCTCACGACACTGATCATTCGGGTCAAATCCCACCCGCTGGACAAGCCGGAAGAAAACTGTGTACAATAGCGTCAGTGAGCTTGGAAACCAGCTCATTTTTATTTGAAAACACCTGTATATGAGTCCAAAATCATCCTACACAGCCGATCAAATCGTTGTCCTTGAAGGTCTTGAACCGGTTCGCAAGCGCCCGGCCATGTATATCGGTACAACCTCACTTGCAGGAGTCCATCACTGCCTGAATGAAATCATCGATAATTCCATCGACGAAGCACTTGCAGGATTTGCGAAAAATGTGTGGGTGACGATCAACAAGGATGGAAGTGCAACGGTTACGGATGACGGACGGGGAATCCCTGTAGATAAAGTCGCAAAATATAACCGTCCGGCACTGGAAATCGTCATGACGAAACTTCATGCCGGAGGGAAATTTGAAGGCAAAGCATATAAGGTATCCGGAGGACTTCACGGCGTTGGTGCATCAGTTGTCAACGCGCTCTCCACAAAAATGAGTACGGAGGTTCACCGGGATGGTTTTGCCTATGAGCAAACCTATTCCCGTGGCATCCCAACATCTGACGTCGTAAAAAAAGGAAAAGCAACGGATTCCGGAACGATCGTCACCTTTATGCCCGATACGGAAATCTTTACGGAAGGAACGGATTTCGTATTCGAAACGATCAAAAAACAAGTTCGAGATCGGGCGTATCTGGTCGCTAAACTTGCCTTTCACCTCAAAGACGACCGGAGTGGGGAAGAGGCGCATTATTATTTTGAAGGCGGAATAGTATCACTTGTGAAAGCACTCAACCGTAATAAGGAAGCTCTGCATTCTCCTATTTATATAACAAAAACGTCAGCAGACGGTGAAATGACGGTTGAAGTGGCTATCCAGTATAGCGACAGCTTCTCCGAAACGGTTGAAAGCTATGTCAATGTTATCCCGACACCTGAAGGCGGAACACATTTAACTGGTTTCCGCATGTCGCTTACCCGTTCCATCAACGATTATGCCAAAAAGATCGGAGCATCCAAAAACGGCGACGACTCGATTATCGGTGATGATTCCAGGGAAGGATTAACGGCAGTTGTCTATATGAAGATGCCTTCCCAAATCCTGCAATTTGAAGGCCAAACAAAAGGAAAACTTGGCAATGCCGAGGTCCAGCCGTTTGTCCAATCCGCGGTCAAGGAAGGACTCGATACATATTTTGAAGAAAACCCCTCTGATGCAAAGGCGATACTGGAAAAAGTATACCTTGCGGCAAAAGCCCGTCTTGCGGCAAAAGCGGC
>CAZERT010000046.1:0-6155 GCA_964515515.1 uncultured Gammaproteobacteria bacterium
TTCGCAAGGACCCGGGAAGATATCTCAAGGCTGGGAAATACTTGAGCGGTTTTTTCATGCTAAATGGGATTTTTTGAGGCAAAATTGCCATTACCAAAAGACGAAACAATATAAATATATATTGATTAATTTAATAATATTACTGTTAATATAATTAACAGATCATCAGAAAATGTATCGATAATAAGGCAAAACTAGTTGCAGGGAAGCTTCGTTTCAGAGTTGAACACTTATAAAATTTTGACCGTAAGTGCGGGTCATTTATTCCTAATGATAGGTGAGTAATATACCTGCATGTGTTGAAGTTCGTGGTTTTTACCAGGCAACAGTCCGCATTTACAGAATTTTCCTTATACAACCTGTAATTCTTTTTCTCAACGAAGATGGGGAAAAATTAAATTACGTTAACTTATCTAAGTTTATTAATTTAATCAATTTACAATTTATATTAATTATTTTAAATATTCTATATATTCATAGTAATGTCCCCCGTTTTGAGTTTACGTTACCGACTTGTGGTGTTATTAGTGGGGGAATGTATGTAACAAATTTTAATAGGTCCTAGCTAAATCTTTCCAGTTCTTATATGCGGTGATGTAACAAACCGATTTTGTACACAAAACCGCCAAGCGAAGCTAAAACTATCGTTGATTTAGCAAATATCAGATAGAGGTATATGATTGGTACAAAAAATGAGTTTTTCCCAATACTGAAGAAATAGGTAGAGAAGAAATTATATTCATTCATTTAATTTTATAAAATTAATAAAGATACACTTTATATTTATTATTTTAAATAATTTATATAATCATAGGTCTATTTTCCGTCTTAAATTTAAGCTAATTCCCTTCGTTGTTATTAGTGGGGGAATGGATTTATCAGTTTTTAATAACTCTAAGTATACACCCCTCCAGACTTTATTGGTGGGGATGATCCAAGAGGATTATTTATAGAAAAATCGCCAAGAAAATTGCCCCTCCGTTGGTTTAACGAATATGAGACACTTAAAATCATCGATGCTACCGCGAGTACCTTCCTGCCTTAAAGGAAAAGGTCGTGGATGAAATTATATTCATTGATTAAATTTTATTAAATTTAATAAAAATACAATTTATATTTATTATTTTAAATAATCTATATATCTATTGAGATATTTTCATCTTGAATCCACTCATAAGTCCTTTCGGTGCTACCAGTAGGGAAATACATTGTGCTAATTTTTTAAAATAATCGGCATACTCTAGCTTCAATAATGGATAATCATGGAATTAATCCGTTTCCTCTATATGTATGTATTATAATTCAATAAATTATAATAAAATGAATATTTTTATATAATAAAATTACGCTATGTTCTTTTCATGGTACGAGCTATTGTGGTAATGATGTCATCGTTCGTTTTTATATTCGCGTGTTTTTCTGTGATAAAAGCTTTACAAACACCATAATTTTGCGTGCTCATAATAAGAAATTTCTCACAACCCATGTTTTTTATGTTTCTGAAGGAGAGCGAGGGAAGAGAGGGCTTGGTTTTTAGCCTGATTTCCGGTATACTACCTGCATTCCAAAAGAAAGGCGGACGTATATGTATGGCACCAAAGAAAAAAAATGTTGCTAAACAACCCGTAGCGCAAGCTCCGGAAGAAACAAAAAAGACAGAGGTTCACACCCCTCCCAAAAAAGCTCACACAGGCCCCATTACCACAATGGAAGAGCTTCTTTCCCAAACGGGATATGCCCTTAAAGGCGTAAAAAAGGGCGATGTGTTGGAAGGCACGATTATCCGCGTCAGCACAAAGGAAATAGGCGTTGATATCGGCGGAAAAACGGAAGGCGTCGTGATCGACCGCGAACTTGAGCAATATAGGGACACCCTTCTTGCGCTCAAACCCGGCGACAGCGTGACGGCAACCGTTATTGTTGCGGAAAACGATCGCGGACAATCCGTCTTGTCACTTCGCAAGCATATTTTTGAAAAACGGTGGGTAGAACTCATTGAAGCCCAAAAACTGGGTACTCCGGTGGAAGTTGTCTGCCGCGATCAGGTTCGGGGCGGTATGCTTGTTGATTGTGCCGGCATTCGTGGATACATTCCACAGTCACAGCTTGACAGCCAAACCGTAAAACAGGTGGATAAAATGACCAACCGCAAACTCTTGGCAAAAGTTATGGAAGTCGATCAGGCAACAAACCGTTTGATCTTCTCCCAGCGAGCAATTGCGGAAGAAGCGAATTTAACCCGCCAAAAGGCGCTGCTTGAATCAATTCAGGTTGGCGATGTCGTTGAGGCAAAAGTCACCGGTGTTGTTCCATTTGGTGCATTTGCTAAGTTTGCCATTACTAAGGATAGTGAAGCGCATGATATTGAAGGCCTTATTCATATTTCCGAAATAGCATGGGAAAAGGTGGAAGACCCCAATCAATACATGAAAACAGGCGATCAGATCAAGGTAAAAATCATCGGTATTGATGCCAATACCGGCAAACTTACCTTGTCCGTAAAGCAACTGCTTCCGGATCCATGGGAAAATGTTTTGGATATGTTTGAAAAGGATACGACAGTCAAGGGCACGGTGTCACGCGTTACGCCGTATGGAATTTTTGTTACCCTCTCACCAGGCGTTGATGGGCTTATTCACATAAGCAAAGTTTCGCCAGGTGAAGAACCAAAGCCAGGGGATGAAATTACCTGTACGATTGAAGATATCCAGCCGGAAAAACGCAAAATCAGCCTTTCAATGACACTTACCGAAAAGCCGATTGGCTACAGATAATAAAGAACACAGTATTTCCAAAAAGCCCGGGAACACCCCGGGTTTTTTGTTGCTATAATAGAGCCCACATGAAGACAAAAACGTCATTCGTTTGCCAACAGTGTGGATCGCAGACGCCCCAATGGTACGGCCGGTGCCCCAATTGTGATGCTTGGGGGAGTCTGGTGGAAACAGTCACAGAAACAAGGGAAAAAGGGAAGGGAAGTGCTGGAGCGCGAGCAACATATCAGAAACCGCAAAAACTTCGCGACATTGCCCATATAGAAACGAAGCGGGTGAAAAGCGGCATTGAGGAATTTGATCGGGTGGTTGGTGGCGGATTGGTTCCCGGATCCGTCACACTTCTTGCCGGAGACCCGGGGATCGGGAAGTCAACGCTGCTTCTTACCGTGATTGGCGCAATCGGGGGGATGTATGTATCGGGTGAAGAATCGGGGGAACAGATTAAACTCCGATCTAAACGACTCGGAATAGACAAGGAATCCGTTAGTATTTTGTCGGAAAACGCTCTGGAGGGCATTACAGGGGCTTTGGGAGAGTGGTCAAAAGAAAAAAAATCAGCTTCAGATATCGTGATTATCGATTCCATCCAAACCCTTGCCTCCGAGGAGCTTACCGGAATGGCAGGGACTGTTGGACAAATCCGCTACTGTGCGGAACAACTTGTATCATTTGCAAAACAAACCGGTATTCCCGTTGTGATCGTTGGTCACGTAACCAAAGAGGGGGAGATAGCCGGACCAAAAGTGCTTGAACATATGGTGGATACTGTTTTGTATCTTGAAGGACAGCGGTATGCAAACGCCAGAATCCTTCGGACGCTTAAAAACCGCTATGGCGCAGTGGAAGAGGTGGGGATTTTTGAAATGGATGATAGGGGACTAAAGGAAATATCAAATCCATCCGAAATATTCCTTCATGATCGGGTAAAGAACGTACCCGGGTCTGTCGTGACGGTTATTTTAGAAGGAAGCCGACCCTTGTTGGTTGAAATACAGGCGCTGGTGGTATCTAGCCAGCTTGCGATGCCCCGACGGGTTGCAAACGGCATTGATTACAATAGGCTCCAGCTATTGGTTGCGGTGTTAAGTCGCAGGCTTGGGATTTCCCTTGGGAGTTATGATGTATTCGTAAATGTAAGCGGAGGGCTGAAAATCATGGAACCGGGGGCTGATGCGGCGGTTGCACTTGCGATTATAAGCGCCCATGCAAACAAACCTGTACCAAGTGACATTGCAGTATTTGGGGAAGTCGGACTTCTTGGGGAGATCCGTGGAGTGGGGTACGAAGAACGCAGAAAAAAAGAAGCAAAACGGTTGGGATTTACTACAATTACAGAAACAAACGTTAAGAATCTTCAAAAAAGGTTCAGTTAAGCGTGAGACCCACAATATGCCTGCATTGCCGCTTTTGCCAGATCATCTTGTTGTTGATAACGCTCCTGTAATTCAACAAGATGAACACAATATTGTGCGATTTCACGAGCCATAGGATGTCCTACTTTTCCAGCATTTCTTAGGAATCCTTCTAGTGAGAGCGGAGGAAATATAAAATCGCCTGTAGCCCTTTTAAACACATCCGGGGTAATACGACGAACGATTTCTTGTGACTCAGATGACAATGGTGGAACATTATACATTTGTTGAAGGCTTACAAGTCTTTTGTTCATCCATACAGGAGTATATGTAATAAACGGAGGTGATCCGAGTGCTTGGTATGCTCTTTCTCGCATGTTACGAGATGTTTGCGTTCTATAACCCTGAAGCTCTTGTACGATTTTTCCAAATATTGTATCAACCGTAATTAATGCTTGAGGTGTTGAAAAAGCACCCTGAAGAACTTGTATAATATTGTGTTTTTCCTGTTCCGGAAGAGCAAGAAGGGAAGTAACATGTGGTTGAGTGATCCGTAGTAAGACCTCTTTTACATCATCCGGACCATGAAAAGCACCGAGGTTTGGAACTAATCCCGTCGCATCACCACCTTGTCTTGTCATGAGTGTTGCAAGAAATGCTTCTTCATGTGCCCGAGATCTTTCTTCAAAAGTCTTAAATAGTGGTTCAGATATTGGAAGTTTTGTAAGAAGTTCGCGCGAAAACGGAACAGGCTCCCGTATTTCCTGGCTAGGTATTGAAAAGGCAGGACGCAGATCGGGTGGAGGTGTCATAAATTGATGGTATTATAGCACCAAAACCCGATATATCAAGTTGAATATCTTTATTGCTCAAATATTTATCAAGTAAAATGATGGAGCTTGTTTTTATTTCATTTTATCGTGCTACAATACATCCAATGAAGAAAGTGCAAAATCAGGCTCAAAACGGTGAGAAGAAAACACCGATGAACGGAAAATCCGGTGGGGGAAAGCCGGCTGAATCCGCTGTGGTGACCAAAAAAGACTTAGCTTCCCCGAAGTTTACCAAAGCGCTTGCCTGGGAGATTGTCCAGAATATTTTTGCCCTTGGGAAGCTCCCGGCAACAGCATTTCATAAACGGGAAACAATTACTAAAGCAACAGGCACACAGAAGCCCGAAGGGGAAAATTTGATGCTTGTTGATACAAGCGTGTTGATAGATAGCCGGATTGTTCCGGTCGTAAACAGCGGATTTTTAACCGGTACGCTTGTGGTCCCACGGTTTATATTAGGTGAAGTTCAGCATATCGCCGATAGTGCAGACAGCCTCCGACGTGCCAAGGGAAGGCGGGGACTGGACGCTGCAAACCGGTTGACCGGACAAAAGGCAAACCCCTTTACCAAAACCATGATTGTTTCCGATGAGGTGCCGGAAGTAAAGGAGATTGACCATAAACTCGTATCGCTTGCAAAAGCATGGGGTGCATCGCTTCTGACCGTTGATTTTAACCTTGCCCAGGTTGCCAGAACCCAAGGGGTACGGGTATTAAACCTTGGGGATTTGACCCAGGCGCTTAAAGTTGCACTCATGCCCGGGGAAGAGGTAACGATTAAAATTACCCATGCAGGGAAGGAGCGGGCGCAGGGTGTCGGGTATTTGTCTGATGGCACGATGGTGGTGGTTGAAGATACCCGTGATCGGGTAGGGCAGGATGTGGTGGCTATCGTAACCAAGATTCATCAGACTGCCGCAGGACAGCTGTTTTTCTGCAGATTGAAGTAAGCTGTCTATATTTCTCTTGAAGCCGGGCAACACGCCCGGTTTTTTTGTGGCTCGCAAGTTATCCCACAGTTATCCACAAAAAGAGGGATATTTTATTTTGTCTTGCCAAAACAAGATATTTTTGTACAAAAATGCTATGGGATTATGATATTTCCTAAGGAAATAAAATTATGGGTCTTGACAAGGGATGAAAAAGGGTTTTCAATGAATATATGAAGATTTCTCAACTGCTACCGCAGCTGG
>CAZERT010000047.1:0-1621 GCA_964515515.1 uncultured Gammaproteobacteria bacterium
GATTTTGAAGTTTTCCCCGTCCGTCAATTCGTTCCAAACCAGCCTGAGTTCGTGCTTGGTTTAATCCATCAGCTCCCCCTTGGGAAATTGTCTGTCGAATTACTTGAAGCTCCGGCGTTTGATCCCATACTTCTTGAAACACGGATATTTGCCGCATACCATCTGGATCCTGCGCTAAAATTTTCCGGGATCCCTTGCTAATCACATAGTCAACTTCCAACCGAAGGGTCAGTTGTGCCTCATCGGCAAGCAGTGTTGCGCCCTTTACCTTTTGCATAAAGGCCCGTCCATCCGGCGTATCCTTAATGGACTCAAAAATGGCGTCTTTGGTCACAACAATCACCTTTGCTTGTTTTAGCTGTTGGGCAGTTGGCGGATGGTCAGGATCATACAGAAGCGCATTTGCCTCAAATGAATCCTGAATTGATTTCATGTTGAAGGTACGCATAAGTGCAGCTGCATCAGTTTGTGTATTGACGATAACAAGTGATGGTTTACCGGTAACTTCAGCCTTCAGAAGTGCAATTTCCGGAATAATCACATCCGTTTTTCCTATACCTGTTACCGCTTCATATAATTTCCCCCGCATTCCATCGGCTTTTCCCAATATTGCATCAGTAATAAAGGTAAGTTGATTTTTCTCCCCCTGATCAGCACCACGGAATCTCCATTCTGTTGTTTCCCGTGTGGGTTCAGGCTTCGTAAACTCTTCCCCTTTTGCTAATTTTTCCGCTCTCTGATCTTCCCATTCTTTGTGTTTTTTTAAGTAATTTTCATTGGATTGAGCTTGTTCAAATTTTGTAATACCATCGGTAAATTGCCGCAATATTTTCTTTGCCGCCCTGCTGGTAAATCGTGATTCATCAATATACATTTTGGTGCTAAACAATCCTCCATCCACCGTTTGCGGTTGGCCATCAACGGAATTGGGGGCAAAAACCCGTTTTCCATCGGATTCGATATGAACACTACGCGAGGATGTTCCATCCACAACTTCCAACCTATAATTTCCTGCAGGTAACCCCTGGAGTTTTGCAAGCGTATCTTCTGGTTTTGTCTGACGGGTAATAACCAGATCAGCGCCATCCACTTGCACCGGTTTTCCTTGTGCATCCAATACCCGGATTGTCTGACTGTCACTCGTAAGATGTATTTTATAAATTTCCGATTGTGCCCGGATTGCTGGGCGGACTGTAAGTCCAGCTGGAATCGTCTCCCCATGGGCAACATACAACAATCCATTTTCACGAACGATTGTCACCGCAACACCATCTATAGTAACCACATATACACCATCTTTGGAGATCATGGAGGTTACATCTTTCATCGTCACATTGTCTGTTTTGGATACCGGTATTTCCGCTCCCCCTTCATCGACAATTTTGGTTAGTTTTGCGCCGTCCCCAAGTCCCAACACTTCTTCCCTATTCATCTGCCGGGCAATGATCCGTCGTTCGGCTTCCATGGCTACTGCACTATTCGGAAATCTTTCACTTACAAATCTACGGAACGCTGTTGCTTTTTCTGGAGACCCCCAAACCCTGTCAATAATCCGATCCCTAAGATTTCCGGCAACAGTCGATATGGTTGAAGTTGCACGTTTGATCCGTGCACCAAGTGT
>CAZERT010000047.1:1721-4582 GCA_964515515.1 uncultured Gammaproteobacteria bacterium
GCGGCAGCTGACATATCAACAAACTTTCCATTGTCCCGCACTTGACCACTACTATCCCTTTGATATCCCTTGCTTACCACTATTTCCTCAATAATATGGGGTGGTATGGGTTTTCCTGCTGCATCGACATATTCTTTTCCGTTCCATTTAATTACCAGTGTGCCGTCACCGTAATCCGTAAGCTGTTTTTTCAGTGTTGAAACCACAGCTTCTGCCTCATCAACAGCGGCTTTCATTTTTTGCGGACTTACGGCATCTGCTGCCTGTCTGGCAGCTGTTGCCTCTGTTGTCTTTTGTACTTTTATACGTCCAAGTTCTACGGAGACGTCTTCCACTTTTGCAAATTGCCCGCCTTTTTTCCACCGTCCATCCACCAATTCATATCCGTTTGCCTTTAATTCCTGAAGTACTCCATCAGATATTCCATCCGTTCCGCGGACAACATACCGTTTGTTTGTCGCATCCCATTCAATACTGCCATCTCCATACTGGGAAAGTTGCGCCTCGGCCTGACGGGCTGCCTGTTCAAGTTTTGCGGGATTAACGGCATCTGCCTCACGACGAGCATTTCGTGCAGTCGTTTGTTGCGTTTCTATTTGTGTTTTATGGCTTGTGAGAGACTCCGTAAATGAAGTCTGAATAACATCTGTGCGAACGGGAGCACTTCCAACACGAAGCCTTCCACTTACATCAGGTTTTGATCCTGTTTTGGTGGCAATTTCGGAAATGATATCAGCAGGGATAGGTTTCCCTGTTCCGTCTACATATTGTTTTGTTTTTGTGTCCCATCGAATCGTTCCATCGCCGTATGATGCAGTTTTTTCTTGAAGTCTTGCAAGCGTGGTTTCTGCTGTCCTTGCAGCCAACTCTTTTTCTGGAACTTGTGTACGGGCAAATTCCTCCAAACTTGCGGCGACCGCTAATTTTTGTTGATGAAGCTGGGTAAGGGCATCAACGTTTCCGTTCTTAAGCAATATTGTCTCTTGTGCGGTTTGGACTTTTTGTGCAGCAACCTGATATTCAACAGAACTGGGATCATTAGTTTTTGCGATTTGTTGAAATTCTCTTTGGGATGTTTTTAATGCTTCTACCTCCGCTGTTGGTCTTCCAACAATATTGCGAATGGTATCTCCAACTTGTTGCACGGTAGTTCTGGGATTTGACGAAAGAAGTTGTTGTTCTTGTTGATATCTGGAATGAATCGTTGTTAATGCAAGTTCTGAGCTTAAACGAGATTCGGGTGTAACCGGTATTTCTTTTCCTTGAAACGTAATTGATGTTTTTCCCTCTTTTGTTGCTTGATCAACAAGTCGGTATAATTCCTGAGCGTCTGATAGTTGTTTCCCAACTGGTGTGGCATTTTCTCCTGTCGGCACCTTTGCTTTTAAGCTTAGGTCGATCAATCCCATTTGCGTGCCATGGGTAATAATTGCAGCCCGAAGTGCTGCCTCGGCAGTTTGCACATCTGCTGAATTAACCGCGGGTTTGAGTTGCGCTTTTTTATAATTCCCATTGGGAATATCGTAGAGGTTTTCCAAATTTTGTTTTGCTGTTTGGAGCGTTACTCCGGTATCTACCACTGCATGACTCTTGTTGTTTACATAACTGCCTCCGGCAACAAAAACACCCCCTACTGCGTTTGCACAGTCTGCGTATGTTGCGCCCGTTCCAGTTGCCGCACCCATACATGCTACATATGCTTGGCCCACCTGCATGGCGTTATCCGCATTATTTAATGCCGCAGACGCATTGATTCCACCGGGGCGAACTGAAGGTGGTGCAGACCCTGCCCGCAACCCACCGATAAGACGTCCACCGGATGCAACGGTCATCACTGCGTTCATTGCACAATTTAAGCCATCAACAGGAATTTCTTCCCCTGTCTCAGTTTTTTGCGGCAAACACGCATTCACTGTTTGATATCCAAACCACCCAGTGCCTACAGCAGACATAATAAGCTCGCCTGTTTGTGCAGCCTTTATTGCTGAATTACTATATTGAACTCCTGTGGCAACTGCCTTGGTAAAACTTGTGGTTTGCTGAAGTAGTTTTGAACCTTTTGTCGCTTGTATAGCAACATTTGCCAACTGCCCAGTTCGAACCGTAGATATCCACAAAGAACCACCAGTAAATGCGGCTGAAATAACTAAATTTCCTGCCGCATTAAAACATGCATTGGAGTTGGTTTGGGTTCCGTCACAAAATTCTGCAACTTGCTGTGTTGCATAAATGGTGGATGTAACACCAACTGTTGTAGACAGTGCAGTCATCATTCCGATGCTTGCGCCTAAACCTGGCGTCATAACAAGCGCCGGTAATAGCACTGCAGCTGCAACTGGTGCTGCACTTTGCATGGTAAATCCACGAAGTTGTTTTCCAATATCCCCTTCTCGAATTCCTTCATGTAATAAATCATTACCACGTTTCGTTGCTCCACTTGTAAGATCATTAAAAAATAGTACACCTGCAGTTAATGGATCTTTTCGTTGTTGTTCCTTATACGCTTCCTCCATACCGGAAACATTTATCTCTCCATTGCGGGCTTTTTCAAGAAATTCCTGATACTTCGCCTGATTGGGATCCCTTTCAATAATTCCCAAATTCATTAGATTCGGTGATAATCGTTGAAACGACTCTTCTTGTGCTTTAATAAAATCATCGACAGATGCATTTGGGTGTGTTCGAAGGTAATCTTTATAGCCATAACTATTCTTCATCACGGTTACCTGCTCTGCATAGGCTTTTTCCTGCGCTTCTTTAATGACTGCATCGTATTTTTTCTTTTCCTCCGGAGTCATGATGTTTACGATACGGACAATATATTGTTGTAATTCCTCTTCCGTACAATCTGCTTTGGCATA
>CAZERT010000047.1:4682-5864 GCA_964515515.1 uncultured Gammaproteobacteria bacterium
ACATTCAGCTGCTGTTTTTCCGCTGGAATCCACACATGCACGTTCAAGGTCTTTTTTCAGTTTTTCTTTATCGGCTTCTTTTGTGTCTTTATCAAAGTATTTCTCTAGTGTTGAGGTAAACAGCACTCCTGCATCCTGCCGTTTTATTTCATCTGATACGATTGTGTTACATTCAGCAACAGATTTTCCGGTAAATAGAACACATGCATCTTGCGCTTGTTTCCGAAGCGCTGCTTTCTCTGCTTCCGTTTTTGCATCACCATATTTTGTTAATGCATCTTCAAAATCCGCTTGTGCTTTTTCTGATCGTTGAATAAGCACTGTCATTGCCGCTTGATTTGCTGCTGATCGTTGATCAAGTGCCGTCAATCCGCTATTTTTTAATATCGCCTCTGCCGCAGGACAGGATGATTGTTTTTTACTCTCACACGCTGCAAGAGCAGCAGAATATGTGTTTGCCACTGTATTGATCTTCGTTTGTTGGGCGGCATTTGACGCGATAATCACACACTGTTCTTTACTGGCTGTTTTTGCCTGAACACAGGTGTCGTAGGCTTGTGAAAATACCGCAGATAATGAGGCATTATTTTTCAGAATCTTTTTAAGATATTCATCTTTCGTCTGTAAATATGCCGGAATCCGCGTAAGGATACATCCCGGACACTCCTTCCATCGTCCATCAATGTCACAATGCCACACCTCATTCCCATCTTTTCCCTTTGGACCGATTGCCACAGTTCCTGCGGGAACCTTTTCCTCATTATTGACACATGTTACGTCGGGAAGTGGCGTTGGCATTGTTTTACCAAGTTGCTTATACATCTCCTCTATTCGCTTCTGTTCATTGACAACATCGGACTGATATTGCGCGATTGCCAACGTCTTGCTTCCAATCATCCAGTCTTGGCGTTTGTCTTTGGTGATATATTCAGGCCCGACTCCTTCCTTGGATAGGTTTTTCCACAGTCCATCACTGCCACATCCATAAATAAGACTATTTGGACCTGTAGTAATTGTTCCACTTTTTCCACATGCGACGGTTTTTCCTGACTCCCCTAAATATTGTTTTTGAATTACCGCAATATCAGCATCGGAACGGAACGCAAACGCTGTTGGTGTGGGAATAACAACCGGCCCTGTTGGAGTGGCTTTCTTTGTTGGGGAAGGTGTGGGCGTTGGTGT
>CAZERT010000048.1:0-5465 GCA_964515515.1 uncultured Gammaproteobacteria bacterium
TTACCCCTGTTCCGGGCGGAATCGGGCCCATGACGATTGCCATGCTCATGGAAAACCTCATGAAGGCATATAAGATGCAAAAGAACTAAAAAAGGGTAATTCGTATCTTCGTGATGAGTCTCTTCGAAGCATCGTTGTTTGTACCTTCGTTTATTACAAAGATGCGAATAAACGAATTACGAAGCTACTATCTTTCGAAGATACGATGCTTCGAATTACGAATTACTATATACTAAGGTGTGTTATGGCGAATTCCTACGACGAGACAATCCAAACGCTGGAGTCCTATATCGTACCGCCAAAAAAAGGCGATACGTTCCGGCTGGACCGGATCAGGCAGCTTCTGAATCTTTTGGGTAACCCACAAAAATCCTACCCCGTCATCCACATAGGGGGCACGTCGGGGAAGGGATCCACGTCGTATTTTGCAGCCCAAATTCTGGAGGGTGCCGGGTATACGGTAGGGCTCCATATGTCGCCACATCTTGTATCGGTAACGGAGCGATGTATCGTAAACGGCATACCTGCCAGCAATGATGAATTTTCCGACGTGTTTTGGTCAATAAAACCCTTTATCGATACCGTTGCCAAAACAAATCCGCTTGGAGCGCCTAGTTATTTTGAAATCCTGGTTGCACTAGCTCTTGAGTATTTTCGCAGGAAAGCGGTTGATGTTGCGGTTATCGAGGTGGGGATGGGAGGAAGATTTGATGCAACCAATGTTATTGATTCCGTTGTCTCCGTTGTGACGAATGTCGGTCTTGATCATACGGAATTTTTGGGCGATACGGTTGAAAAAATCATTTTGGAAAAACGGGAAATCATCAAACCCAATACCCATGCAGTATCGGGAGTAACACAGGAATCGGTACGACAATTGATAGAGGAAAAATGCTCTGCTATGCATACGCCGCTAACCTTGATTAACCGTGATTTTTTCGTTGAAAATATTCATGGGGCCAGCACGGAATCAGACACGGATCATAATCCGGCACATATCGTGTTTGATTACGTTTCGGATTCTTTACGCATTTCCGGACTTGAACTTGGGGTATCGGGAACGTATCAGGCAGTCAATGCGGCTGTGGCAATTACGACGTGCCGTATGTTTCCCGGGTTTACGGCTGGTGAAGATATCATCCGTTCTGCGCTTAAAGCTGCTGTTTTTCCGGGACGGATGGAGCGGGTACAGATGGGCATAAAATCGATTCTTCTGGATGGGGCGCACAATCCCATGAAAATGGCCGCACTGTCCCAATCCCTGTCTTTGGCATACCCCAAGAGGAAGTTTCCGGTGTTATTCGCGGTAAAAAACGACAAGAACCTTTCCGAAATGCTTTCCATCCTCATGCCGCATGCAAAACGGTTTATCCTTGCTCCGTTTTCGCGGGTGACGGATATGGGAAAAAGCGTGATGTATCCGGAAAGTGAACTGGAACAGGCTATTAAAAGCGTGAAGAACGATTCTGAAGTGGTACGGGTAACGGATATATCCGCAGCTTTAAAGGATTTTTCCAATGATAGCGATGAACCTATTCTTTTGGTGACGGGTTCGCTGTATCTGGTAGGGGAAACGCGCAAAGTTCTTTCACTTCCATGGCAGAGCAAACAATAAACCCAATACAAATAGAAAAACAAACCCTTCGGAAATCCATCCGGGAACTTCGTCGTGCTATGCCGGCACAGGAAAAGATACGTGCTGATAACGCAATCACCCAAGCTGTGTGTGCGCTTCGCGAAATCCAAAAAGCACATGTCGTTTCCTTATATATTTCCCTTCCGGATGAAGTGGCTACCTATCCGGTCCGTTCATTTTTATTGGGTCTGGGGAAAACCGTTGCAGTTCCCAAAGTGGAAAAGGGGAATCTGGAATTTTATACAATAACCGGCGATTCCGATCTGGAACCCGGGGTATTTGGTCTTATGGAACCCAAAACTTCCTGTCCTCTGGTGGATACAAAAGGTGTCGATGTTTTTTTAATTCCCGGTCTTGCTTTTGACAGGAACGGTAACCGTTTGGGATGGGGAAAAGGATATTACGACCGTGCGCTATCATCAACAAAAGCAATAAAAATAGGTCTTGCTTATGCGTGTCAGATCGTTTCCGGGGTGCCGGTTACCCAAGAAGACAGGAGTATGGATTGTATCGTAACGGAGTCAGAAATTATCCGTGTTTCCCGGTAGTTTTTCCCCGTAGCCAAGCAACCCCAAGGTAAACAAACGGTGTTTCGAAAATGGAAACCGCGCATTTTGTAAGCCAATAGGGAAGGATAATACTTACCAAAAACCCCCAATTGGCGCTGAGCGGTTTGTCAAACGCATAGAATGCAAGTGTCATGAAGATGATGGTATCGATAAGTTGTCCGACGATATTGGATGCGTTATTGCGAAACCAGAGTGCCCGCCCCCCGAGTTTTTTCCTGATTTTTACGAACACGAACACGTCGGTAAATTCAGAGAGCGCAAAAGCAGCAAGGCTTGCAAGGGAGATTCTGGCGGATTGGGAAAAAATTAGGTCATAGGAATGCTCCATGGAGGCAAAACGGGTCGATGGGGGAAGCGAGGTAAACAAAAATGCAGACAGGGAAAAAAGTGCAATGACGACAAGGCTGGAGCGGATGATGCGCCGGGTTCTGTGGGGTCCAAATACTTCGGTAATGATGTCGTTGATCGTAAAGAGAAACGGCATCACGAAAATGGCGGTAGAGGCGTTGAATTGGTATCCGAGAATGTGTATAAGTGGGAATGTTTTTCCTCCCATAAGTTCGGCAATGGCAAGCAGTCCGATATACAGGACAATAAGAAATTCCAATTTGTATTGTGTCATTTCTTTTTCCATGGTAGTTATGGGGTAAGCGTAAGGAACGTAATGGACAGGGTGTTTTCCAAGAAATGTTTCGATTCAAGAGTGTTTCCAAATCGCGAATAGTCAGGAAAAAATGCGTCGGCATCATAGGATTGGTCAATGATTGTCAAATACAGACGGTCGGCAATACCAATTGCCTGCCCGTAGATTTGTGCGCCGCCAATGATAAATACTTCTGTGGAATCAATCGAGTTGGCCACTTCGATTGCCTGCTTTAGAGATTCACAGACTCGTACGCCTTCGGGGTGAAAATCCTGTTGCCGGGTTACGACAATATTGGTCCTGTTGGGAAGGGCCCGGCCGATGGACTCAAATGTTTTCCTGCCCATGATAACAGGGTGGCCAGTGGTAAGCTCGCGGAACCGCTTCATGTCAGCGGGAATATTCCAGAGCAATGCGTTGTTTTTCCCAAGTTCGCGATTTTTTCCGATTGCGGCAATGACTGAAATCATATGTAAGTAATTCGTATCTTCGTAATTGGTATCTTCGAAGCATCGTTGTTCGTACCTTCGTTTTTTACGAAGATGCGAATTAACGAATTACGAATTACCAATTCCGATTTATTAAAATCCTCCAACCACCGTAATGTCGCCCTTAATCGGCGGATACGGATCATATCCTTCCAGTGTAAAGTCCTCAAATACGAAATCGTCGATGTTTTTCTTTTCCGGATTGAGTTTCATCGTCGGGAATGGCCGGGGAGTACGGGATAATTGTTCTTTACACTGGTCCATATGGTTTTCATAGATATGGACATCACCAAACACATGGACAAAGTCGCCTGGTTTATATCCCGTTACCTGGGCAAGCATCATGGTGAGGAGTGCATAGCTTGCTATGTTAAACGGTACTCCCAGAAAAAGGTCCGCACTTCGCTGGTATAACAGAAGCGATAGTTTGTCACCCGTGATGTTGATGTGATACATCGTATGGCACGGCGCAATCACCATGGATGCGTCATGCGATCCGCTCATTTCATAAATGCATCCTGCGTTCCATGCGGAGATGATGTAGTGCTTTTTCTGCGGATATTTTTTGATCTTTTCGATTGCCCATCCGAGTTGGTCGACTGTTTTTTGATGCTGGGTGGGTTTACCCGCCGAAGCCTTGCTGTGTCCAGCGGAGCCTTGCGAAGTTGGAGCGAAGGTGGGCCAGTTGCGCCACTGCACACCGTACACCGGGCCCAGTTCGCCCCACACTTTCAAAAATTCGGGATCGGATTTTGCTTTTTCCATAAATGCATCAAATTCCATTGGGGGAGCTTTTTTCCCATCAACTGCCCATTGGTATTTTTTATATGCCCATTCGTCCCAGATGTGGACGTTATTATCCACAAGATATTTGATGTTGGAACTTCCCGACAAAAACCATAAAAGTTCATGGATGATGCCGCGGGAGAATACTTTTTTGGTCGTTAATAGGGGAAAACCATGGGAAAGGTCATATCGGCACATCCTGCCAAAAACACTTTTGAGTTTAACGCCTGTTGAATGGCTTACTTTCCATGTTCCGTTATCCATAATATCCTGCATCAGGTCAAGATATTGGTATTCCGGATGGGTATGGTTTTTGGATGCCTGTGTTTTCATATACAGGTTTTATACCACAAACGGGAAATTATTTTTGGGGGAAAAATAGAAAGATGTGTGGGATAATAGGGGACATGAAAAAAGGGGTGTGTCATATCTGTTGTGCTGACTGCGGATTAAAGATGGTCCATGCACTGGAACAAGAAGGGTATTGTGCACTCTCTGAACTCACGCTTCTGTTTGACAATCCCAACATCCATCCGGAGCAGGAATTCAGGGCCAGGCAGAAAGCGGTTTTCGATATCTTTGCCGATTTTCCGGGAAAAGTAGTTGTTGCCAATTGGGAGCCCGAGCGGTATTTTTCCAAAATTAAACAAAAACAGGAAAGCGCTTCCGGAACGTTTGATGTGTGGAAACGGGAGGATCGGTGTCCGGTTTGCTGGAGGGTGCGTCTTACCGGCGCATTTACCTATGCAAAAGAACATGAGTGTTCATTCGTCACGACGACACTGGTAACAAGCCAATATCAGGATACGGGGAAGGTGCGTTCCATCGGGGAATCATTGGCCAGTGAAACGGGTATTGATTTTGTTGTGCCACAGGGGATTAATCAGTGTGAAAAGACGAAGGGGTTTTATAAACAAAATTATTGCGGATGCGCCTTTTCCCTTACAGAGCGTTTGGCAAAGAAACATGGAATAACATTTTTATAAAAGTAACGATACAATAACATTCCATAAGATGAACAGCGCGATTTTATGTTAATGAAAGGGTCTCTGCTAATATAAAACTAAATTGTGTATGTTACGTAAAAGATTGGAGAGTTTTTCTGTATAGTATTTTAATCTTTCTTATTCCTCCCTGAATTATTTCGTTGGTGGTTTTAGTTTTTGTCGGTGATGGATCATATTCTTTGCTACCACGAAGCGAAAAACGATAAGGGGGTTTAGTCTGTACAGCCATGATACTAGATTCTTTACCGTATCTTTGATCTTCTATTTCTCTAATTTCATCAGGAAGGATTACATCCTCTGATGCAAGAGTTTCCAGAGTTTTAAGAAGAGCAATTG
>CAZERT010000049.1:0-5296 GCA_964515515.1 uncultured Gammaproteobacteria bacterium
TACTTCACATTATCCCTATCCAATGGTTGATTGGAAATGTTGATGTGTTTTGGTCTAGCGATTGGACACAACCACCGGTCGGAAATGCCTATGGTATAACCACGGTTCATGACGTAAGTTTTTTCCGGTACCCGGAAAGCTTTGATAAATCAATTATTACCGTACATAAGCGGCGGTTGCATTACGTCCAAAAAGAGTGCGCAAAAATATTTGCGGATTCACTGGCAACGAAACAGGACATTATTGCGTATCTGCATATCCCGGAAGAGAAAATCAATGTTGTATACCCAGGAGTTTAGTTTGTATTAAGTATTAAGTATTAAGTATAAAGTATGAAGTATTAAGTATGAAGATTAAGAGTAGAAAATATGAATAAGATTGTGAGGTTTTCTGATTTAGTGGCTTGGAAAGAAGGGCATAAATTAGTTCTAGAAATTTATAAAATAACCTCTACGTTTCCCAGAAATGAGTCATTTTCTTTGATTGATCAAATGCGCCGGGCAGCAGTTTCAATCACAAGTAATATTGCAGAAGGATTTTCCAGAAGAACTAAAAAGGATAAAGATCAGTTTTATTACATAAGCTTGGGTTCTTTAACGGAGATTCAAAACCAATTAATTATTGCTCGGGATTTACAGTATTTACCTCATGAGAAATTTATCAATATCGGTGAACAATCCACTATTGTTCACAAACTTGTTAATGGTTTAATTAAAAGTTCTGTATCCCATACTTAATACTTTATACGTAATACTTTATACTTGAGGTAAGTATGATTATCGCAATAGACGGATATGAGGCTAATCAGATGCATCGTGTGGGGATTGGGCGGTATGCCTATGAAATACTAACCCGAATGTATGAGCAGGTAAAAAAAAGCAAAGATACAACGGTTGAGTTTCGGATTTATCTGCCCGATGCGCCTCTTCCCGATATGCCGCGTGAAACGCCGTGGTGGAAATACCGCATTGCTGGGCCAAAAAAACTCTGGACGTTTATTGGATTACCGCTTGCGCTGCTTTTGGATAGTCCGAAAGCGGATGTGGTATTTTCCCCAACACATTACATCCCCAGGTTTACGTCCATTCCCCGCGTCATGTCCATTATGGATCTGTCGTATCTTTCCTATCCGGAGCTTTTTCGGAAAAAGGACCTACATCAGCTTGTCCATTGGACCGCATATTCTGCTGCCCACGCCACAAAAATTTTCACCATCAGCGAATATTCGCGCAATGATATAATCAAAACATATCAAAAAGCAGCTGCCGATGTGATCGTTACATATCCCGGACTGAATATGGGAAACGATGCACATATTCCCAACATTCGTATGGAAACAAAAAAACGGACACGAAAACCCAACGCTTCGGTATCGGAGCTCATGAAAAAATACGGCATTTCCCGCCACTACGTCTTATCCGTAGGTACCATACAGCCACGGAAAAACTACAGCAAACTGATCGCAGCATTTGCTGTTTTTCTGAAAAAAAACAAGCAGAATTTTGGTGCAATCGATCTTGTGATTGTTGGGAAAAAGGGCTGGCTGTATGAAGATATTCTTTCTGCCCCAATTCGGTATGGAGTGGAAGGGAAAGTAAAATTCCTGGAATTTGTTCCCGATGACGATCTTCCGGCTCTCTATACCAATGCGCTTTGTTTTGCACTTCCAAGTCTGTATGAAGGGTTTGGATTGCCGGTTCTTGAAGCAATGGCATATTCTTGCCCGGTAGTCGTATCCAACGTTTCCAGCCTGCCGGAAATTGCTGGTAAAGCTGGGGTATATGTAAATCCGCTTGATACGGATGCGATATCCAAGGGTTTGCTTGCTGCCGTTCGGGAGCGAAACCTTATGCAGGGAAGACTTCGGATACGGCGGGGGCTTGAACAGGTAGCAAAGTTCAGTTGGGATAAGGCGGCGGAAATAACGTTGAATATTATAAAAAACATTAAGTATTAAGTATTACGTATTAAGTATAAAGTATTACGTATAAAAAATTGCGTATAAAGAATAAAAAACTATGAGGATATTCATTGATTTTTGGGTGTATTTGTCGACATTAACGGGGTATATTCCCAGCCATACGATCCGGTTGTTCTTGTACCGGCATGTATTCCGCATGAAGATTGGGGCCGATTCCTCGATTCACTGGCGCGCGCGGTTTAACCAGCCTTCAGGCATTTCCATCGGGCATAACACAGTAATTGGCAATGATGCCTTTTTGGATGGTAGAGCTCCCCGTGAAGCGGGGAAAAAAACAATTAGCTCATACATCCGGGAATTTTTCCACCCGAGTGTTCGTCCGCTTACCATAGGCAACAACGTTTCCATTGCCGGGGAGGTTCGGATTTTTACCATGGAGCATGATATCGATTCTTCCGATTTTGCAGCCATTGGTGCGCCTGTCGTGATAGAGGATTATGTGGTCATCGGTACCCGGGTGATGATTCTGCCCGGGGTGAAGGTGGGAAAAGGCGCTGTCCTTGCATCAGGCGCCGTTGTAACCAAAGACGTTCCGCCATATGCAGTTGTTGGTGGGGTTCCTGCAGCCATCATAAAGTTTCGCAATCCAAACTTACGCTATACCCTAAAATTTGCCCGATTGTTTCAGTAATAGGAGTCCTATGCAATACGATCTTTCCATTATTATCGTTTCGTTTAATACTAAAAAACTTACATCCGATTGTTTATCTTCCATTAAAAAAAGCCTCCGGAATGCGCCATTTACCACCGAAGTGATCGTGGTGGATAACGCATCCGTCGACGGGTCGGTTGAAATGATAGAGCATGATTTCCCTTGGGTGGTTTTAGTAAAAAGCAAGGAAAATCTGGGGTTTGGTAGGGCCAATAACGTTGGCATCAGGCAAGCACAGGGAACATACGTGTTTTTGCTTAATTCCGATACAGTCATCGTCGGCAATGCCATTGAAAAGCTGTATGAATGCGCAACCCACCATCCAAAATCGTTCATCGGGCCAAAACTTCTTAACATGGACCGTTCCGATCAAACATCCTGCGGGCCGTTTTTTACCCTTCCTGTTACGTTTGCCGTATTGTTCCTCAAAGGCGACCGGCTGAAAATGACGCGGTGGTCCCCTGCAAAGATGACGAAGGTTGATTGGGTGTCGGGGGCTGCCATGATTGCGCCAAAACAGGTATTTTTGGACGATCTGCTTTTTGATGAAAAGATATTCATGTATATGGAAGAAATTGATCTTCTGATGCGGGCGCGGAAAAAGGGATATACCACGTATTTTTACCCAGGATCCACGATCGTGCATCTGGGAAGCGGAAGCTCCACAAACCGGCGCAAAGGCCCGGTCTTAAACATCTATAAGGGATTTGTGTATCTGTATTCAAAACATTACGGACCGGTAAAGCGTGGAATACTGCGTGGAATGCTTAAATTGAAGGCGCTTTTTGCTATACTTACAGCATCCATTACGGGAAATAAGGAACTGAAAGACATTTATGCGGAAGCTTATCGATTGGTGTAGGAAATGGTTTATCCCCGGCGCGGCACTTTTTTTTGTAGCGTTTATCCCGCTGTACCCAAAACTCCCTATTCTTGATATTGATCAATCCTGGGTGTATATCCGGCTGGAAGATTTTTTGGTTGCACTAACCTGTTTTGTGCTGTCCGGCATATTTTTATACAGAAAAAAAGTGTCCGACAGTCCGCTGACACTGCCCATCGTTTTGTATTGGATTGTGGGGTTTGTATCGCTTCTTAACGCATTGGCATTTATTTTTCCCAATTATGGAGGTATTTTATTTCCCAAAGTGGCGGTATTCCATTTTGTACGGAGGATTGAATACCTCTTTTTGTTTTTCGTGGGGTATGAAGCAATCCGCTCACGGCCAAAGTTTTTACCCGGTGTGGTGTGGACGCTTGGGGTGACGGTGTTTTTGGTGTCGCTGTATGGGTTTGGGCAAAAGTTTTTGGGGTTCCCGGCATTTTTAACCATGAATGAGGAATTTGCCAAAGGCGCACCACTTCGACTTCCGCCGACCGCGCGGTTTCCTTCAACATTCGGCGGGCATTACGATTTAGCCGCGTATTTGGTCATGGCAATCCCGATTATTGCAAGCATGGTATTTGGGGCAAAGAAACTGTGGATAAAGGTGGCAAGCATTCTGGTATCTATGGCTGCCCTTATTATGCTTCTGTTTACCGCGTCACGGGTATCCTTTGGAGTGTACTTAGTTGCAATTTCAACAATGCTGTGGATGCAGAAGAAAAAAATTTATATTCTTCCCGTTGTAATTTTAAGTATCATTATCATGAATTTTACCAGCGGGGTATCCGAGCGGTATGCAAAGACGCTGCGGTTTAGCGATGTGGTGGTGGATCTTTCAACAGGAAAGCCAATCGGTACGCTGGATAAGCTGGAAGGCGGGAAAGCCCACCTAGCCGAATCGGAAAATCCGGCAAAAGAGACCCTTCCCACGGGGAGCGAGTTTATCGGTGTCGGGGCAAACGGCGGGCAAAAAGCCGAGAAAGTAATGATGTATTCCAGCAAAAATTTGGCAAGCGGGTCTGGTGAAATTTCCACCATGTCCGGCAGTTTCCTTATACAGAAAGCACTTGTTTATGATATTTCCATAACGACGCGGTTTCAGGGACAATGGCCGAAAGCAATGGAAGCCTTCAGGAGAAATATATTCCTTGGGAGCGGGTATTCGGCTTTGTCTGTTGCGGCAGATGGCGATTACCACCGGATGCTTGGGGAAACAGGAATACTGGGAACCATTGCTTTTTTGGGGATCTTTGCTTATGGATGGTATTTGTTTGCCACCCGCATCAACCTTCTCTCCGGTTTGGAGCGGTCATTTACGATCGGCGTGTTTGCCGGATTTACCGGATTATTGGTTAATGCCGTGTTGATTGATGTGTTTGAGGCATCAAAAGTGGCATTTTCTTTCTATCTTCTGTTTGGTATTGCCATATTCCTTCTTTCCAAAGAAAAGAAAGAGCGGGTAGGGTATGTTGAATTTTTACGGCGTGTCTTTACCCATAAAATCGCATGGGTCGTGTATCTGATCGTTGCGGTATTTTGGCTTTGGTCGGGAGCGCTGTCGATGTATTTTACGGGTGATGACTTTACGTGGCTTAAGTGGGCGGCACAGAGCAATATTTCCACGATCGTATCCAATTTTTCCTCGTCCGGAGGATTTTTCTACCGTCCGGTTCCCAAGCTCTGGTATTTTTTGCTGTATTCCGTGTTTTGGCTGACCCCGGCTGCATATCATGTGATGTCACTACTTCTTGTGTGTGCGACCGTATATCTCCTGTTT
>CAZERT010000050.1:0-4837 GCA_964515515.1 uncultured Gammaproteobacteria bacterium
AAAATACCTGCACGATTATACCATGTGCGCCCGGGAGGAGTTGAACCTCCAACCTGCTGTTCCGAAGACAGACGCTCTATCCATTAAGCTACGGGCGCAGATACCGTATTGTATCGTATTTTTTACTGAAGGAACAAGAAAAGCACTGTTTAGTGGATATCGGAACGGCGTTCCTTGATGAACTTGCTCCATTCCTCGATAAGGTCAATGATAATGGCAAATGGTGTTTCAACCAGAAAGGTAAACAAAAATGCAACTACATTATATTGTTTCCAGGTCTTTGCAAGGAGATTCCCAAATTTTGCAACCGGAACGGATATCATATCCAATAGAAATTCAATTCCGCTCATCCTGTCCCCAACCGTTAACTCTTTTGACTTATTCCGGATTGTCACGGCAGCAAAGATTGTCATGGCAATCGTTGCCGTATCAAACAGAACGGATGTGATGGGAAGTCCTGCGATGTAAAAAACCCACCCTATGAATCCCATGACGATAAACATGATTGCGGTATAGATAAGGCCCAGAACCGCATGGATAATCGGGCGTTTGGGTTTATTAAGTTTTATTTCATACATGGAATAGGAATTGCTTTTTTTCAAAAACTCAAACACTGCATGGACTACGAGTATCCTATTTGATTTTCCCGGAGCACGGATAATTGAAACCAACAAAAACATTACAACTGTCGGAACGATAAAATCGATAAAGGTGGTAAATGCACTAAATCCTTCTCCGAAAATGTGTGCTGCCGGAACTTCCACAAGGAAAAAGGTGAACCAGTTGGAGGCAAAAACAGACAGCGTTGAAAAAAATCCTAAAGCAAAAAGCCTTTTTTTCAGGGACTTATGACGGATGTCGTAGGCGGCTTCAATTTCTTCTTGTACTTTTGATTGATCGCTAAATACTTTTTGGATTTCTTCCGGTTTTTCCGAATATTTTTTCAACACATCTCCGATAAGGGCAAACACGGTATCGGTTTGTTCCGAAATAGCATAAAATTGTTTACCAACTTTGGTATTCATCATGGATTCCGATTGTGCCCAAATAGAAGGCATTTCATTGGCAAGGGCAGTTGTTGCTTCAGGGGAAAGATCGGAAAAATGAGGATATTGGAATGTAAGCAATCGGTACACGATAAATGCATCATCAAGATCAAACAATGTTCGGCAGACACTTACATATGTTTGGATAAAAATATCATCATGGGAAAGCGCATTAGCAGGAGTAATAGTAATTCGATCCATCATTGATCGGGTCATGGCATCAAGCAGATCGTATTCGAGTTTTGGTTGCGCAAGAATATTTTCAATTTCACAGGCTGCCAACTCCACAATAAATGTCGTGTAATTATGTTTTGATGTCACTGCTGTAGAAAATGCCTGGTGTGACTGTACGGAAAGAAACGATAAATACTTTGCAATATTTTTGGAAAGGATTGGGAGTAGTTCCTGCGGGATCGTATCGTTGGGAAGGTGTCCTCCACGGATAAGCTCTGTGGTGATCGTTTCTGCGATGTAATCCGGGGAACTTTTTGACGTTCGTGAAATTCCCGAAAGTTTTCCGAAAATTAAGCGTTTGAGGATCCGCTCCGTTGCGCTACGGCGAAGGATATTGTCTTCTTTCCAATCGACAACTTTTCGGATAAGTTCATAGAGTTTTGCAACTTTTGAGGCAATTTCATCGACATGAATAGGAGTTCTTGAAGGCTTGTCGCGCAGGAGCCATCCGGTATAGGAAGAGAGCAAATCTTCAATCGGCTTGGAAACTTCCAATGGAATACTTGGAGTTTTTTCTTCACTCTTTTGCTCCCCTTGTTCCGGGGCTTTTGGAAGCGGAATAACTGCTGTATCTGTCATAAATACTATTCTTTCTTTCTCCGTGTGCTTTTTGGGGTGGCTGACGGGTGCCGCCCCCGCAACCTCCTGCTCCACAGGCAGGCGCTCTACTGCTGAGCTACAGCCACCATGATGTTACAAAGTATATCATGTTTTTGGGGTTCATCGCAGAAATATCAGAAAAACCGTGAGAGTATTTCATACGGTTTTTGGTGAAGAAGTGATGGGATATCCTGCCATGATAGGGTTCCATCGGCATTAAAATCAAACGGATACAGTCGAGAGAATGTAAACAGGTTATGGGTTGCATGAATTGTTACAGTTTCCTGTCTTGGAAGGTAAAATGGAGCAACAATTACGATACGGTATGATTTTTCCGGAATGATATGTGTTATTTTAGGAAACGTTGCTTTTCCCTCTTTGTTTAATGATCCGAATGCCTCATAGACAATCCTGTCATATGAATCATAAATAATGCATTTTATCTGCGGGAGCGTTTTATTCCGTTTCCATCCGGGTTGTACCGAAACCGTGAGTGATGGAGGAGGTACGATAACAATTCGAGTTTTTTCTGTATAGATTGGGATGTCATTGTGGATAATTGAAAGTGTAACAGGATAAGATCCTTCTGTTTTTGGCGTTTTAATCGTAATGGAAAAAGTTCCTGTTTGATTTGGCTCCAGGTAAGGAACAGAATCAGGTGATGCACTTAATAATCCGCTTTCTTCAGTAAAAGAAATGGAATATCCGTCAAATGGGTCGATAATACTTTGACCTGTATTAGTAAGTTGCGTATCTAACAACGATATTGTGTCTGCGACTAGTTGTTCCGGTATCAGTTTTTGATCGACTAATTTGAGAGATTTATTTTGGAGAGGTTTTCCTTGCGTTTTCGGGATGGATGAATAATACTGTGCATGGTCATAGTACCCTGTATTTCCAATTGTTTTAAAGGAGAAGTGGTCAAATGGTGTGTCTTGATAATTAAAAAGAAATGGTACAACAGCTGCAATACGTAGATTTTTCCAAACATTTGCTGCAGCATTTTGGAGGTATATTCCTACTTGCATGGGAGAAAGATATGATGGAATATACACTTTTCCCTGGTTGTGTATCCATCCTGTTTCGGTAATAAATATCGGTAGTGACTTTGTTAATCCGAGAGATTGTGCAAACGATATTTCCCACGCAAAGGACGCGATGCTTCCCCGTCCGATTGCATATGGTGAAGCAGAAAATCCGGGGTTTGGATAGGAATGAGAAGTCCATCCATCAATTGTCGAGAGGAAATCTGGATATTTTCCAATAATTCGTTCAAGATACTCTGAAGCACTAAGGGAAAGACCATCTGATTGAGCAGAAAAATCAAGTCCTGCAGGTAAAATAAAAAAATCGGAAGAATATTCACGAAGCGACTTGGCGTACGAGGAAAAAATATCGGCATACCCTTCGGGATCAATTCTATTTCCCCACTCTTTCGCATGATTTGGTTCGTTAAAAAGAACGACATAGCGGTTTTTGGTAGGCCATAAAAGGGAATGTAAAAAATCAGCCCAGCGGGATGCTTCCTCGGGTGTTGGGATTTTCCAACTATTCCCTTCAGGATGGGTGGCAATGCGGATTATGGGAATAAGATGGAGTCTTCTGAGTTGGTTAAAAATTGCCTGCCATTTTTCTACTGATCTATCATTATCTTGAATGACCATGACAACATATCCCCAATCGCCGCCCGTACTATTGACAAGTTCTGCGGCCTCAGGGAGATCATTGGGATCGGCAACATGTATTCCGAATTTGTTATTTGGTACGGAAAGAGGGTCGTAGACAGCTTTGACTTCTTTTTTTGGAAATGCCAGCAAAACACACACTGCTAAAAAGAAAGACAGGTATATTTTCATGCACCTCCGGTGAGAATCGAACTCACAACCTACTTCTTAGAAGGAAGTTGCTCTATCCAATTGAGCTACGGAGGCGTGACGATCTTTCTATACTGTTTGTTTGCAAAGAAAGAATACTGCTATTTTATCAAATACAACGAGTTGTTTATAGCGCTCTTATTATTTTTATAGATTACCTACTTAATATAAAATTATCCTGAGGGGTTGTCCGTACTAAAAAATGCTTCTTTAACGCTTCCGTCTTTTTTTGCATATCGGACGTAAAAAGAAATATCTTTTTGACTAAGACTCTCTTGGGGTATCGAATGATTTTTTATTGATCGTGTTGTTATATCTTTGATTAGTTGTGTCAATGAAATTCGAGTTCTTGCAGGTAATTGTCTTCGTCCTTCGCCGTATTTGACTGTTTCAGGTTGATAGCTTGCCACAACAACTTGTTCTTCAGAAACTAGACCTTGTATCCCTGTTAATACCTCTGCAGCTTGTTGTGTTACCAAAAAGAAAGAAGTATTGGCGACTTCATACTTCTCTAGATTTTGACCAAATCCTTGGAATCCAATAATAACTCGTGTATCGCCATGGGGTATTACGATGCCGGCCTCATGAATGCGATACTCTTCTTCTATCAAATGCTGCCATTGCCTGAATTTTTTTGTCACTTGATCTGGTAATTCATGCGACGCATACAAGGATTGTGCAGATCGGCACATTCCTTCGCAAAGATCATGCCATACTATACATGCAAGATCGGAGTGGGCAACATTGGCTTCTCCAAATCCATCATACCCATGCGGATCAATGCCCAAACAAATTTGGAGTAACTGGAATACATGTTCTTGAGGAATAATTGCTGTAACACTGCGATGTGAAAGATCTGTGGCAAGAGAAAAATCTGATTGAGTAAGAGGCCCATACCTAGCAAGAATCTCTTTGGTTAATTGTTTGCGTATCTGTGGATCGACTGAAAATTGTAGTTCAGTGTGTTGATCTTCAGACATAGAAAAATAGTGTATATCTTGTAGTGTATTATGAGCGGCGGACGGGATTTGAACCCGTGACCCTCTGTTTGGAAAACAGATATTCTACCACTGAACTACCGCC
>CAZERT010000051.1:0-2129 GCA_964515515.1 uncultured Gammaproteobacteria bacterium
GCATCGGCGTTTGCGCCATCCGATGTTGTGCTTTTGGAGTTTGACCATTATTATCGGGATTTGACCCGTTTGTCTCCCGAAATCCGAGCAACCATGAATTTTGACCACCCGGATTCATTGGAAAGCGAATTACTTGTGTCCCATGTTCGGGAATTAAAACAGGGAAAATCTATCAACCGTCCATGTTACGAATTTAAGACTCACTCCAGAACAGATGAAACGGTTGTCATCCATCCATCACCGGTCCTGATAATTGAAGGGATTCTTACGTTTGTGTATCCGGAACTTCGTCCGTTGTTGGATATGAAAATATTTGTCGATACGGAAGCAGACATCCGGTTTATCCGTCGTCTTGAGCGGGATGTACAGGAACGGGGAAGAAGTTTGGAAAATGTTATTGCGCAGTATAAGGCAACGGTACGCCCAATGCATTTGGATTTTGTGGAACCAAGTAAACGTTTTGCGGATATTATTATTCCTGAAGGCAGAAACGATATGGCAATGCATGCACTTATTACCATGGTAAGTCAACGTATTTCACGTTCTTCAAAACAAACGCCTACTCATTCATGAAACAAAAAATTCTTTTAACCGGTGATGACGGATATAACAGCATTGGTATTCGGCTACTAATCCACTTACTTCATGATTCATATGATCTAAACATTGCGGCAACGAAAGTTCAGCAAAGTGGGGTTGGAGGGAAGATTAATATGAAAGGCGGTGAGATCCGGGAGATTAGTGTTGATGGAGTTTCCGGAATATCCGTAGACGGATCACCCGTTGATGCGATTGAATGCGCAAACGTATATTACAAAAAACCTTTTGATTGGGTAATTTCAGGCATGAACCTTGGGGTCAATATCGGCGGACATAATATTTCTTCCGGAACATTTTCTGCCGCTTTTTTTTCCTTGTTTTGCGGTTTGGCTCCACGAGCTATGGGAATAAGTCTTGATATTGATCCAAGTTTTCATGAATACAGCCATAACGGAACGGATTCATTAACTGAATATATAAAATATCCCGGTGATATGCTTTCAACAATACTTCCAAAACTTTTAACCAATGTATGGTTTGATGCACCGCTTTGTAATGTGAATATTCCATATACGAAAAAGTACAATGGGAAAGTTTCGTTGACGTCATTATTGTGGAATTCAAAAGGATATTGGGGTGTCCCGTTTGTTGATTTGGAAAACAATCACTTCCACTATCCGACGGGTGATCATAGAATGGATTTTACTGATTGTTCCATGGATGCAGGAGCAATAGCCCAGGGATATGTATCGGTTTCCCCGTTGTTTCCCCAGATGATTCCATGTAAACAACCCCAGGGGAACAATATTCCCAAAAAAAGGATAGTGCCTATATGATTACCTGCACATTTGAAAACGGCAGCACCACATCACTCCGGCATGTGACGGTTGATGCAATTATGTGTAAGGATAATTCCATTCTGTTGGTCCGCAGATCACCGTCGCTTGTGGAAGGCGGGAAATGGGCAATTCCCGGTGGATTTTTACAGCGGGATGAACGGCCGGAAGAAGGGGCGCTTCGGGAATTAAAGGAAGAAACCGGATGGGATGCAAAAGATGCGGAACTTTTTGTTATCTGTCTTTCTCCCCACAGAGCAAACGATAGACGCAATTGGCAAAACATTAATTTTGCCTATATCGCAAAACCGGTGAAACAAACTGGAGATCATGATTGGGAGTCAACGGACGCGCAGTGGTTTACTCTTGTTGCATTACCGGAAGATTCCATGATTGCATTTGATCATGCAAAAATCCTTCAGGCATTTAAGGAATACAAAAAAACCAATCATTCGCTTCCCCTCATTTGGTAATATCGCTGTTTTGTATGGTTTATGCTATGCTGACGGCACAATGAGTGATATCGACGAAATCAAAAGCAAGATAGATATCGTTTCCTACATCGGCAAGACCGTACCTCTTAAAAAAGCAGGCAGGAATTTTAAGGGACTGTGCCCGTTCCACAAGGAAAAAACACCGTCCTTCATGGTGTCGCCGGATAGGCAATCGTTTCATTGCTTTGGTTGTGGTGCCGGCGGATCGATTTTTGATTTTGTCATGAAGCTCCACCATGAGGAATTTGTCGATGCGCTC
>CAZERT010000051.1:2229-4665 GCA_964515515.1 uncultured Gammaproteobacteria bacterium
GCCAGGGGGAGGACAGTTGGGTTTTCCGGACGCGTTCTGGATCCGACTGTTAAGGAAGCAAAATATATCAACACCTCCGAAACGCCGATTTACATTAAGGGAAATATGCTCTTTGGTCTTGATGTTACCAAAGACGCGGTTACACGGGAAAATGCCGTCATTGTCATGGAAGGGGAAATTGATGTCATTTCTTCCTTCCAGGAAGGTGTTGGAAATGTTGTGGCAATTAAAGGTTCCGCGCTCACGGAAGCCCAAATTCGGTTAATGTCCCGATACGCCCAGCGGGTAATTTTTTGTCTTGATAGTGATATTGCCGGCGATGCGGCGGCGCGGCGTGGTATTGAACTTGCCGATGAAGCAGGGCTTGATATGCGCGTTGTTCAGCTTCCTGTGGGGAAGGATCCCGATGAAGCGGTCAGGACCGATCCGGTCGGATTTAAGAAAGCGGTCGCAAAGGCGATACCAGTCTATGATTATTTTCTTGCCTCATGTCAGAAACGGTTCGATCTTTCTGAACCGTTTGGGAAAAAACAGGCAAGCGACGAGCTTATTCCGATGTTGGTAAAAATTTCAAATCCGATTATTCAGTCTCACTACATAAAAAAGGTTGCCCAAAGTATGGGAGTAGACGAACAAACAATTGCATCGGCTATGAAAAAAACACGGCTTCCGGTTGGATCCCTACGGCCTCAGCAGCAAAGTGATTCCGGACAAATGACCAATGCAAAAAGGGTGAAACCGGAAGAATACTTTTTAAGTTTGCTGTTTGCGTTTGAAACGGGTGATGGGCTAGATGATGCTTCCGCAGTGCTTGTCCGTATCAGTGACACATCGATCCAGCGTGTTGCGGAAAGCTTTATTACATGGACAAAGAAAGCGGAAGGGAAGAAAGTCGATTACGCCGAGTTTGCCAAGTCCTTACCGTCGGAACTGCTCCCCGTATTTGATGAGGCGTACTTGCGGGACATTTCCGATGTCTCCGATGATCCTTCAAAGCTTCAAAGTGAGTGGAAGAAAGTCATTGGGGAAATAACAAAACAGAATATTTATGCCGCACTACGGGCACAATCAGCCCGTCTTCATGATACGTCACTGCCGGAGGAAGAAGCGGCAAAAATTGCACGTGATATTTCCGATTTGACGGCACAAATTCAGGCTCTGGAAAAATCTCTGTAGATTTGGTACACTTGGGTGCCAAACGTGTTCAAGCGAAACGTTGATGGGGCAAAACACTAGTTTTGAACTATCCGTTCACGGTACACACTATGCCAGCAAAATACAAAACCCTCACCGGCGTTGAAGACCTTATTAAGGAAGGCAAAGAAAACGGATTTATCTCCCAGGATGATATCCTCTATTTATTCCCCAAGCCGGAAGAACATATTTCCGAAATCGATGCGCTCTACGATGTGTTGATCAAAAGCAGCGTGGATGTGTTTGAAACAACGATGCAGGAAAACGAAAAGGATTCCGGAAAAAGCATAGAAGAGCTGGAAAAGGAAATCGAGGCATTGGTAAATGCAGGCAATGACGGAGTTTCCGATCCGGTTCGCATGTACCTTAAAGAAATCGGACGCATTCCACTCCTGACGTTTGAAGATGAAATCTCATTGGCAAAACGGTACGAAAAGGGAGATAGAAAAGCGAAAAAGATTTTAACGGAAAGTAACCTTCGTCTTGTGGTCTCCATTGCAAAAAAATACATCGGACGGGGAATGTCGCTTTTGGATTTAATTCAGGAAGGAAATCAGGGGCTTATTCGGGCAGTGGAAAAATATGATTGGAGAAAAGGGTTTAAATTTTCCACATATGCCACATGGTGGATCCGTCAGGCAATCACCCGTGCGATTGCAGACCAGGCCCGCACGATCAGGATTCCCGTTCATATGGTGGAAACGATCAACAGGTTTTCACGAATTTCGCGCCGTTTGATGCAGGATTTAGGGCGGGAACCTCAACCGGAAGAAATTGCCAAGGCAATGGAAGTAGACGTGGTGAAGGTCCGTGAGATTATGAAGGTCTCCCAGGAACCAACATCATTGGAAACCCCAGTTGGAGATGAGGAAGATAGTCATCTTGGTGATTTTATTTCCGATCCTGGTCCAACACCCTACGATCAGACATCCAAACAACTTTTGAAAGAACATATGGAAGAAGTGTTGACGACCCTTTCGGATCGGGAGAAGAAAGTGCTTATACTCCGGTTCGGTTTGGAAGACGGAAAACCAAGAACTTTAGAAGAAGTCGGCGCATTATTTGGTGTTACCAGGGAGCGTATCCGTCAAATAGAGGCAAAAGCACTACGGAAATTACGTCATCCTTCCCGATCAAAGAAGTTGAAGGACTATTTAGAGTAACGGGATTTAAAAATGCTCCAGCCACGTTTGACGTGGCAAAAGCACTACGGAAATTACGTCATCCTTCCCGATCAAAGAA
>CAZERT010000052.1:0-4626 GCA_964515515.1 uncultured Gammaproteobacteria bacterium
AGGAAGAGATCCACATCATGCGGTTATATGTGCGACAACAGGTCTTTTGGAACGTCTGGATAGACGAGAAATTGAAGGGGTAGTCGCACATGAAATGTCTCATATAAAAAACTATGACATCCGCCTTATGCTTCTGGTTGGTGTTTTAGCCGGAACAGTCGTGTATATAGCTGATTTTTTTCTTCGGACACTGTGGTGGGGCAATAGTTCAAGAGATCACAGAGAATCCCGTGATTCACGAGGAATATTTAGCCTCATTGGTATTGTTCTTGCAATCATTTCTCCTTTTATTGCAACACTTATGAAGCTCGCTCTGTCACGAAATAGGGAATATTTAGCTGACGCATCGGGAGCATTGCTCACTCGATACCCAGAAGGATTAGCTCGTGCTCTTGAAAAAATTTCAAAAGATCCAAAAATTGTTGAACATGCTTCAAATGCCACAGCTCATCTTTATATTGAAAACCCGTTTAAAGGAAAGAGAATACACACAATGTTTTCTTCTTTATTTGATACACATCCACCTGTTATCGAACGAATAAAACGGCTTCGTTCCATGTGATTATGAAGCATATTCTTGCCTCTATCGCATCACTTGTTAGCCTTTGGATTATCCGTCTTGTAAAAGGCGGTGCCGGGGCCACATGGCCTGGTGAAATTGCCCTTCGGATAGATCCGGAATTTGTTTCCCACTGCGGAAAAAGAATTACTAAGGGAATTATTCTTGTTGCCGGGACGAATGGAAAAACGACGACCGTAAAGATGATAACAAAGATTTTAAAAGATCAGCAGTATTCTGTTTTGACCAATGAAAGTGGTGCAAATCTCGTAAATGGTGTCGCGAGTTCATTCGTATCCTTCTCGATTTTTCCCAAAAAAATTGACTATGCAATATTTGAAGTAGATGAAAATGCATTATCTCACCTGCTTGGATATTTGACGCCCAGTATGATAATCCTTCTTAACCTGTTCCGTGATCAATTGGACCGATATGGGGAAGTGGACAGCATTATGAGGCGGTGGATCGAATCTTTCCTTACTAATGCCAGAACCACGAAATTTTTAATAAACGCAGACGATCCTGGGACGGCATATATCGGAAGAAAAATTATGGGAAACATCCGGTATTTTGGGTTGGAAGATCCATCGTTGTATATCGAAAAGATGGAATTTGCCACTGATTCGACATTTTGCCCCAATTGCGGCACGAAACTTACTTACGGAGGATCGTATTTTTCCCATCTTGGCAAATGGGCTTGCGGAACCTGCGACTTCCGGCACCCTGAGGTTGCCATTACTTCACAGGATGTCATATCACCACTTCCTGGGGTATACAACATTTACAACACCCTTGCCGCGTGGTTGTGCGGACGCACACTTGGGATAGACGATGAAAAAATCAACTCATCACTATCGGCAATGACTGCAGCATTTGGAAGATATGAGGCAATTTCGTACAAAACATGCCAATTCCGGATCATCCTGTCCAAAAATCCTACCGGAATGAACGAATCTATCCGGACTGTATTATCGTTTCATTCCTCAGCACCGATTATCTTTGGTCTTAACGATAGAATTCCCGACGGTCGTGACGTGAGTTGGATTTGGGACGTGGATTTTGAAACGCTTGAAGAAGGGGTCAATAGCATTATCGCAACAGGAGACAGAACCTATGATCTGGCAACCAGACTTTCCTATGCTCTTGGGATAAGCACACAAGCAAAAGATCGGCTGTTGGTAACACCGACGTATCAGGAGGCAATCGATACAGCCTGTTCCCTTACGAAGCCGGGAGATACATGTTTTATTCTTGCAACCTATTCCGCAATGCTTGATATCAGGAAAATTTTGACGGGAAAGAAAATTCTATGAAAAAACCGCTGGTTATTGGTTGGCTTTACCCTGAGCTCATGGCAACATATGGAGACCGTGGAAATGTACTGATCCTCTCGAAGCGGATCCAAAAACGGAGTATTCCCTGTGAAGTGCGGCCTATTGATACAACGACAACCCCACATGATCTTGCGGGGTGTGATATAGTTCTTGGGGGAGGAGCGCAGGACCGGCAGCAGGGGATAGTCATTGACGATTTGCGGAGCCGCTACAAAAAAACCCTCTCGGATATGTTCTCATCCGGTGTTCCGGGGCTTTTTGTCTGCGGTTCCCCACAATTATTGGGTCACTGGTATACATCAGGTAACGGTAAAAAACTGGAAGGACTTGGGATTTTTGATTTTACTACTACGCATCCTGGGATTACAAAACCTAGACTAATCGGTAATACGGTAGGTAAAATTTCCGAGCAGTTTCGCATAGATGGACTTCCATGGAAACCAACGATCGTAGGGTTTGAAAACCATGGGGGACGGACGCAACTTGGACCTTCAATAGAACCCTTTGCTACAGTTCTCGCTGGATATGGCAATAACGGTGAAGATGGAACGGAAGGGGCACTGTTTCATCACTGTATTGCAACGTATTATCATGGGCCGTTCCTGTCCAAAAATCCTCATATAGCAGATTGGTTAATCATTCGGGCTCTTGAGCAGAAAACAGGGAAAAACCACACACTTATACCCATTGATGATACCTATGCATGGTGTGCGCATGTCGAATGTCTTAAAAAGACCGGAATTCCATCCGACTGAGCGTAAACAGGTAAGTTTTTAAGAATATACCACACCGATGTAGTCAAATTTGGGGAAATCCTTTCGCACAAGCCCCCTGAATTTCTCCGAAAGATTTTGGGAAAATTTGGAATATTGACCGCCTTCAGTTTTTCCGCAGAGGATACGTTCGTATTTTAAAATAACATCCAGAAGCTCTTTGCCGATGCGGTTAAATTCCGCCTGCGAGCTTTGCGGATTATTCAGATATACCTCGTGGACTGCATGAAAATCACGGAATAATTGCTGGTTTTCATCAATCATCTGTTGGTAAATAGTTTGGTAATTTGCCATATGCAGATATTGTACCCAAAAGAAGAAAGAATAAAAGGGGTGCAACCATTGCCATGAGTCATTTAAAATCGTTATAATGTGTTCATTATGGCAGCGATAACATTTTTGCAAAGTGACGTGAAAAAAGTAGCGGAACTTGCCGCCATACCTCTTACCCAACAGGAAACGGAAAAGCTTGCTGAAGGATTTACCCAGACGATGAAAGTTGTTGAAACACTCTCATCCGTTGATGTTAAGGGAATTGAACCCACAAGTCAGGTAACAGGTCTTGAAAATATATTCCGTGAAGATGCCGTAGATACTGACCATATGCTTTCACAACAAGAGGCATTGGCAAACGCAGTACATACCCACAATGGGTACTTTGTTGTGTCTAGGGTTCTTGATCAAACTATCGATCCATGAAAACCAACGAACTTACCCTTACCAATACCCTTAAACTCCTTTCGGAGAAAAAAATATCGCTTACTGATCTTTACAGTGATACCTTTGCTGCTATCAAAAAAGATAATCCACAGTTGAATATGTATCTTTCAACTGATGCCGATGCGGAAAAAAAGGCACAAAAGGTTAAAAATTTGCCACTCATGGGGATTCCCGTAGCGGTGAAGGATAATTTTTGCACCAAAGATTTGCCGACAACAGCTTCATCGCTGATTCTTGAAGGATACAGACCACCCTACGAATCAACCGTTACCTCACATCTTCATGCAGCAGGTGGGGTTGTGATTGGAAAGACAAATTTGGATGCATGGGCACATGGATCTTCTACGGAAACGTCCGATTACGGTCCCACAAAAAACCCGAACAATCCGGGGTTTCTTCCTGGTGGGTCATCAGGTGGATCTGCCGCTGCAATTGCCGCAAATTGCGCAACAATTGCCCTCGGTTCAGAAACAGCAGGATCCATTCGGCAACCATCTGCGTGGTGCGGAGTTGTCGGATTAAAACCGACATACGGCAGGGTAAGCAGATACGGTGTTATTGCTATGGGGTCATCCCTTGATAGTCCGGGACCTATCGGAAAAACCGTCGAAGACACGGCACTGCTTCTTGAAAAAATTGCCGGTCACGACAGGCAGGATGCAACAAGTTCACCCAATCCCGTTCCAAAATTTAGCGATGCGGTCCATAGATCCATCAAGGGTATGAAAATCGGTCTTTGTTACGTGGATCATCCCAAACTCAAAAACACACCGGCTTCAAAAGCTGTTGAATCTGCCGCTAAACTTTTCCAGTCGCAGGGGGCAAATGTTGAGCTTGTGCCCCTCTCATCGGAGCTGAAGCCTCACACTATTTTGACACCGGACTTTGCCATTGCCGTTTACACCGTCGTTCAACGGGGGGAAGTCTCCAGCAACCTTGCCCGGTATGATGGAATTCGCTACGGCTCTGACCGGTTAAAATTTGGAGCGGAAGCAAAACGGCGCATCATGCTTGGAACGTTTACCCTTTCCAAAGGGTATTCGGATAAATACTACGTCAAAGCCCAACAAGTCCGCAGTCTGTACATCCAAAATTTCAAGGAACTTTTTTCCGAGTATGACATTTTGCTTTCCCCGACATCGCCCGGATATGCACTTCCGTTGGGAGCTAGTGCAAAAAGTCCGATGTTTGGGGAGCTTGAAGATATGCTTCTGGAACCAAGTTCCATTTCCGGACTGCC
>CAZERT010000053.1:0-4603 GCA_964515515.1 uncultured Gammaproteobacteria bacterium
GTTTGTTGTTTTTTTGGCACCAATCCACCAACGGATCAAGACGGGAAAAATCATAGGCCCCAGGAGTATGTTCAATTTCACTCCAATAACATCCAAGACGAATCCAGGAAAAGGGAAAATCAAGAGATGCATCAAGCGCTTCCAACGGGTCGCCATGTTGCGCACTGATGTGTGGATGACTGAAACTGATTCCAAATTGCATAAAAGTAATATACACGTTTATAGGGAGTGCTTTGTGTCAAACAAGAGTTCCCCATAGCGTTCATGCATCGTTTTTACGTCATCCTGATCAAATGGATCAAGGGAGGAAAATTCTTCCAATGAATATGCCCCATTCCCCAATGCTTGGACTCCTGCAAAAAAATACCTATCGGGTTTATCTTGAAATACGATCGTAATATACTTGAGCGTTTCTGATTCTTCATATGTTTCTATGACGACGAATTTACTTTTATAGTATTCCTTCCCAAATGATTGGAGACCAAAAATCATATCTTCCTTCGATCCTTTTACCACTGCAGCTTTTGAAATTCCCGTTGTTTCTTTCCCTATCGCAAGATACATATCCAAGGCTTTCCGAACGTGCAGAACAAACGGATCTTCATAGAAACGGTAGTACCATTCCAATTCACTGTTCGTTAATGGCAACGGCGGTGTTTCTATTACCCGCTCGTATGTGGGAAGTATGGCAAGTTTTTCCACAAACGGACTGATACGATCCTGCAAGATGCCGGATTTCATAAACTGGACAAGCATGGCATCGTCAAGTGATTTACTTGTGGCATATTGTTCATGAATATCCATTTCCAATGGATCACAATATTTTTCCCTCCACCGCCCATATATTGCAAGCCCATCCAGTGAATCACCGCGTGCGCTAATTTCCGCTATTTTTGCATAGGCTTCTTTTTCGGGAGTGGTTTCCCAATAACGGGAAAGAATGAGCTCCGATGTGTCCATGATCTGTTTTGTCCGTATGGCAATATAATCTTCCAACTCTTCCGAAATTTGATGCTGTTTTTTGAGTGCTTCCACATTCTCCCTCATGTCCTGGCATTCCGTAATTACCTGACGCAATGCGCTTTGCGAATTTGTGCTACCGTTTTGTATGGCAGCAACCATATGGTTTTTTATGGTTTCTATACCGAAATACACATCGGATACATCTTTTTCCAAACGCTTTAGTATATGAAACGTAGTAAGCCACTGTTGTTTTGCCTGGACCCATTGTTGTTTTGATTCATGATATTCCCGATACGTCGGAGACAAATACGGAATATTGGATTGGATTGAATTGATGTGTGTGGCTTCCGTGAGATATGTTTGTTGTACATTAAACAAATCCATATAGGTTTCCGTAAATAAATCGAAATCTTCCGGTGAAATCGCTTCGTTCTTTTTCCGCTCTATAAGACTGTCTATGTCCCTGGAATTTTTTTCTATCCGATCATACACATATATAAATTTTCGTTCGACAACATTGTATACAAACTTCGGAACTTCTTCCCAATAAAAAATACCAATCAGAAGTATTGCCGTACCAGCAAGAATCCCAATGCTATCGGCAATTGCCCGAACATGTTTTGGAAATAGCTGACGGAAGCGGACAAAAAGAAACGGAGACTTGGGATTTTTTTCACGAAAAAAATTCCTGATGGTGCCCAGAAATGCCGAACCGATAAACAAAATCTGATATTCCCCATACTGCGCAATAGGGGAATTCGGATGCACAAGAGAATACAACATAAGATAACAAAAAAGTGTTATATAAAAAACAACCATGGTGAAAGCGGGAAACCCACGGATGAAGTATGCCCATTTCCATCCAAAAAACACCAATAAAGCACCATATATCCAAGGAGCAAAACTGGATGAAAATATCTTTGTGCTGACTATTACAAAAATCATGATCACTGCGGTAGTCAGAAGCGATTTTCCCAGTGGGCTTTGCCGCCGGAATAGACGAATAAATGTCTGTTTACAAAATTTCCATAGGGATAATACCGATGTCACCACCTTTTTTGCCATATACCCAGTATACTCCGGCAGACCATTCCAACACACCAGTTTCACAATACCAGTTATGCATGACAACCGGTGGCTTACAGTACCCCCTTACCTTTCCCATAATTGAATGGCTTTACGGATGAGCTGTTCCAGATCGGCAATCATGGGATTTTCCGGCCACCGATGGGAAAGTGCTGCAACCATGGCTTTTCGCATTGCCAGCTGATCTGCTTTCCCTGCATGAAACCGATTGAAAAATTCTTCCCCATCCCTCTGGTACCCTTCCATCTGCTGGGTTAAATTTTCAATGACATCCGCCGACTTCACCAACAATGATTCTTCCTTCATGTAGGCAATATGTGCGATTGCTTCCTGTTTCCTTACGTTCCAGGGAAGGCTTTTGTCTTGCTCGGTGACATCATTGACGATTTTATATATTTCTTCATCATGATTTTTTTCCCCAAAATCATCAATCATCTGCTCTTTTGTGTATTCCGTATCTTCCAAGGTATCGTGCAACAATCCCGCACATAGTACGGTTTCTTTTTCCGTATGAAGCGCAAGACGTTCTGCAACACACAGCGGATGGGAAATATAGGGAATGTGCGCATGCGGATTTTTTCGCAGTTGACCACTATGCAGCAAATTCGCCGTACAGATAGCCCGTTCAATACGGGATGTAAGCTTGAGGAATTTGCCTGTTGGGTTGTCTTCCTGGCGAAGATAGAGCGCTTTGTAGTATCCGTCATCCAATGTTCGGATGCCCAATTCCACATATTCTATATGCTCCATCATGACCGTAAAATTAAATCCACGCACCATTTGTTTTGTTGTCTTTGTATTCATAGTATTCACCTCCTTTCGTTGTAACGCATCTTTCGGGAAAAAAACAGTCTTGAAGAAATAGAAGTGAATGAAGAGGTATGTTGTATATCTTATTGAGTACATATCTATTGTGTCATAATGTGAAATATAACGCAATGAAACAAAGTATTTGTGTGCCATGTGGCAAACAAGTTTATACATTCAGATTTATGATGGGCATTGTGCTATGGTGAGAGTATGAAGAAGAAATCACTTTTGACTATCGTGATGGTATTTTTCGGGACATGTTTACTGTGGATTCCATTTTTATTTCTTTTTGTAACTTCCCTATTTGGAACGATCCAGTCCGGTATGGTGCGTTTTGATTATCTGATAATCGGGGAGTTGTTCCCGCTTATTATATTGGGTGGTGGACTGTTACTTGGAGCTGCTTTCCGACTGAAGCTTCATAGAAAACTCCTTTCCCTTTTCTATGCGCTGGCAATCGGATTGCTCGTTGGTTCGCAAGGATTAGCACTGGCAACCGGTATTGCATCGGGCGAAAAACCGGCAGAAGGATTATGGTGGATAGTGGTGCTTGGAGGAATTGTGCTGTATTCCCTGCTGAGCTTGGTGCTTGCAGTGTTCGGGATCATTTTCTTTAGGAGCATTATTCATTCCAAACCAAAGAAATAGCCACCACATAAAGGACCGCAAAACTGCAGCCCTTTATGCTTCCTACACTTTTTCCTTTACAACTGCGCAAACATATCCACCGTTAACGAACCACCATTGTCTCCGTAATTGTCATCCTTAATGCTAAATCCAATCGGCGTACCCGTTCCCGTAAAATTGTAGGTATACACATGATCTGAGTAGCTTCCTACCCATTCCACTGCACTCCCATTCACCCACAGTTTTAAATAATCCTTCAGTGACCCCGGAAACACAGAACCATTCACCCACGTGTTAACCGGCTGACTATGGTAACTGTACGGTTTATTGGGAACACGGAAAGAATACATTGCATCCGCAATTCCTGCTTCTCCCCAGGTTGCAAACCGATAGGTACCGGAGGCTTTCAGGATATACTGCGTGCCCAACACGGTCGGACTGGACTGTGCCGTTGCCGGAAGTCTTCCTGGAACGGAAATTGTTTCCAGATAATACAAACCATGCAACTGCCGATCTTCGACATCCTTATGGAAATCTTCCAGAATGCTTGTACTGCACCCGAATTTATAGTGTCCGCCAAATTCCCCAAGACCTGCGGCTTTGAGAAGATCCAATATCTGTTTACAGCTACAACCTTGGGTATATTCCATACTGTATGGCTCTTTCCCACCCTTTTCATTTTTGTTTGGTTGTTGGATCCATGACCCTTCCCAGTGCCAGCGATGGACACCCCAAGGATTGGTAAATCCTTGTGTAGTATCTGATGTAGTTCCCGGACAAAAATCAATGTTATTCAGCACACCATCGCCATCTTCATCCGGCGGGATGACACATTCAACATTCACATTATCCAAAAACATACCAAGCTGATCATTGGCTCCTTTTTCTTCAAATGAAATTGTTACCTGACCTTCTGTTGGATCGGTTACCTCCTGGGAAAATGTTTTCCAAGCAAATGGTGTTACCGGCGATTCTGAAATTTCCGGAAATGTTATGGCCCCAAACTTCACCAACAATTTATTTTCCGAGTGACTCGGACGAGGTGCATAATCAAACGAGACTTGGTATTTCCCTGTTGAACATGCTGGAATGGATTGACTAAGCGTTACCGGATAGT
>CAZERT010000054.1:0-4574 GCA_964515515.1 uncultured Gammaproteobacteria bacterium
ACGCGTTACGACAAATGTTTCTTCAGTTCCGCAATCAGCGTCTCTTTTGATTGTACACCAACAAACTGCCCAACCGGTTTTCCGGCAAAGAATATCAAAATTGTTGGAATGCTCATGATGCCATACTGAGTGGCAGTTGTCGGATTTTCGTCAACATTAAGTTTACCCACAATCGCGCTTTCGCCCATTTCGCTGGCAACCTCTTCCACAATCGGCCCCTGCCTCTGACATGGACCGCACCACGGAGCCCAAAAATCAACCAACACCGGTTTTTTTGCCTCAAGAACCTGTGCTGAAAATGTTTGATCAGTTAATGCTATATCTGCCATAGAGCCTCCTTTTAACGTATCGGAAAATCAGTATACCATGGGAATACCGCTTGCAAAGAGGGAAAATTCCACATACTATGGTTCCCATGCGAATATTTTTTGGTGGCCCGCTTACCAACCTCACAAATCCATCCGTTGCCAAAAAGTTCTATATCAATATGGCAGCTGTTGCCCAAAAAAATGGGGTCGAATCATTTTGGGCTTTTTTAAACGGCACGGATCCGGTAAAAAATCCGGAAGTGCCATCCAATACGGTCTATACGACGGATCTGGAAGAACTGGAAAAAAGTGATGTGATGATTGCCTATGTCGGCGAGCCGACCACCGGTACTGGCCAGGAAATCCAATATGCGAAAGATCACGGAATTCCCGTCTACCTGTTGTATGAAAAAGACAAACAAGTCAGCCGGATGATCTTTGGAAGTCCCAATATCAAAGGATCAATAATCTATTCATCCGAAGACGATGCCCTGCGACAACTTGATGAACTCATCCAGGGGTTAAAGGCACGGCTTCAAACGCGCGGTACACTCCGGGAACAAATCTCCTAACGGCTGCCCACTACGCCATATCCTAATTTTTTCACCGTTTCCACAACTTCTTGTTCTGAAACTTTCCCTTCATCAAATGTCACCTGCATGGTCTGGGAATGGTAATTGACTGCCGCCTCAACACCAAGATCTTCCAGATTACCTTCAATGAGTATCGAACAGCTGCTGCAGTGAAGTCCTGATAATTCATACGTTTTTGTCACCATAGCCCCTCCTTTACTCAACATACAATGTTCCCCGATACATCCCCATGCTGCAGGAAAATGGTATCTCCGTTTTCCCTTTTGGAACCTGAAAAGTAAATTTTTCTGTCGTTCCAACTGGAATAACTTTATATATTCCAACTGCTGGTATCGTAAAAACCTGTATACAGCTATTACCAGTCGTATTGGTAACGGTTAATTCAATGGTCCCACCACGAGGGATGATGGCATTATCTACCTCATAACCCTGGGCTGTAATGGTAATAATTGGATGTGTGGTCGGTGCCTGTTTTTCTGCTCTTGTACCCGTCTGATCATCACAAAACACAATCTGGCATACCCCCGCGCGTGCAAGCGTCTCCATCCGTGTCGCAAATCCCCATATACCAAACACATTCCACATGTTCCACAGCGCAAGAAGAAGCACAAGAAGAGCCCCTACCTTTTGTAGGATGCCCTGTATCCGCCCGGGAATTGTTCCGATGGCAAATGCTCCAACTAAAAATACAACTGTCGTTCCTAAAATAAATGAAAATAAGGTCAGTGCGCCTGAAAACGGGCTTCCGGTGGCAATTGCATCAACCATCATCGCCTGTGTGACACCACAAGGAATAAAAATCGTCAGCAACCCAAGAAAAAACGGGGCAAACCAGACGCCCGTTTTTGATTGTGAACGGATATAACGGGTCAGAAACCGCGGCGGCTGAATCACAAAATACCGAAAAATCGGATGAACCCCAAGAATGTTAAAAGCCGATCCGATCATAAAAAGTGATGCAAGAAGAAGCATGCCAGAAGTGACACTGATGGAAACGGCGATCGTTTCACCAAACAATCCCAAAAGTGCACCAAAAAGCGTATGGATGACCAGTTTTGCCGCAAGAAATGCGCCCGTTGCAAGGATAATAGTCCGCCGTGTGTTCTCCTGTTTCCCTGTATGGATCATGGAAGCAATGGTAGCGGTTAAAAGTCCCCCCTGCACTGCCATACACGACACACCCCCACTAAGAATGCCTGTTACAAATATCCCGACATAATGATGTATGATCATACGTCCTCCTGTTTGTTATTCACCTGAGAGTGGGTTGTTCCTGCCCGCGTCAAACGGAGTGAATTAGTTACCACTGATACACTGGAAAATGCCATCGCCGCACCCGCAAAAAGAGGATGTAACGTGACTCCAAAAAGTGGATAAAAAAGCCCCGCTGCTATCGGGATGCCCACAATATTATAAAAAAACGCCCAAAAAAGATTTTGTTTCACGATGCGCATTGTGTGTTTGGAAAGCTCGATGGCATCGGCAATTTTTTGGATATCCCCATGAAGAAGTGTCATGTTTGCCGTAAATATCGCACTGTCAGATCCGGTGCTCATCGCAATCCCGACGTCGGCAGCAGCAAGTGCGGGCGCATCATTGACGCCGTCCCCAACCATTGCAACACGCTTTCCCTCGGAATGAAGGCGTGCAACAAGCGCTGATTTTCCATCAGGAAGAAGCTGAGCAACTACGGATTCTACCCCTATCATGCGTGCTATCGCATCAGCAGCATTTTTTCGGTCTCCTGTTGCCATGACAACGGAAACACCCATCAAGCGTAGTCTTTCAATTTCGTATTTTGCATCCGGCTTTGGAGGATCAAACACAGCAAGAAACCCAAGATAGTCATCCCCGGATGCCACATGAAGTGCTGTTTTTCCGTCATACAACGAGGAAACAATCATTCTTTCTCCACCAATACCCTGTTCTTTCAGAAAATCTGCTGTCCCGACCCAAACCATACGCCCTTCTATCATCCCTTTAATTCCTTTTCCCCTGATTGCATGAAAGTGCGAAACCTTTCGTATTCGTATGTGTTCTTCCTTAGCTTTTGAAAGTACTGCGTGTGCAATCGGGTGCTCGCTTTTTGATTCAAGGGAAGCTGCAAGCGAAAGCAAGTCAGATGGATGTTTACCAACAACGTCCGTCACAACCGGCTTACCCGTCGTCAGCGTGCCGGTTTTATCGACAACAACCGTATTTACCGTGTGTAATTTTTCCAAACTCTCTGCGTCTTTAATTAAAATTCCCATGCGTGCACCACGTCCGACAGCGACAATGATAGCGGTAGGCGTTGCAAGTCCCAATGCACATGGACAGGCGATCACAAGAACACTGATGAGACTTTGTATGGCCATGGGAAACGCCACGGAAAATCCCAGTGTGTAAGATCCAATGATCATCCACATAAGCCCGGTAAGCAATGCAATTCCCAAGACAACAGGTACAAATATTCCCGATATCGTATCCGCGAGACGTTCAATCGGCGCTTTTGTGCCTTGGGCATTTTGCACAAGTGACGCAATGTGGGAGAGAAATGTATCGGATCCGACTTTGGTAGTCCTCATCACAAAAAAGCCGTCAGTATTCATCGTACCGCCAATGACGTGTGCCCCCACAAAAACATCTCGTGGTATGGATTCACCGGTCACCATTGATTCGTCCAGAGACGATTCCCCAGATACGATCACGCCATCAACCGGAATTTTTCCCCCGGGTTTGATAATTACTTCATCGCCGACAACAACCTGATCGATTGGAATATCAACCTCTTCCCCACTGCGTCGTACGGTTGCAGTTTTTGCCTGTAAATTCAACAGTGTTCGCAGTGCTTCTCCGGTTTTCCGTTTTGAAGAATTCTCAAGATTTTTTCCAAACAAGACAAATCCGATCACGACGATGGTCACATCAAAATAGGTTGTCGGTGGAAATCCAAGTATTTCCATGGTTCCGGGGAAGAAAAATAAAACGGATGAATACAGATATGCCGATACCGTTCCCAATCCTACAAGTGTGTCCATATTGGCAGTGCGGTACCGGAAAAAACGTACCAATGCCGCTTGGAATTGCCTGCCGAACCCAAAAAGAATGACTGATGACAACACGAAAAAAATGGTGTTTTGCATCCGCATCGGCAGTGGTACTAACGGTACCCAATTCCATAGAGTTGATGCGATATCCCACAGCATAACAAGAAACACAAAAACAGCGATAGGAAAAGCAAACAGTGCCCCATCATCGGTGTGTGCATTATGGATGTGGGGAGCCGATGGAATATGCAACAAAGGATCGTTTATAATCCCATCAATGGCATACCCCAACGGTGCAAGTTTTTTGTTTATCACATCAATTGAAATCTTATCCGGGGAATATGAAATACGTGCCTGTTCTGTCGCATAATTGACAAAAACATCGGAAATTCCGTCTGTTGTTTTAAGGGTTCGGGTAATAACAGCAGCACATGATGCGCAGTGCATCCCAATGACCGGAAATATTGCATTGGTTTCCTGTGTAGATGTGATAGATGTGTGTTTCATGCCGAATGCCCGTATTATTGAACCGGATACCACTGTGCCCGCCAAAGCCGTAATTTTGCACCGTCTTCTCCAAGTGCCGTTATCACGCCATCGGCAAGGGAAAGAACCTCAGTGCGGACCGATTTTGTCCGTATCTC
>CAZERT010000055.1:0-4568 GCA_964515515.1 uncultured Gammaproteobacteria bacterium
TACGAATTACCAATTCCGAAGATACAAGTATTGTGATTTTCCATGCTACAATGACACGTGCGGGAATAGGAGGGGAAGATAGCGCAATTCCGCACGGGAATGTGAATGGGATTTTCAGAAGATTTTCCGCAATCGGAGCATATTAGAGGCCAAAAGTATGGTATAGTATTCGGGGAAAATAAATACATCATACTGCATCATGAGTTGAAGGTTTGAGGCTACGAGCCAGTGAAACAGTGAATACTTATGGGATTATTACTGCATTTTGTGTGTCGAGCGGCTTTGATGGGGTTGGATAGGGATTGTTTCCACTGCGTGAATTCAAAACGAAATATTTTAGTATGAAACTTCGATTTGGTTATCTGTTGACCGGTTGTGTTATAGGATTATTAACGGTGATCCAATGGATTGGGTCGTTTCCCGACGGACGCCTCCATATTACCGCCTGCAACGTGGGACAGGGTGATGCATTCTACATCCGGTTCCCCGATGGGCGGGACATGGTGGTGGATGGCGGACCGGGAGAGAAAGTTCTGGATTGTCTGGGAAAGGTGATGCCCATCGTTGACCGATCGCTTGATCTTCTTTTGCTTACCCATCCGGAAAGCGATCACATGAACGGGGCAACCGCAATTCTTTCCCGTTACCGTGTGGGAACGGTACTTCGCAGTGATGTGTCCAAAGATACGGAGGGGTTTGAAAAATTTCTGAATGCAATAACAGAGCACCGTATTCCCCAAAAAATTCTTACAACCGGCGACACCATTGATGTTGGTCCGGTCCGGCTTTTTGCCCTGTGGCCAAGCAGCGAGGAAGTGGCGATTTTAAAGCGCGCGCAGGAGAAGGAAACAGGTGTTGTTGCCGGTGTATTTACGGGAATGGAGCAGGCGGCAGGGGGTGGGATTGGGGATGAATCCGGTTCGTTCTCCGTTTCCCAAAGTACGGTCAGCGTCAATGACGGCAGTGTCGTGTTTCTTCTTTCCTATGGCTCGTTTGATATGCTCTTTCCCGGCGACGCCGATGATCGTGTGCAACCCATGATTGCCCTTCCCAAACCTGCCGACGGGGTGGTGGAAGTGGTGAAAGTGCCACACCACGGGGCAAAAGCGACATTTGATAGGGAATGGTTTGCACAACTTTCTTCCATGGGGCGTTTTGATAATTGCCGGATATGCGGGGGAACATCGGATGCACACAGTGGGGAAGCTGAAAAACCTTGTTGTAGCGCAGCCATTCTTTCTGTCGGGAAAAATACCTATGGCCATCCGGCGCAGATCACCCTTAATCGTTTGCAGGAAGCCGGTTTTGGGGTCCTCAGAACCGATCAGAAGGGCGCGATTACCATAACAACGGATGGAACAACGTGGGACGTGAAGACGGAACGATAAAGACCATTGTTTCATTGCTAAAATCAGTAGTTCGTAGTTTGTAGATAGTAGTTAGCAAAGAGTGGCAAGAGTAATTTGCGACATGGTGGTTTGAAGCATCGTAGTTCGTAGATTCGTAATTCGTATCTTCGTAGTTTGTAGATAGTAGATTGTAGTTAGCAAAAGGGGAAAGAAAGGGATATTTTAGGTGTGGTTTGATCCCGTTTGACCTAGTTTCTATCTAGCCCGTCCATACGCTCTATATAATTTCAAGGCTTAGCCTTGGGAAAAAGTTCAGGAAAAATTCAGCGTTTTTTTACAGAAGAATTTTTGGTTTCCGTGAATCGTGCCTTCCATGACCAGTGAAAATCCGTGGGACATATAGTAGTCTTTCGTTTCCGGAACGGAGGATACCCAGAGCGTATCCGAACCCTGTTCCCGTACCATCGCTTCCAATTTTTGAAGGAGTGTTGCGCCGATCCCCTGGTGGCGATAGTGTTCATCAACGGCAAAAAATCCAACCCAATACGCATCTTCGCCCGGAAATTGTTCCCCCATAGCGCCATCGGCATAATGGAGCGTGTCCTGGTACCATCCGATCACGCCGACGACGGTATTCCCGTCCAGTGCCACAATATGGGCGTCGGTATGGGACAGATGATGTTCGATTTCCTCTTTCGTATCCAGTTGGGCCCGAAGGACGACGGATACGGCATCATCAAACAGGTTTTGGGTGAGTGGGGCATAGGTGATGTGGTTCATGATGTGAGTATAGCAAAAAGGGAAAAAGCTTTAGGAAAAAATAATGGGAATTATTCCCATCGTTTTGCCAGTTCGATCCATCCGCTTTCGGTGATTCCTTGCGTGTGGTACCAGGTAAACGATGACAATTTGGGGTTGCCGACCATGCGGACGCCAATGCACCCGTGTTCTTTTGCCTGTCCTTCCGCGTATTGCCAGAGTTTTGTGCCGATTCCCTTACCGCGAAGCGCCGGTTCAACCATAAACGTGTCCACATAGAGTTCCGGTCCGTGTTCGAATGTCTGACGCCCTGCTACAAAAAATCCAACGGGTGTTCCGTCTGCCTCCGCAACAACACTGTATTGGGAGTCAAGTACTCCCGCAAGGTGGTCAGCACTGGTTTGGAGTGTCCATGGTTCACCAAGTCCGGATGGACCAAAGGTTTGATGAAAAAGCGTTGCAGCATGCGGAAGATCGTCCGTTGTCATAGGGCGGAATGAAAGGTTCATAGTGACGAGTATATCATGATGGTTTTTCCCAGATCGGCAGTGCAGATGCAAGGGTGATGCAGATCATTCCCACAGCGATAGACCAGGTAATCGGTTCATGAAAGAGCATAAGACCAAACAGGATACCGAACGGAATTTCCATGAGTCCGATGATGCTGCCAACCGCAGCAGAGGTGCGTTTGTAGCCAGACACAACAAGAAGAAATGCGGCTGCTGAGGCGACGGCATGGGCGATGTTTCCCATCCAGGCAACCGGGTTTGTTGTGATGTGGAATGTGCCTTTGTACACAATGAGTTCGAAAATCACGCATTGGAGAAGCGCCATGGCGTAGAGCACCATGGTGAGCTGAATGGGGGAATGGGTACCGGAGAGTTTTTTGGTCAGCACCACCTCCACCCCTCCGCAGATGCCGGCGATACAGCAGGCAAGAAGGGGGAGGAGTGATACTGGGGACAAGGCGTACCGGGCGCCGTCAACCAGGACAAGCCCACACATTCCCAACACCAAGGCAGCAATTTTTTGTTTTGTCATGCGTTCGGCAAAAATAGTTGCGCCTAGAATATAGCCGGTAATGGTGAGGCTCGCATAAAACGAGAGCGTAGCAATACCAATCGGAAGCGCTGTAAAGCCGTAGAAAAATAAAGGGATGACCAATGCTCCCGGAACGGAATAGGCAAGCACCCAGGGCATCTCACGACGCGAAAACGGGGTGATGGCACGGGTTTTAATTGCCGGAATTGCAAGGATTGCCAGAATCATAAGGGAGCGCGTCCACCCCTGGAAAAAATCATTCATGGACCCGGCCATGAGTTTGGACCAGATACCGTAACTGCCGAAACACAGGGCAGAAAGCAGGATATACATCGGGCCGGACAGTGATGAATGACGGTTCATATGGTGCAAGTATAGTGCTTCCATGGTATGCTGTCCCTACTGTGTCCGATTCACCAGACATCATCGAACAGACCTTCCTACGATTAGGGATTTCCCCCGATCAAACGCGGATATATCGGTATCTCTTGGGAAAACTTCCCCAGTCAGCACTTGCCATCAGTCGAGCGCTTGCCATTCCCAGAACGCGGGTGTATCGCTTGTTGGACAAGTTGTTGGCAATAGGACTCGTGGAGCAGACGGTGGGACCGCTTGGGATTGTCTTTCGTGCTACGGACATGCGTCATTTGGAACGATTGGTAGCGGATCGGGAAACGGAACTTGCCGCCATCAAACAGTCACTTCCGATTGTATGTTCGTCGCTTTCAAAAACGTCGGGTTCCGATGCCGGACGGGCCGCCATTACCTACCATACGGGGTTGCCGGGGCTTAAACACGTGACATGGAATTCCCTTGATGCGAAGAATGATCTGTATATTATCGAAAAAACCACCGATATGACGGCGTTTGTGGACCGCGAGTTTGCCGAAGGGTACCGCCGGGAACTGGTACGCCGGAAGATCATGGTCTGGCAGCTGACGACGATTCCCCATATTGCGCCATGGACTGACGTTCCTGACTGTGTGAAATGGTGGAAGGTGCGCTATATCGACAAAAAACTCCTACCGGTGGTGTGCGAGTCGATTGTGTATAACGATGTGTATGCGATGTATACCTGGAATAAAAAAGAGGCGTTTGCGGTGGAAATTACCAATCATGATGTGGCGGTTCAGCAAAAAATTCTTTTCAAATTTTTATGGACCCATGCGCAGTCCATGAAGATTATCGGGAAACGGGGAGAAGCGAAAATACAATAAATGCAGTATGAAGTATGAAGTATGAAGTATTAAGTATGAAGTATTAAGTATTACGTATCTTCGCAATTTCGTAATTCGTAATTCTTGTAATTACCGTAATTTTGATCCAGTTTGACCTAGTTTCTATCTAGCGCATCCATACGCTCTGGAAAATTTCAAGGCTTAGCCTTGGGAAACTTCGCAAATGATGTTTCATTGCTCC
>CAZERT010000056.1:0-1122 GCA_964515515.1 uncultured Gammaproteobacteria bacterium
GTATCGGCAGAAAGGGTATAGGAAAGGGTGAATGTATTCGTTTGGAAGTCAACAGCGGATACAATTCCTTCTACGGATTTATTGTATAAAAATGAAGCGCCAACCGATTGTTGTGGCGTGCGGCGCATACCTTCATAGGTGCCTGCAAGAAGCACCAAAAATATTGCAATAAAGCTTCCAAGCGCAAGAAAGCTCGTTACTTTTTGTCGAGCCGAACTTTGGGCTATCGCTTCAGCGGGGTTCATTTGAAGGTCTGGGGAGTCTTTTGCCTTTTTCATGGAGAAGAATGATCGGTAATTCATCGGTTCTTCCGGTGGTACGAACATTGCTTTGATTCCATTCATACTATCTTGACTGTACTGTAGCGCAGGCCATCAAGTCAAATGGTATGTGCAATATGGGAAAAACTTGCTATCATGCAGATGAAAGGGGAGAGGCAATCATGAATAAAACACTAGAGGGGTTATTACAGGCGTTTGTTGGGGAATCACAGGCACGAAACAGATATACCTTTTATGCATCTTCAGCACGGAAAGAAGGTTATGAACAGATCGCGGAAGTTTTTTCCACCACCGCAGAACAGGAGAGGGAACATGCCAGTTGGTTTTATAAAATGATCATGGAGGTCAGGGAAGCATTAAAGATCTCGGATAAGGAATTTTCCGTTCAAACAAGCGTTCCGGTGGTCCGTCAAACGACAATGGAAAATCTTCATGCGGCAATAGAAGGCGAAACGCATGAATTCACCAGTATGTATCCCGAAATTGCACGCCAAGCAAAAGCTGATGGATTTGCGGCAATCGGAACACGCGTTGCATCCATAGCCATTGCGGAAAAACATCATGCCGAGCGGTATCAGAAGCTGTATGATATTTTGGACAACAAGACAATTTGGGAAAAGGACGAAAATGTATTTTGGGTGTGCCGGCAGTGTGGATATGTGCATTTTGGCAAAAAAGCACCGGAAGCCTGTCCATCATGCGGTCACACAAAAAGTTTTTACCAACTGATGTGCGAGACTTATTAATAGGTTTATTCAAGCGTCAGTTCAATTTGGTTGCTGTACATCCCGCATGTGCCGCCAAGATATTCACAGACACGGATAAAATATCGGCCAGGTCC
>CAZERT010000056.1:1222-4327 GCA_964515515.1 uncultured Gammaproteobacteria bacterium
TTATTTCCCAAAATGCGCTTCTTTTTTTTGGGTCAATAAATTGTGCATCGTTTCCGGGGTATACGGGATTTCCGGATTCATTCTTAATGAGTTTAAATCCATTGAATCCTTCGGTGTTTTGAATGGTGAACTCAAATTGAATACCAGTATCTTTTGCCGCACCAGAAAGATGTAGTAAAGGAGACTGTTGGGTTGTTGGTTTAACTGTAGGTTTTATTGTTGGTTTTGTCGTTGGTGTTTCCTTTATCTTTCGGATGACGGAGATGATTTTTTCTGCCTGTGTGCCATAGCGGTCTATGACTTTAATTGATATTGTATTGTTACCAATAGAAGATAGAGGTACGGTTTTTATAAATGTTGTTGTGGTCAAATCATAGGTTTCGTTATTGATGATAAGTGTGACGCTTGGATCTGTTGTACCGCTAATTTCCACCTGTTCTTTCTCTGTTGTGAACCCATCAGCTGGGGACGTGATGGAAAGTGAGGGCGGTGGGAGCGCTCCCAGAATCCCCAATGACTGTTTATATTCATCGTTTTTTTCGTCCTGATTTTTATTCCACATGATGAAGGAATCCTTTTTTATGTCTGATAGGGAAATATCGGCAAGAGTGTTCGTGTTTTGAGGGTTATTTGAATCCGAAACGTAATACTTTTTTCCTTCAGGCACAACAATATCCAGATTGTTTCCTGTGATGCGCACAGTACTTTCATATACTTCTACGCCCTTATCTTCCGGCGTGTGTGTTGTTTTATATGCAGTTCCTAGTGATTGATACGTATACGAATCGGTAGCAACCTCAAAAATCCGTTGTGATGGAACAACCCTGGTATAGATGGATCCTTTTTGGTTTTCTACGATAATATGATTTGGACGGAGGCTGATAAACGTTATGGTGGAGTTAGGTGACAGGCGAACTGAACTGCCATCATCAATATTTATAATGGCTTTTCCATTCCCGATTACCCGTATGCCCATACCTTCCGTAATTGACATTCCGGAGTATGTTGTTTTCCAACCGTCTTTTGTATTTGATTGATATTCCGTTTCCCCTTCGGAAAATAGTAATTCTGCACCAAGAATAGAAGAGTGGGGCAGAAGGGTAAGAATCTTTGTGCCGAATGCCGCGTAAAGCGAAACAAGTGTGGCAAAAATTAAAATAAATATGAGAAGAAATTGCGATTGTTTTGTAGGCATATTTACAGTATAGAAACGTACGGTGAGTTATGCAATTTGGGGGTATTCCTGATATGCTTATGATCGTAAAGGAGGAAAGACTATGAAGGGGTTTGTAGAATTTATACGTGAACAAGGGGTTGTTGGGCTTGCGGTCGGATTTATTTTAGGCGGTGCGGTATCTAAAGTTGTGTCGGCATTGGTAACGGATATTATTAATCCAGTCATTAGTATTATTACCGGTGCAGCGGGAAATCTTAAGGATGAGGTGTTAAAAATTGGGCCGGTGAAGATTATGTGGGGTGATTTTTTAAATACCCTTATTGATTTTCTGGTAATTTCTGCGGTCGTCTATTTTGGTGTAAAGTTATTACGGCTCGATAAGCTGGACAAGAAGAAAGCATAATCTACCGCTTTTGATAGTCATCACGAAGTTGCTGTTGTTCACGGGGACTTAAGCCATACAACTTTTCGTGGGTTGATCGCTGGCGGGTAATTTCTGCCATAATGCACGCTGCACTTACTGATACATTCATACTTTCCACCATACCGTTCATGGGAATCGTCAGAATCGTATCGGAAAGCCGTATAGCATCTTCCGAAACACCGTGGTGTTCATTTCCGAATATTACTGCAACGTAAGGTTGCACAAACGAATGGCAGTATGGAGAAATACCGTTGGAATGGAGTGCTGTAGTAAAAATATGATAGTTTTCCTTTTTAAGATCAGCGCAACATTCCCGTGTGCTCGTGTACACTTTGAAGTTCATCCACTTATTTGCCGATGATGAAGATGACTTTCCAATGATTTTTAAATCATACGGTTTTTCTTTCGAAAATATGAGTCGGATATCAAAGATTCCGAACGTATCCGCGCTGCGAAGAATTGCCGCAGCATTATGGGGGTCATGAATATCCTCTAGGACAAGGGCAAATCCCCGTTGACGCTTTGACACGACTGCAGCAATTTTATTCTTGCGGTGTTGGGAGAGCCTGTTCATACAATAAGCATTGCGTCGCCAAAACTGTAAAAACGGTATTCGTTTTTAATTGCGTGGCGATACGCCTCCAGAATATGTTTTCTTCCGGCAAATGCACTGACGAGGACAAGAAGGGTTGATTTTGGAAGATGGAAATTGGTCAACAATCCATCGACGATGGAGAAAGAAAATCCCGGAGTAATAAAAAGGGAAATATCCCCGGAGTAGGGCACTAGTTGTCCGCCATGAAGCTGTGCTACACCTTCAAGTGTGCGTACAGTTGTCGTGCCGATTGCGATAATCCGTTTTCCCTGCGCTTTCCCCTGCGTGATCGTTTTTGCCGCTTTTTGGGAAATATGGACCCACTCCGGATGCATGATATGGGACTTAAGGGTGGCTGTCTTAACCGGAAGAAATGTACCCAATCCAACATGAAGCGTAATTTCCACAACTGTGGTTCCGGATTTTTTCAGGGTTTCAAGCATGGGTTGTGTCAGGTGAAGTCCTGCAGTCGGCGCGGCAACGGACCCTATGATTTTTGCATATGCTGTTTGGTATGCACGAAGGGTTGGTTCGGTTTTGATATACGGAGGAACCGGTACATGGCCTATCCGGTCGGCAGCATCCATCACGTCTTGAGCGGATGCATCAAATGATACTTCGATGGTTCCGTCTTCATTGTGGGAAAGTATGGTGGCAGTAAGGACTGTATCAATCCTAATGGTTGATCCGGGGATACAGTGTTTTCCGGGTTTGGCAAGGGCAAGCCATCCATGTTGTGTTGGGCGGACGAGAAAAAGTTCCACGTTTCGTGAAAATCCTGTTGGTGTGGTAAGAATTCCGAATAATCGCGCTTTAAAGACTTTCGTGTTATTGATGACGATGATATCGTTTGGTCCTATCAATGTTGGAAGATCCCCAATGCGGGCGTGATGAAGGGCCCCTTTGTTT
>CAZERT010000057.1:0-4282 GCA_964515515.1 uncultured Gammaproteobacteria bacterium
ACCGCGTACGTCCCATCCGCCGCGAAACAGATACAGATAGGAAATAGCCCGTGCACTCCATGGTGAAAAACGGGTGTCCGTGCAGAAGGTAAGAAACGCCAACCCAGCAGCAAGAATAGGATGATCGGTACTTGTTTGGTCAAGATACGGCAGGGCTTTTTCCAGTTCACCCATCAGGGATTTGGGAAAGGATTGTGGAGCTTTCGGGTCCATGTGGGCAACAGCGGAGTGGATTTTGAAAATATCCCGTGGGGAAACGGGATTGGGGTTGGCAAGCCACTGGTGGGCAATAAGGGCGAGAAGACTGCGCAGTGAGAGAAGTTGTGCATCTTGAAGCGTCTGTTTCCTTCCATCATCAGTGAGGCAGAGCTTTGTGATATGTTCCCGGGTCTGTGTGAGGTTTTCCATCATGGCAGCCCAATAGATTCTGTCGATATCCCCATCAAAACGCATACGCAGTTCAACGGTGGGCGGAAGCGGGGTAGTCAGGATTGTGGTCCGAAGGAAGGAACATGATTCAAGAGATGTTTGGATTTCTGGGGACTGCGTATATGCAAAGAGTCGCATAGGCACTTGTGTCATATCATAAGTGATGTATTAAATGCAAATGTACCATATTTTTCTTTGTGAGCTGGGACACTGAAAAATGATACGAATACGATAAGAATACGATCATGTTTGATATGTTCTTGACAAATGATTATGGGGCCTTCATAGTAAGAATTGGATCGTGATTTTTCATTGTGACAAATTGTGACAAACTTGGAAAAACATTGTGACAAACTTGGAAAATCAGAGGCTGTAAAGCCAGAGAAGGAAATAGACACATGAAATCTGCCTCACTGCCAAAAGCCACATATTCGGTTTCCGAAGTTGCAACCATTCTTGGGTATTCCACCAACAGTATTTATACCTTCTTGGAAAAGAAAAAGATTAAAGCAATCCGTATGGGAAAAGGGAGGTTTAAAATTCCGGCATCGGAAGTGGAACGGTTGCTTACAGGACCCAAGATTCCTTCAGTTTTACCCATGGCACACGTATTTACGAATGATCAAACTGTTCATGACCTTCCGTCGCGTACGTCTCTTGGGATTACGGATTCCATGGACGAACCGCTCGATATTTTTCCGTGGTTTTTTAGTCTTACTTCCATCGTCAGTGGTGTGTCGTTGTTTATTATTTCTACATCCGTGGAAATGATGACACAGACTGGTTTATTGTGGCTTGCATGGGTTGTGCGGTTTATGTTTTTGTTTGCTGGAATTTTAGGGTTATGGACCCTTTTGGTTGGGAATGGAAATAGTCGAATTCGGATGCTTTCCTATGGATGTGGAGTCATAGCATCATTTACGCTCGTTGGTGTTTCCGTGTTGCTTGGTCGACCTATTGGTGCACTTCTTTATGGATCATTTGGCATAAGTATTCTATGTTCATTTTTTCTTTCTGGAATTCGGGCATTTGCACTTCATGTGCTTATGTTTCTTTTCGGGATAATTGTTTTTGGCATTTTTTTTCCGCAGATAAATGGGATTGAACAGCTGATTCCATCGGGTATGAACCTTCCAATTCAACAACTTTCATTATGGTTGTTTGTGAGTGTGGTGTTTTCTGGGATGCTGTATCTTCTTGGGAAACGGTATTCACGTATCGTTGGCTTTCTTGGTGTAGCAATCATGTTTTTCATTATTACAGCAGTATCCGTTGCGCTTGCACAACATCTTTCCTGGATAATGTCATTTGTTCTAATGGTAACAGCGGTATCGATGGGAATTGCTGAATTTTGGGAACCGGAATCCCTGCGTCGAAAGAGTGATAAAGCTGTGTTTACCATGACATACCTTATGATCGGATCGATCTTTCTTTTAACGATTGGTGTTGTACATGTGATCAGTTCGTCACTTCTTACAACCATGGCAGACACGTTGGAAGATCGGGTGATGTATGGGAAAGTTGTGACGGTAACGGCAGTAGATACGGTAAAAAGTGCATTAGAAGGGATTGCACAAAATACGGTGTTTGGGGATGCGGTTGGGAAAAGGTCTGTGGATATCCTTTCTGCGTATTCACGCGGGCTTATTGAAGGTAGTCGGATGATTGCGGAAGTCCATATTACTGATATTGCAGGAGTAATTCTTCACTCGTACCCAACGGAAGAAGATCCGCAGGAAGAATATGAGCGGGTAAGGGAAGTGGTGCTTGAATCACTGTCGGTTGGAAAATCCATCGCAAAAACCGTGGTGTATTCAGAGCGGGGGGCAAGTGAGCCTCATGCGTGGATTGCAGTACCGGTTTATGACAGCAACAGGCAGATTGTCGGGGCAATTTCCGGTGATATGAATATTGGAGAACTGTCAGATCGTCTTCAGCGGATCGGCAGGAGCGAGCGGGGTGAATATCTGGAAATTATTGACAGTGATGGGCAGATGATTGTTCATCCCGATTTTGGTGATACTGGGGAGGCAAAAGCCCATAAACAGTTTACCGCAGTTTCTGGAGGTGGTCAGAATGGGTTTGTAAAAACTATTGATGAACGGGGGGAAATTGTATTGCAGTCAGCAGATAGTGTTGGGCGTATGAATTGGGGAATTTCCGCCATGGCTCCTGTGTATTCCAGTATGGAACTCATGCCTGTTGCGCCGCTTGTTGTGTCGTTAATTGTGGTAAGCACGGTGCTATGTATTGGTATGTCGTGTATGGTGCGTTCGGTTCGGCGAAAAGTAACGATTGAAGGGCCGTAGGATAAGATGGACGAAAAGCAGTGGACACAAAGGAATTATTGATACAGTGCGTATCATTTTGTTTTATTAAATTATAATAATGTATACATTAAATAATAAAGCAATAACGAAAAAACAAGCAGGGAAACCCCTGTCTCTTTCTATATTTCTCGCTGGTTTGGTTGGTCTTATGATTGGGTCGTTTGTGATGTTTTTTGTCGCTAACTCCATGGGAAAACAGCGGGCAGCATCTTCTTCCGTGGTTTCTCCCACAATAGTGAATACCTTAACTCCGGAAGTATTGTTTTCCAGTCAATTTTCCGGCCCATATCTGCTTACGGTTCTATTGCCTGATGGATCGTTTTCCTATGCGACAGTTGATCGGGGTTTGCTTGTTGATGATGTGTATGTAGGTGAGGTCCGGCTTCGATACCCCAATGGGGAATGGGGAATCGTTGACGATGATGGCACCGGGGAAATTCCTTTTTATACCCGGCTTGGCGAAAAGGTTCAGGCATTTATTGTTGATCGGCTGGTTTCAGGTGTTGGTTTACCTGATGGCGTGATTTTACCGGTGAAATTTATCAGAGGTTCTATCGGAGGTGGATCGATTACCGGAAAATTCCGTATGGTGACGTATGCGGAAAAGCGCGAAATGACGGGAGAATTTTCATCCCGCGGTTCACTTGTTTCCATTCGTGTTGATCCAACATTGTATTCGTTTGATGCCACAAGCGTAATCGTTATTCGTGAACTGTTAAAACTTGTGTATGAGCTTGCGCTTGGAGATAAACCCGCCGTCCTTGGAATTTCTGATTCGGCAACAGGAAATGCACCGGTTTTTGGAACGTCTGGTGTTACAGCCCCGATATTTAGTGCATTTTCCTATCCCTCGACATTGTTTGCCCGCCGGTATGCAAAAGAAGGGGTGATCAGATTGTTCCCACAGGCTTCAGTTGGAGCTGGATCCGCAACTACTACAGTAAAGGTAGAAAGTTTAAGCCCCCAGCTATCCGTAACGACAGATGAAAATGGTGTTACGCAAATACGTCTAATAAATGTTGCTCCTGCAGTAGCTTCGGTGTCTGGGGCAACGGGTGTTGATGGTTCAAGTGGCGCATCCGGAGCAAGTGGCGCATCCGGAGCAACAGGAGTCAGTGGTCCAAGCGGGGCAACGGGCGCAACGGGTGCAACAGGATTAGCAGGTTCTGCCGGTCCAACTGGTGCATCCGGGGCAACGGGATCAACGGGTGGAACGGGGTCACAAGGTCCAACTGGAGCATCTGGAATTATTGGACCAACGGGATCAACGGGCGCAACCGGTGGAATGGGTCCAACCGGTGCTTCTGGTGAAAAGGGTCCAACCGGTGCGACCGGTGGAACAGGATTTATTGGACCCACTGGGGGAACTGGTGCAACCGGGCAACGTGGTCCGACGGGGGGAACGGGAGAAAATGGCGTAACAGGTGCATCAGGTGCAACCGGGCAACGTGGTCCAACTGGGCCAACTGGTGATCAGGGGGCAACAGGAAGTATTGGTCAGACCGGTCCAACGGGGGGAACGG
>CAZERT010000058.1:0-4240 GCA_964515515.1 uncultured Gammaproteobacteria bacterium
GTTGAGGGAACAAACGGGGCTCCCGTAACGAATGCAAGACATAGATACACAAAAAAAACTGCAAACAAAAGTTGAAAAAGGAGAGAAATAAGTTCCATATGGTAATCAGCTGTTCTTTGGTGGACACGGAGGGACTTGAACCCCCGACATCTGCAATGTGAATGCAGCGCTCTACCGCTGAGCTACGTGTCCCCTCTATCGTTGACACTGGTAAGTATAGCAAAAATATACAATTGGTTGAATTAGCCAGCCTGAGTTGCGAGGGTACGTTCCGTGGAAAGACCAAATGTTGTACCGTGTTTCTTGTACATGCCCCAATATCCCATCTTTTTCTTTTTTCGTTGGTTTGAAAGAGCGAGCCATGTTCTGCTGTCTTCCACCTGCATCCGGATGGTTTTGATAAAACTTAACAGTTGTTCATAAAAATTCAAATGATAGATTCCCGGATCAATTGGATCACTGATGACGGCGTTTTTAATCTCCTTATTGAGTGATTGAACGGATTGGGCAAGCGCCTTCAATTCAGTTCTGATTGCGTCAAGCTGCTGTTTTACATACGCTTCATCCGATCGCATGATTGGGAGGTGATTTTCAGGTCTTCGTATGGGTGGTGTTTTTTCAACCTGTTTTGTGTCCTGATTATGGGGAAACTCTATGCTTTCGTTAGGGGAAAGATTACCGGATAAGGGTTTTCCCAATAATGCATCCAGAGCTGTTGTGGGAATTTGTTTCCCTACATCATTTGTCACAGCGTGGGAAACATCGCCTGTTATGTCCCGAAGAGATTCAAGAACGTTATTGGCGATAACCCGTTGTGACTTTTGCTTCTGATTGCCCTGGTGAAAAGCCATAATACTATATTATACTATAGGATAGTATAGAAATCAAGGACAGTGGGCAGACTGTATTTGTTTGTATTATAACGCAGAAAGAAAGTCCAGTGTTTTTTGTCTGCGGAGTACGGAAGCAATATAGTATTTTTGTTTACTGAGCGCTTCCCGCTCTTTAGGATCCTGTGTTTTATCAAGAACTGTTTGGATTTCATTTTCTTCAACACTGATAGATTCTGTGTCCGCGATCTTTTCCAGTGCAAATTCAATGGAAAGATTGGTTTTTGCCTGAAGTGTGTATTCCTGTTTGATCGAATCTGCCGTTTTTTTCGTGCTTGCCAGGTATTGGTCAATGGTCAGCCCGATTTTCTTTGTTTGGTCAATAAGGTCGCTGAGCATCCTGTTGACCTCTTCCTCTATCAGAATATCCGGTATCGTAATGTCCATATTTTGGGTGAGCACTGTTAACAATTCGGATAATGACGGACCCTGAGGTTTTTCGTCTTTCTTTTTTGGATCTTCACCGGGAACCCAGATTTTTTTCGTTTTATCTGTCTTGAGGTTCTTTATGGCTGTTTTATAGTCTTTAAGCGTAACAACGGGTTTTTCACAGACTGTTGCTTCTACAATCCAATCCTCATTCTCTTTTGCTTCTTTTAATTTTATTGAAGGTAAAATGATTGGGTGGATATCGTGCTCCTTGACTGCAGCATCATACTCTTTGGGAATGAGACGTTTGACCGCTTCTTCATAGACTCGTGTTGGATCAAGTGTTTTTTCCACAACTGGGCGGGGTGCCTTCCCCTTCCTGAACCCGTCAATTTCGGCGTTTGCAACAGTATCTGCAACGACCTCTTCATATGCAGTTTTGACCGCATTCCACGGGATTGTGATGGTAAGCGTAATACTGGTATCTTTGTTGTGTGTGATTGTAGCCATAGGGTTGAAGTGTACCATAGTCAGAAGCGTATTGAAAGGATTTTTACTACGAGGATGGGGTTTGTGCCGCAGGCGAGACTTGAACTCACATGGGTTGCCCCACAGCGCCCTAAACGCTGCGTGTCTACCAATTTCACCACTGCGGCGGTTTTACTCTACGGAAATGAGTATATCACGCCAGATTACAGGGTAATTTCCAGATCGTCAACGGATTGGACTGATGTAGGAGAAAACGTATCGATTTTGTTCATGAAATACCGAACATGTGATGCCCATACCGGAGATGCGGCATAGATTTTTCCCATCTGTTCTACGGATGTTGCGCCTTTATCGACATATCGATATTTAAGACCTTCACTTACGGTTCTGATACCATCGGCCCAGGAGGTAAAATGGATGCCATCTGATTTTCCGGTGAATATCCCCCAACCCCATGCGTTATATGAGTCTTTTGGGACAAATTTTCCAAATGTCGATTCAGTTCCAGCGATGGAGGCAACTAGCCTCCAGTCAAGCGACAATCTGTCCGCTTCAGAAATAAAATAGGAAGCAAATTCGGTGAGTGGTGATTTGTGTGCAGCAAGATACGCCTGGAGTGTTTTTACACGGGTATCCTGGGTTGACACGTTGGTTTCTACGAGAATTGAAGCAGTGCTCCCTGCTTCCTGCTGTAAAACAGCAGAGGCAGGCCGTTGCAGTATTACAGCCATGGTACATGCAATGAAGATATGTTTAAGATAGTGATTCATAGGGTTTTTCCCATTAAAAAACCCTAAAGCGGATGTCGGAAACGACGTCTACTTTAGGATCTTTGGAGAGTATACCCTATAATAATCTATTTGTCAAGTTATGGGGTACTTATAAATTTATAAAATATTGGTCTAACAGTATATTTTAAATTTATTTGTGATTATAATGATATTTGATCTTGATAGAGAGACACACATTTTGCCCATGAATGACCGGTATTGACCGATGGTGGGGCCCAAATTGCACCAATTTGCGTAAGCTTAGTAAGTCCTTTTTGTGCATATGACTGAAGATATCCGGCTACCCAGACGATCGCTTCCGGCCAGTTTGCGAATTTTCGTCCGCTTTGTGTGCCTGTATACACAGCAATTCCCCACGCATTATAGGAATCTTTTGAAGGAATCCGAATACCAAGATTTGATTCACACATGGCAATTGCCGGGATTAACCGGTAGTCGATACCGTGTGCATCCGATTCCGTGACGATGTTTTCGGCATACGGTAGGAGTGGCGATTGAGGCTGGTATTTTGCCATAAATTGACGAACAAGTTCTATCCGGGCATCGGCAGGGTCTATGGAATAAGACAGTGTTGCTGAAACATCTGTGCTTTCACCAATGGAAACCGTGGTATTGGAATAATTTTGGGATAATCCCATGCTCTGTACCGGTACAGGATATGCCGATAGAAGCAGCATAAAACAGAGTATGAGAAATGATCCTGTGAGTTGGAACCACAACATAGATCGAAGCACAAATGCTTTCATAGTTCTATCGTGACATAGTACAAGCGATGCGTCAAGAAACGTGAGACACACGGGAGAGCTTTGTGGAAAATGGGGTTACTTTTTGGGAAAGCTCGGGATTATGCTCAATTTGCTTCCCCATTGTTTGCATCATTGAACGTACGACTTTGTTGCTGCATCCAATTCCGGTTAATTCATGTTCGGAGTACGCAAGCGGATAGGAATTTCCTCCCCAAAAGCTAGCAGTCCAGTTGCCGCGGATACAGAATGTGTGGCCGATATCGGCAAAATGTTGCTCGAAAACTTCCCAGAGTGTAGGGTCGGCCGCAAATGATTGGTTTTTGGGATATGGGGAGAAATAATGGAGTGGTGCAATGGAATCAAGCAGCGCTCCGCAGCTTCCCGAAATACACTCGATATTTCGCGTTGTACAAAATTGCCGAATAACGGATAAACCGAAAAAACTTGCCATAGGTGCAATAATCAGAATCGTTTTTGGTTTGATACCCATCCGTAAAAGGTGCTCAATAATGGTTACATGCTGTATTCCTGAGGCAACCGGATCGCACAGAAAAAGAAATTCCGGGTTTTTGGGAAATCCTTCAAGGTTAATGTCCGTTGCAAGTTTTGCACTTCGTTCGTAGGAATTTTTTGCAGGGACATGACGGATAGAAGCAAGTGTTGTTGGTAGACTGCGATTTGTTTTTATATAGCAGATTTTTTGCCATGCCGTAATACTTCCCTCGCGGGCAAAATAGATAATTCCTGAGTTTTGCTCTGTTGCCTTTTCCACATACGGCGCTATGAGTTCGGTATGTGCCAGCTGCCACATGGCAACTTCCATATCCATTTGTGCGGGAACACCAAGGTGATATCGTGGGAGGGTATAAATAGTTTTATCGTTTGTGTGTATGAATCCACCGATACCACTTATAATTTCAGCCTCTGGGGAAGAGATTACGCAGTGAGTGGTATT
>CAZERT010000059.1:0-4098 GCA_964515515.1 uncultured Gammaproteobacteria bacterium
TTTTCCATGAGCATGGCAATCGTCATGGGCCCGATTCCGCCCGGAACAGGGGTAATTGCGGATACGTGAGGACTGACTCCGGCAAAATCCACATCACCCACAAGTCCTTTTTCTGTCCTGTTTATCCCGGCGTCAACGACAACTGCACCATGTTTCACCATATCTGCCGTCACAAAATCCGCTTTCCCGACTGCAGACACCAATATATCTGCCTGCTTGGCAATCTCGGCAAGATTTTTGGTCTTCGAGTGGCAAACCGTAACCGTTGCGTCACGCGCAAGCAAAAGAAGCGCAACGGGTTTACCCACCAGGTTACTTCGTCCCAGCACAACCGCATGTTTGCCCGCAATGGGAATGGCATAGTGCGTCATAATCCTGATGATACCAAGCGGTGTACAGGGAAGAAGCGCAGCGTCACACACCGATCCGCTGCAAGTCGTCATAACACCGACATTTTTTGGATGGAACCCATCGACGTCTTTGAGTGGATTGATCGTCTGGATAATTTTTTCCTCGAGATGTTTAAGGTGTTGTGGAAGCGGAAACTGGACCAATAGGCCGTGTACTGATGGATCGGTATTTAACGTCCTGACCAAATCCATAAGTTCTTCCTCACCCGTCTGTTCCGGCAGCACAATTTTTTTGGACGCATACCCGATTTCCGCACATGCCTTTTCCTTGTTGGCAACGTACACTTTTGATGCCGGATCCTCACCCACTAAAACGACAGCAAGACACGGTTTTTCCTTCATGGAAGCAACCTGATTTTTCAGTGCTTCACGAATTGTTGCACTAACCATTTTCCCATCCAAAAGGAGTGGCGCCTGATCCATAGTGAAACGTTCCTTTCCGATTAAAATAATCCCGAAATTACTCCACTCTCGGAAATATCGATATTTATAGCTGCCGGTACTTTGGGAAGTCCGGGCATCGTCATGATATCGCCGGTTATGACAACGATAAAACCCGCCCCTGCCGACAACCGTAATTCCTCCACATGGAGGGTAAAATCCGTGGGCGCACCAACAAGTTTTGGGTTATCCGAAAACGAATATTGGGTTTTTGCCATACATACGGGAAGATGGGATACTCCCCACGCTTCATATTGCGTCAGTGCGGCTTTGGCGCTGTCAGAAAAAACAACGTCTTTTGCTCCGTATATTTCCTTTGCAACCGTTTCCACTTTTTGGACAAGGGTTGTCGTTTCGATTTCATAAAGTGGATGATATGACGTATTTTTGTCCATGGATGCAAGGACTTTCTCTGCAAGATCCTGCCCGCCTTTCCCCCCGTCTGCCCAGACGCTGCAGCGGGACACGTCGGTTTTGTGTTTCTTGCAGTAGGAAACAATCATTTCCAGTTCATCTTTAGTGTCGGTTGAAAATTCATTTACGGCAACCACCGGTGTCATCCCGAATTTTTTCATGTTATCGATATGCCGTCCGAGATTGGAGAGCCCGATGGATAAATCACCATTTCCATGATGTTTAAGCGCCCGGACGGTTGCAACGATCACGACTGCCGAGGGTATTAACCCGCCAAACCGACACGTAAGGTCAAAAAACTTCTCCGCGCCAAGATCCGCACCGAATCCAGCTTCCGTCACGACATAGTCGGAAATTTTAAGAGCCAGGGTCGTTGCCATAAGCGAATTTGCGCCATGGGCAATATTGGCAAATGGTCCGCCGTGGACAAATGCCGGTGTATGTTCGATTGTCTGCACAAGATTGGGTTTAAGCGCGTCTTTTAAGAGTGCCGCCACAGCTCCCGTTATCTTAAGATCCGCAATCGTTACCGGTTTGCCATCATAGGTTGATGCCACGATAATTTTGGCAATTCTGGCTTTTAAATCCGGTATATCTTTGGAAAGGCACAATACTGCCATAATTTCCGATGCAACCGTAATGTTAAAATGATCTTCCCGCGGGGTACCGTTTGGTTTTCCGCCAAGTCCGATCACCATGTTGCGCAGGCTCCTGTCATTCATATCCATCGCACGTCTCCAGGTAATCCGGCGCGGGTCAATGCCAAGCACATTCCCCTGCTGGAGATGGTTATCGATCATTGCGGCAACAAGATTATTTGCCGTACCGACCGCATGGATATCACCGGTAAAATGCAGGTTAATTTCCTCCATCGGCAAAATTTGGCTATACCCGCCACCTGCCGCACCACCCTTCACACCAAATACCGGCCCAAGTGATGGCTCCCGAAGGCATATCATGGCTTTTTTTCCAAGGGAGGATAATGCCTGTCCAAGACCGATGGTCGTTGTTGTTTTCCCTTCCCCTGCGGGAGTCGGATTAATGGCAGTCACAAGAATCAGTTTTCCGTTTTTTTTACCCGCCATGGACCGTGCAATCCCTGCATAGGTAATTTTTGCCTTATCGTACCCATATGATTCCAGTTCAACGGAAGAAAACCCAATTGCTTTACCAATGTCAGTTATCGGGAGCGTTTTGGATGATTGTGCAATGTCGATATCTGATTTCATGATGCTTTCTCCTTTATGAGTGTGTGATCCCAGGAACGGGAAAAGTTGATGCAAGAGCCGATACTTCCTTTCCGAGATTTATAAGGAACGGATCGGTTTTAGCTTTTTCCTTAAAATCGGCAACAAATTTTGCCCTCGCTTCCTTTTCCTCCGGAAGTTTGTTCCCTTTGATATGGTCAATAATTTTTGCAATCCAGCGGGCAATCTGACGCATTTCTTCCTCGCCCATGCCACGCGTTGTAATTGCCGGAGTCCCGAGCCGAAGTCCGGATGGGTAAAATGGCGATACGGGTTCCTGCGGAATGCTATTTTTATTTGCCGTCATATGGGCAATATCCATGGCATATTCCAAAAGTGCCCCAAGACCGCCATATTTGGAAAGATCAATAAGGATAAGGTGATTATCCGATCCACCGGATACCATATCCACACCGAGTTTCCCAAACTCATCCGCCATCGCTTTGGTATTTTTAACAATTTGGGAAGCATACGTTTTAAATTCCGGTTTAAGCGCTTCACCAAGGGCGACTGCGATTGCTGCCGTCGTGTGGTTATGCGGCCCGCCCTGAAGTCCCGGAAAAATGGACTTATCGATTTTTGACGGCAGATCGGGATCCTTGGCAAGACCTTTGGGTGTCACCATGATCATGGCTCCCCGAGGACCACGTAGCGTCTTATGCGTTGTTGTGGTAATCACATGGGCATAAAGAAGCGGTGAGGGGTGCACCCCGCCTGCAATAAGGCCTGAAATGTGGGAAATGTCCGCAATCAAATACGCTCCTATGGAATCGGCAATTTCGGCAAACGTCTCAAACTCAATCGTCCTTGGATATGCCGTTGCGCCGCACCAGATCATTTTCGGTTTAAATTCTTTAGCAATCTGGGCAAGTTCATCAAAATCCACATGCCCGTCACGTTTTACGTGATACGGATGGCTCACAAAATATTTTGCTGTTGCCGATACCTTCCATCCGTGCGTCAAATGACCGCCGTCTACCAGATTCATTCCGGAGATGGAATCACCTGGGGCAAGAAGTGCGTTATAGACGGCAAAATTTGCCGGGCTGCCGGAATACGGCTGCACATTGACAGAAACGACACCGAATAATTTTTTTGCCCGTTCTATTGCTTCACGTTCAACCTTATCGATAATTTCGTTTCCGCCGTAATAGCGATGTCCGATATACCCTTCCGAATATTTATTTGTAAGAATCGAGCCCAAGGCGGTCAGAACAGCTTCCGATGTATAATTTTCTGAAGGAATAAGTTCAATGCCGTTGATTTGGCGATTTTTTTCTTCTTCTATGTAGGAAAAGATCGGATCATCTATACCTTTTTTCATGTACCCTCCTTTAAACAACAAATTAAAACTACAAAAATAACAGACTCGTTCTCCGTCTGCCTATGGAATATTCCTCAATAGACGTATCATCGCACAATGCACATTACGTGTGCTATGCATCACTGGTATATCGTCTCTTGAATCCCGCGTCAACAGATCAAACCAAGTCAAATGTTACCAAGACTTGACATTTTGAGGCCAAACGAAGATAGTATAGCTACTTGTGAGGCAAAGGAGGTGAAGAAACGCATGAAAATGAAAT
>CAZERT010000060.1:0-4027 GCA_964515515.1 uncultured Gammaproteobacteria bacterium
GTTACTTATTGGTTTTCATGGCAGAACTCTGGAAAGTATTCAGATTATTCTTGGTCTGATGGCGGCAAAACGCCTCGGGAAATGGGAACGTGTGTATGTGAACGTTGGCGATTATCGGGAAAAACGGGAAGAATCGCTCATGTATATGGCACAGCGCGCAGCGGAACGGGCGCTTTCCACGGGCCGGCCGGTGGAAATCCCCAATCTTACCGCTTCCGAACGCCGGGTAATCCATTTAACGCTCTCCGGCGATGAGCGGGTTGTTACGGAATCATATGGTGAAGGACGCGATCGTCATCTTGTTGTCTCTGCTAAATCCGATCTTCCCCAGGATGGATCACAACAGGAACCAATCACTCCGCAGGAATAACATCCACCACAAAAACCACAAATAATGGTAGTGGACAAATATTTTTTCTTATTTTAATAATCTCCGTATTGAAAACCAGAATCGTCATTCTGGTGAGCCAATTCCGATTGGCGAATCCGGAATCGTTTTAATGTTTTCTCCCATATGAAATGTACGACAGTCAATTCGTTTCTATTCTAGATTGTTTATGGTAATTATTGTATGTTTTTGGATAGATTGGGTAAATTTCATAAAGCAAGACAAAAATGAATATGTATAAAAATTCACGCAGGGGGTGATAATTTTTGATACAATGGGGCAAATGTCCCGAAAACGAGCAGTGTTTCTTAATACCGGTTATCAACTTCTTGGAAAACTAATAACAGGGCTCGTATCATTTGGCATTAGTATTTTTCTTGCATCTCATCTCGGACTCACGGGGTATGGCGATTATACAAAGATTACGACATTCGTTGCATTTTTTTGGTTGCTTTCCGATTTTGGACTAAACGCGTTATACGTAAAAACCGATTCCTCCGATACAAATAGTTCGTTTGGAAGTCTTCTTGTGTTGCGTCTTTTCATGTCTGTCACTTTGATCGCAGTCGCCTTGATCGTTTCTTTCCTTCTCCCCTCTTCCGGTACGAACGGATACCCTTGGTTTATAAAAATGGGAATCATGCTCTATAGTATTACCATTGTATTTCAATCCATGACAACTTCAGCAAACGCACTTTTCCAAAAAAAACTTCGGTATGACTATTCCACGTGGGGATCTGTTGTAGGAAGTGTCGTATCTCTTCTGGGCTTGTATGTCATTTCCAAACTATTTACTACATCACAAAATGTGATCTATTCCCTTTTGGTTATGATAACCGGAATTGCGATGACTTCAGGCGTTTCTTTGTATTTGGCAAAAACTCGTATACGCTTTTCTTTTCGATATGACAAAGAAATCATGAGAGAATTATTTTATTTGTCTCTTCCTGTTGGGATCACGCTTTTGTTTAATGTTGCATACTTTAGAATCGATAGTGTAATTCTTGCACTCACTCGGACAACAGCCGAAGTCGGTGCATACGGCTTTGCATACAAAATATTTGAATTTATATTGGTTCTTCCCTCGTTTTTCATGAATTCCCTCTACCCCATTCTTTTAGAAGAAGAAAATAGTAACACTTCCCAAAATGACAAATCTCGCAGTTCGTTGATAGTCAAATCCGCTGTCTTATTGTTTCTCTCCGGTTGTGTTATTTCGGGTATAATCTTTTTTACAGCACCGATTATCGCAACGCTTAAAGGGTTTGATGCAAGCATTGCTCCACTTCGGATCCTGTCGGTTTCTCTTCCATTTTTCTTTCTCACCTCGTTATTTATGTGGCTTATGATCGTTCGTTCAAAACAAAAAATTCTTGCATATGTCTATGCTGGTTCACTTTTGATAAATCTCATCGGAAACGGACTTCTAGTACCAAAATTTGGAATGAATGCCGCAGCGAGTATGACTGGTATTACGGAAATATGCACACTTCTCCTTCTTGCATACACAGTACGTAAAAAATAGATACGTGTTTGTTTTCCCGAAATAGTACATACACTTTGGATTAATAGTTAAAAATAGAATTAATGGATTGACAATTTTCCTGAAATCTTTATTCTGATCATCATGGAATCAAAAAATACAAATCAATTTATCATTCATACCGATGGTGGTTCGCGAGGAAATCCCGGACCAGCTGCAATCGGATGTGTCATAGAGCAAAACGGAAAAATTATTAAAGAAATTTCAAACACTATCGGAGTCACGACAAATAATGTTGCAGAATACACCGCAGTGCTTGTGGCTCTTGAATGGCTTTCAAAACAATTTGGAAATGGTATATGTGCTACATTTTTTTGTGATTCACAATTAATTGTGGAACAACTTTCCGGACGGTTTAAAATTAAGGATGAAAAGATGAAAAATTTATTCATGAAAGTGAAAACATTTGAAGTAAAAAATCAATTCCAAGTATCATATGTATATATCCCAAGAAGCCAAAATTCTCATGCCGATGCGCTCGTAAACCGTGCGTTGGATCACATATAACCACCTTCCTTGATTTCTTATTACTCTCATGTGTCCTCTGGGTTTTTACGCTCGAATCATAGTATTCGGAAATTGTGTTCGCTTTTCATTTCTGGAATAATGAAGCATGTATTTCCCGAAACATATCCCGAAATACTTCCGTATGTCACGTACTCCAAACATGATTCAATTACCGAATGCACTGATATATTCATCCGATACTGATGCGATAATACCTTTGCGTGAATATCTTTCGCATTTTGGGTGTCAGGTATTTGTGAATATACGACTGAGCCAAGAACCGGAGTATTTTTTTGTTATTGGAACTGACGATTTTGTGACAGATATTTTGGAAAAATCGCAGCATTTATCCTGTAAGATTTTAGGAATCGTCTGGTCATATGAAACACTGCAAATCCATAAGGGGTTAAAAAATACTTGTAAGCTTGCCGTCGTTGCCCCGGATGTTTGGAACCAAAAAACTATAGAAGAAATAATTCAATTTTTGGTTATCTCAAAGGATCAATTTCTTGGTATTGGTTTGGGTCCCCAACCTCCTGTCGTTATAAAAAAACAGGAAGATCCAAAATATCTCCATACCAAAATAACACATCCCTCTATCGCAAAGATCGTACAGGAAAAATCACTCCCTATCCAGGAAAATATTTATCAAGAAGCGCCCCCTTTACAACATGCGCACCTAACCAGCATTCATCCTGAACCATCGAAAGATATTCGAAGAATCTCCCAAATCATCGCATCACTGTATCCCCCATCACCAAAGCGTCAACATGCCTTCCGACTGACATCTATTTCCAAAATGGGATTCCTGCTGGTAACTCTTTTATTGATTGGTATATGTTGTCTTCTCCCCTATGTGTTTCTTTTTTATCATGCATCAGTTGTTGTAAGTTGTATAAAAAACTCACATGCTTCTTGCATCGATAAGGAATCATCATTGCTTTCACGTGTAGTACCATGGGTTGCATCATATGACGGTTTCATTTCAGAATCTGTCTCAATTCTTCTCCCCAACAAAAAACTGCCGACAACCACATTTGTTAGCGGCATGATTCTTACAACGGATATACTTTCGCGATTTCCCACCTATCGTCAGGAAGGACAAACATTCCTTCGTGGTGTCGTGTCTGGAGATACCCAAGTTCCTGTGCTTTCACTGTCTCAAAAACTCCTCCGTCAAACACAAGATCTCACCCGTCTTGCGCGTGATGTGCGCACGCTAATGTCGGAAATGGAAAGTCTTCCGGTTTTTCCGTTTGGACATGTCATATCTGTCTCAACGGGATCAATCAAGGATGATCTTTCAACACTCATAGGAACACTCACACAAATAGAACAGCTCCTGTCCCTTTATCCTGTTATTGGGGGATTTCGTACTCCCGTCACATACGGAGTTATTTTTCAAAACGCCGGACAACTTCGCCCCACGGGCGGACTGATTCAAACTGTTGTAGTTCTTACTATGGATGGGGGAGTCATCTCGGCAAAAAAAGTCGAGGATGTTGCCCTTCTTGATGCGGGGCTCCGCGGCCATATTGCTCCTCCTGCCCCAATTCAACATATTCTCGGACAGGAACATTGGTATCTTG
>CAZERT010000061.1:0-4008 GCA_964515515.1 uncultured Gammaproteobacteria bacterium
TTATTTCACTCCCCCTGTATACACCACAAACGCCGAATTGGCAAATACTTTCCCAAATCCAAGTGCTTGTGCATCGCTTTGGGTAAACGATCCTCCCACATAGGCAACAATCCACACCACACCATACCGGGTAAGCATATTCTGCCTTTCTTGTTGTGTTGCGGAGGAAAAAAACCGTCCAATCTCACTGGCTTTTTCCTTGTCATCAACCGTCATCATCGGATGTCCGGCAACTGCCCGCTTCCCCGTCAATGCCGGAATCATGCTGGAAAGTTCATACGGGGCTAACACCGTGCCCTTTCCGAACTGATGTTCCAGATAGGAAAATACCTCCATCCACGTCTTTGGAACATACACTTGTGAGTTTGTGGTATTTGCGCGGATATACCCTACATGCTCTTGAAACGATGCCCACATACCAATGATTCCATACAAACAAAAAAGCGCAGTCAGTATCCAAAACACAGGTTTTTTTCTTCCAATCCACGCCACACCCCACACGGCAAGAAGGGTGATGGGAATATACTGATACCCCTCCAAAAACCGGATATTGGAAAGCGGCAACAGTTTGGCAAAAACAAACAATCCTAAAAATCCCGATATTCCCCACAACAAAAATAGAACGGCAAAAAACGGATATCGTTTTTTTCCAATAAAGAAACCAAGAATGCCAAGCGGAAGTGCCGGGCCAAAACTTGCCGCATACTCCCAGAGTCCAATCGGATATTTCACCGTTTCCCATACCAGATAACTTGTCCATGGGAACACATCCTGCTGGACGCTTCGGTGATACAGGGCAACAACCAGCGATATCAAACCCACAACAAATGAAAACAAAATCCAAGGAGTTCGAAAAATAATGGCAATAGACCTGGTTTGTATTACTCCCCACACAAACATTCCAACATACACAATGCCGGCGGTTGCAATAATGACCGGGCTGGAAAATCCCATAAACAGGGCACTTACCACTCCAACACCAATCCACATCCCGATTTTTTCCCGCTTGTAGATATAAACAAGCGCAAGCAATGTTCCCAGAAAAAACACCTTGCTCCACAGATGACTTGGAATGTAGGAAAGTCGAAACAGCGGGTCAAGTTCCGTCCATTCATGGATGAGCCGCGGGACTGTTGGTGTCCCATTGGAAATATTCCAAAAAGCCGTAGAGAACAGAACCATCAAAAATGCCCCAATCCGCTTTCCCAAAGATTGGGGGAAAACCACACGGATAAGACAATACATCAACACAAGAAACATCGTTCCCCCGACAATTCTGCCAATGGTATACCACGCTGGTTGGGTAAACACGCCAAACGGAAATATGCTTCCCAGATATCCAAGTAGAAGAAACGTGGTATTTAAAAACCGCGGCGGGAATAGTTCTGGCGTCATCCAACTCGTTACTCCCCACTGCCCCTCAAACCCTTGCCGCATCAGATGCAGATAATAATAGTAATCATTGATAAAATTATGCCCAAACAAAAAAACACTCTCGCGTGGAGTCCGCAACCAATACAACGCTGTCTGCAGCATGCCGATACATACGGCAAATATAATACCCACAACAACAAGAATCATTTCATTTCGTACTATCCATCGTCTCATGCTGGGTCGTATTATACCCAACAACGCTCTTGTCCCGCGAATCAAGTACGTTAGAATATGGATGTGGGTAAAAAATTTCTTTCTCTGACCATGTCAATTGCACTTCTTTGCGTCTTTATCGCACGGCTTCTGATGGCAATTAACCGCTATTATGATCCCGATGAATTTGCTCATATGCACTGGGCATTCCTGATGGTTTCCGGCTCACTGCCATATAAGGACTTTTTCTTCTACATCACCCCTATGTTCCAATGGGTGCTTGCTCCGCTATTTTTCCTTCCGCAAAGTGAAGTAACCATGATCTATGCGCGATTATTGATGCTTGTGTTTTACGTTGGCTCTGCTCTTCTTGTCTTCATCCTGGGGAAGAAAAGTTCGGGATCATCCCTTGGTGGGCTTCTTGGCACCCTCCTGTATGCCGTTTTCCCCATGACGATAGATAAAACCATCGATATCCGCCCTGACATCATCATGGTTATTACCATGCTCTCTCCTGCCATCATCCTGCTCTCCTCCAAACGACCCCGCGGGATACATGCCCTTTTTGCCGGCATACTCTTGGGAATCAGCTTTACGACGCTGTTTAAAATGGTCTATATTCTCCCCGCTTTGCTATGGCTGCTTTTTACCCTCCATTCTTCCTCACGGGCAAAGACATTATTCTTTGGAGTTGTTGGATTTAGTTTGCCGATTTTAGGAATCATCGCCTGGTATGCATCCGGCAATCTTCTGCCTCTTGCCTGGCAGGCATTTACCCATAATCAATTTGCGGTGAATTTTGGAAAACAGTCATTTTCTATCCTGAAAACCCTTTCCCCTTGGCCACTTGTGTATGTTACAAATGCCGGTCCAAGTATCCCCTGGGCGCTTACTGTTGCCATCTGGGCACTGTCCCTTCCGGGGTTTCTCTTGCTCTCAATCAAAAATCTGCGCTCCGGCATCTTTCTCACCCTCTTTTTTACTGCCGGAATCGGATTTCTTCTGATGTTCCCCGTACCGTATGTGCAATATTTTATGCCGCTTTCCGTGCCTGCCAGCATTGCTGCCGGATACTTTATTCTGTGGGGAATACAAAAACTCTCCTCCGTTGCCGCATTTGCCGGATCATTTCTGTTTCTTGTGGTCATGGGTGGTATTGGAGCATCTTTTTGGATCCAATTTCAGGAACGGGGAACCCCAACCGTCATGATTCAGGAGCAAAAACAGGCCATTGCCGATATTCTTGCCGTAACCAAACCCGATGAAACGATCTACGATATGACGGGCTCCTACGTCTTCCGGCCGGATGGATATTTCATCTGTTGTCATCCATATGGTGAATTTGTTGACAGGCTTGCCTCCCCACCGGGAACACTTGCTACAAGTCTTCTCTCCCGTCAGACAAAATTTCTTGTCATGGACCAAAAAGGGTATGTCTTTTGGCTTCCAAAGCCATCCGACCTTTCGTTCCTCTTGTCTACCTATACCGATTCCGCGTACAAAAAAATTTATACCGCGGGAGTTACCTATATCTGCAATGAAGGCAAATGCCACCAAATCGACATCTTCAATAACCCAGTTGCCGGAACCAATGAAACAAAAACGCTCCGTATTGTGTTTCCCGAGCACTATATCCTCCACACCACCCCACCAGGCGGATTTATCATCCTCAACCACCTAAAAATTTCCGATGGCCAGTCGCTCCCCCTTTCCCCAAACCTTTACAGCCTCGAGCCGTCCCCATCCATCACAAAATTTATCCTGCGTATCGACCGGTAAATTCCTATTAAATATGGAATTGGTAATTCGTAATTCGATGCATCGCATCTTCGCATTTCAAAATATTGTGTCTTCGTTTTACGAAGGTACGAACTACGAAGCTACGAACTGCAATGCTTCGAATGGGTTATTCTCATTCTTGAATCTCCCCCCTAAAATTGATACCGTAACCCATATGGCCAAACAGGGGAAACTGCCCGATCCCGAAGTCGCATTTTCGCATAAACAAACAGAAACTATCCTCTTGGCAGGACTCGTCACAATCATCCTTGTGCTTCTTTCCCTTGTCCTGTTTGAATTTTCCAAACCTCGTGTTGGCCAAGTCATCTTGCCTGGTGGCATCACCTATCTTGGAGAAAAAACAACCCCGACTCCCGCAACCGTTCAAACACAACCCAAAAAGCCGTTGCTTCAACTTTCTGCCGCACCAAATGCCATTTGGAAAACCTATACGGGAAAACAGCATCCGTTCCGTTTTTCCTACCCCGAGTCCATCACCGTTGCTCCCTACCCCAACGCGGCAAACGAAACGGTTGTGATCCGGGTTGGCACGCAAAACCCAACAGAATACCTGTTTCTTGTGGTCATCGATATGACAAAACCGGGGGTAGAACCATGGAAAGGAAAACCGCTTGATGAATT
>CAZERT010000062.1:0-3841 GCA_964515515.1 uncultured Gammaproteobacteria bacterium
CGGGCATACGAAACACTGCAAAGAGCGTTCCTACAGTCCGGAAAATGGATGGTTGGCTCCCGGATTCACTCTCATTGGGCATTATTTCCATTATATGAATGGATTTTTATTAAAGACAAGAGGAAGAATGGGAATTCGTTGTTTGATGCATTGGAATTGGTAATTCGCAATTCGTTTATTCGTACCTTCGTAACTACGAAGATACGAACTACGATGCCTCGAAGATACTTTCTTACGAAGGTACGAACCACGAAGGAACGAATCACGATACCTGTTAAACCACAAAATTCACCAGTCTGCCGGGGACGAAAATGATTTTTTTGACCGGTGAGGTGAGGAATTTTTGAACCTGTGGGTTCCCTTTCGCCAGTGCTTCCATCGCTGCCTGATCGCCAACCGCATCCTGATCTACCTCGACAACCGCCCGCGTCTTTCCATTTACTTGTATAACAAACGATATCTTTTTATTTCGTAATAGCTCTTTTTCATACACTGGCCAGGGTTGCGTATGGACGGATTCTTCTTTAGTCCGGATGGTTTCCCGGCCCTGCATCATCTGCCACAGCTCTTCGGCGATATGCGGGGCAAACGGCGCAAGGCACCGGATGAAAATCCCTGCCTCTTCCCGCGCCAGTATTTTCCCGGAGTCCTGTAATATGTTCGTAAACTCCATCATCTGGGCAATGGATGTATTATACCGGCGTTTTGGCATATCATCCGTCATTTTGGCAACCATGGTATGAAGATATACCAGGATATCCTTGTCCGTATGCTCCGGAGCTTCCTTAGCACTCGCGCCGATAAGCCGCCAAACCCTTCCAAGCCAACGAAACATCCCTTCCATGGCCGTATCGGAAAAGTCACCACCGTCAGAGAGTGGCCCCATAAACATCAGATACATCCGGAGTGCATCCGCACCGTAGGCGGTAATGTACTCATCAGGATTGACGACGTTTCCCTTACTTTTGCTCATCTTCGCCCCATCCTTAATGACCAACCCATGGGCAAAAAAGTTTTCAAACGGTTCCTCAAACGGCACATACCCCATATCGGAAAGTGCCATCGTGACAAACCGGGAATACAATAAATGCAGTACGCTATGTTCCGCGCCTCCCGTATACATGGCAACCGGAAGCCATTTTTTGGTAATGCCCGGATCCCAGGGTACTATCGTTTGGTTTAGGTTCAAATTTTTCGGATTTTCCACTGTTTTTTGTTTGGTCCCCTCCCCATTTTCTTCTCCTTGTGAAGGATGGATGCTCGGATACCGCAAAAAATACCAGCTGCTATCCAGGAAGGTGTCGCACACATCCGTTTCACGCGTTGCCAGGCCGCCGCACCCCGGGCAGACGGTTTCGTAAAACTCCTTATGCTTAGCAAGTGGCGCTTTTCCATCATCAGTCGGCTTATAATCTTCAATATCCGGCAATTCCACAGGAAGAAGAGCCTCCGGCACGGGGTACCATCCGGCCATTCCAGCATCATACTGTTTAATTCGCGCTTTCGTATCTTCGTAATTCGTACTTTGTGTCTTTGTATTATTGTTTTTCGAAGATACGATACTTCGATACTTCGAAGATGCCAACGCAACACTTTCATCGGTCGTAAACCAGCTTTTTCCTGATTGCGCACACGTTTGGCAGTAGATCATGGGAATCGGCGCGCCCCAATACCGCTGACGGGAAATCGTCCAGTCGCGCAGATGATACGATACGGCCCGTTTCGCCCATCCCTTTTCTTCCAAATGGGAAATCATCCGGTCGATCGCAACTTCAATCTTCATACCATTAAGGAACCCGGAATTCACCATCACGCCTTCATCTTCCTGAACCTGTTCGCGTCGGGTAATTGCGGATGTATCGCCGTCACTTCCAACCACCACGCGCATAATCGGCAGCTTCATCGTCTGGGCAAATTCAAAATCGCGGCTATCATGCCCCGGAACCCCCACAACCGCCCCGGTTCCGAAGTTCATGAGCACAAAATCGGACACATAGATGGGGATGTTTGTGTTGTTGAGCTGATTTTTCGCATACAGACCGGTAAAAACACCGGTCTTTTTCCTGCCTTCCATCTCCCGTTCCTGCTGTGATTTCCCCTTCGTTTTGGCAACATACGAAGCAATTTCTTCCTGAATTGAACTCGGAATTCCGGATTGTGCATGCAGGAGTGTGTGTACAAACGGATGTTCCGGAGCAAGGACAAGGAAGGTTGCTCCGAAATTCGTATCCGGCCGCGTGGTAAACACCGTAATCTCCCCAACTGATTTCCCTTCACCGTCAACAACAGGATAGGTAATATCACAGCCCGTCTTTTTCCCAATCCACTTACTTTGCACGGTCTTCACCTTTTCCGACCATTTGAGGCTGGGGATGTTTTTCAGCAGTTTTTCCGCATATGCGGTAATACGAAAGAACCATTGTTTTAACAATCTTTTTTCTACTATATTTCCGCACCGCTCACACACATGTGTTGTGGTGCCATGATCCGTTTTCACAAGCACCTGTTCATCAGATAACACCGTTTTACACGACGGACAGTAGTTGACGCTTGCCTGACCACGATATGCCAGTCCATGTTTGAACATCTGCACAAACAGCCACTGGGTATAGCGATAGTAGCCGGGATCATACGTTTCCAATGTCCGCGACCAATCCGCCATAATCCCGATCGTGTGAAGCTGTTGGTAGAATCGTTTCTGGGTAATCCGGGCGTGTTCCTTTGGATGACGGCCGATCTTGAGAGCGTAATTTTCGCTGTGAATGCCAAATCCATCCAGTCCGATCGGCTCAAACACATCATACCCCTGCATCTTCATGAACCTGCCATGAATGTCTGCGCCCGTAAAGGCATACATATTACCAACGTGAAGCCCCTCTGCTGAAGGGTACGGAAACATCATGAGGTTATAGTACGGCCGTTTTGCGTTGTGAATGTCAGGCTCATTAAGCCGGATTTCATTCCATCGCTCCTGCCATTTTGCCTCTGTTTCCTTATGGGGATATGAAGATGCCTTGTGTGCCATACTGCTGTAGTATACCCCAGATTGGCGGTTCTGTGCAGATAGATCCAAAAAGGATGTTTTCCGGGGTATTTTACCTATAAAAACGTGTGCATATAGGATACCGGGGAGCACGGTGTGTGGTAAAAAGAAACAAAAATCAAGGATGTTAACAAATTTCTTGGGTATTTCATAAATATCCTGTCATAACAATCCAAACAGAAATATTTCCGACGAAAAATATGGTAATTTCCTGTTCTGTTGCCCCAAATATGGCCTAGCACTCATGATAGAAAAGTGCCAATCCTAAAGATCAGAGGCTACTTAGCATAAGAATCCGTTCTCTGCTAAAGTCGGGAAATCATGGTAGGATGCCGGAAATGCAAACAACTTTTAATAAAATTTGGTACTTCTGTCAGGTGTGCTCTTGGATGAAGAAAGAAAAATACATAAGTGAATAATCTATAAAGGTAGAAAATCTCGTGATGCTATAAAAAATCATCAAAAAACTATACGGCTGTATGAGCAAAATCCTATGGGGTATTTACTAAAGAAACATTGTCCTATCGCTCTCACTGTTTCCCGCACATGCCATATTTCACACTGACTCATATGTCACTCTATACGTCGCACAATAATTAATCTTCCATACATATATGTTTGTATGTTTACAAAATATCTTACCAGAATAAGCTAAAATGAATTGCGTGAATGTGTGAAATGATGAATTTCTTTCTACATAGGAAAAATTCCACACTCATCATCGTTTTTATAGTATTCCAACGGCCTTTTTCCCTATTGACAGGCTTATTAATTTAGTAAGTAATAGATATAGGTGGA
>CAZERT010000063.1:0-3825 GCA_964515515.1 uncultured Gammaproteobacteria bacterium
CCGTCCCAAACCGCAGGTGTATACAAAAATACGATTATCTATGTTGTGGTACCAACATATTAATATATAGTTCTATATGGAAAATCATAGTCAAAACATACAATTAGTATGGAAAAACATAATTTTTGGCATACCCGCAGGAATTCTGTTTTTATTGTTTTTTTTTCCAGCACGTAGTTTTGCACAGGAAAAAAAGATTCCGCATATTTTCCGTGTGTCACCTGTGATTTCCACAGTTGAACTTTCCCCTGGATCGAACACAACGGTTAACGTGACGGTTTTTAATATCACAAAAACTCCGCTTCCCATTACGGTTTCCATTGAACCCTTTGGAGTAGGGGAAGATGATGGGGAAATCCTTCCGGCATCTAAAACTCCCATACCGTCACTTACCGAATGGATCACTCCTCAAACACCGGAACGGATAATTGATCCCGAGTCTTCTGTTGTAATTCCTTTTAATATCAGCATTCCCAAAACCGTTCCCATCGGTGGCTATTATGCCATGGCGTATATTACGCCGATGCTTCCGTTATCCCAAACGAGTGCTCCGGTAGTGATTCCCAAAATCGGGATATTATTTTTAGGTTCCATCGGCGTATCGCGTGCACAAGGCGACCCGCAGCTGGAAATTCTTGGGAATGGATTTTCCACTTTTTTATATGACATAGGCCCGGTTGATGTGTCGTTTCGGGTAAAAAATACGTCGCTGACCCATCAAAGTGTAAAACCGAGGGTAGAATTCTCGCCGATTATTGGGGGAAAATCCCGTTGGGACCTTCCGGAACACATGATTTTTCCAGGAAAAACCCGCCGTTTTGCTGGAAGCCTCTGTACTGCCCAGGAATGCCTTGGTTTGTATAAAGCCTCAATCATAGTCTCTTCTGGTGGAGGAAAATCAGTGATGCAACAATCATATGTCGTGGTATTTCCTTGGAAAGTCGGGATCACGGTTGCCTTCGGCATACTTCTGATATGGTTTATCCTTTTCCGGCGCAAAAATATTCTTCGCGCCCTCCGCGTGCTTTTCCAAGGGTAAAAACTACAATTTTTCATTGCTTCATTGTTTCATTGTTGAAAATTTGGTTGTAAAGGTTGTGTTCCGTATACAGTGACGATCAACAAAGCAATGAAACAATGAAACCATGGAACAATGAAATTAATGTGAGCTAAATCGTTCACATAATGTGTTCATGCACTCATCGATCATTCCCGCATTCCCGAATGTACGAAAGAGAATGAGTAAAAATCATCGTGAATTTTGTATTTATGAATTATACTTTTTATACTCAAAATTTATCTTTTAGATTATTAAAAAAGGTAATACAATAATTAAAATTCCGGAAAAATTTAATACACTGTTGTGTATGTTGTTCGATGGTATGTACGGTCCTTAATAAACTGGGGAAGTCTTAACAAATTTTTCTTGGATTTTCATATTTTTTGTCCACAAGCCCATATATAATATATTGTAGACGCAAATTTGATTACCAATAATAATGAGTTACGAAGATGCGATGCTTCGAGACTTCGAAGATACTTTTCTCCCTATCTACCAATTACTTTCTTTCATCTCCCTATCTACTATTATTATATTGGTTCAACATCTTCTTGACATGCGTGATTCAAGCTGTCTATTCTGGTAATAGGATATAAAAAAGGAGTTATTTCTATGGCTGTCCAATTTCCTATGAAATTTAAAAAAACCGTCCGGTCGGTTATTGCCGGTGCCCTTGTTCTTTTTATTGTTACGTCTTCCGCACTTCGCATGGCAACGCTCCAAGCAGGAACGTTTACCGATGCAAGTTTAACGATTTCTGATTCCAGGGCAGGGAATACGGGAACGGAGTATGATTTTGCATTTACCACAACAGCCACAACAGCCATTAAACAGGTAGACATCACGTTTTGTACTACTGCAACCGGAGCCTGTACAGCTCCAACAGGTATGGACGTCGGCGCAAGTCCAACGCTTGATAGCGATAATCTTGCCGGAACGGGCAGAACAACAACAAATCCAACGGACAATAATACAATCCGTGTTGTTGTGACAACCCCAGCATCCCAAGCGACCCAGGCAGTTACGATGGATTTTAGTGGAATTACCAATACAACAACGGCAAATTCCACGTTTTATGCTCGGGTTGTTACGTATTCAGATGAAGGATCTACGGAAATTGACTCAAAAGCAATGGGCGCGGCCGTACTGGATACGGATTCCATCGCAGTAACGGCAGATGTTGCCTCTACATTTACATTTGCCGTTGCAGCTGCCACAACTGGGGTAGTCAATGGGGCAAATATTACAGTGACCGACACAACAGACACAACGATTCCATTTGGTGTGTTATCTGCAGGAAGCGAAAAGGTTGCAGCCCATGATGTGTCAGTGTATACCAACGCAAACAATGGTTATACGGTAACAGTCAAAACACTGGCTGTCCCGCCATTGGTTGATGGAAGCAACAATATTGATAGCTATACGGAACCAAACAATGCTCCCCTTGTATGGAGCGCACCAGCTGGAGGTACTGCAAACGAAAATACCGGCTTTTTCGGCTATACTACCAATGATAGCTCGCTTGGAACAGGTACGACCGATCGGTTTACCTCATCAGGTGGGAATAAATGGGCAGGATTTACCACCAGTCCGCTTGAAGTTGCCTATAGCGCAACCGGTGTAAGTTCCGAAGAAACCACCCGAGTAGGCTGGCAAGCAGAGGTGAATTCGCTCCAACCGGCAGGATCCTACACGGGAACCGTGATTCTGGTTGCAACACCGACGTATTAATGATTGTGTCCTGCCCGGACGGGGAACTCCATGAGACAAAACGATCACGTACAGGGTAAAAAGACTTTCAGATCACTGGTCCCAGGTATCTTATTTCTTGTTGCCGGTTTCCTTTCGATATCAGTTTTTTTCCCGATCGTGAAGGCTCAGTTTGAATCCACGGGCCAAAGTTTGGAAGTATCCCCGCCATCACAGGAATTTGCCGACGTGCAACCAGGGTCAACACTTACTGTCAAAGCCAAGATCAGAAACAGAAGCAAGGGGAATCTTCCCATTGCCGTTCGAATTGAAGATTTTATTGCCTCGGGGAATGAGGGGCAGGTTGCCCTTACTGATAAAGGTCCATGGGCTGTTTCAACGTGGGCAAGTGTAACCCCACAAAAATTCGACCTTCCGGCAGGGGAAACGCAGGAAGTGGAAGCATCCATTGACATTCCGTCAACCGGTGCAGCAGGTGGACGGTACGGATCATTTGTCTTTGCGGTGGAAGGGAAAAGTGGAACACCCGGCGTTGCGGCAGTGTCTCAGGAAGTCGCATCGTTATTCCTTATTAATATTGCCGGTCCGGTTGAACAAAAACTCTCTGTCACGTCCTTTACTGCACCACAGTTTTCCGAATTTGGACCTATACCGTTTTCGATTGACTATAAAAATGACGGAAATGTGCATATGAAGCCCGCCGGTGTTATTTCCGTTACGGATGTTTTAGGCCGTAAGATTGCCGATGTTCCAGTGACGGCAACAAACGTCTTCCCGCAGGCATCACGGATTGTGAAGGCTAACTGGAACGAGGGGTTGTTGGTTGGACCGTTTGTGGCAACAGCAATTTTGTATACAAACGGCAAAGGAAACGAAACGGTCAGCATGACGACCTCATTTTTTGTATTTCCGGTTCGGATTGCAGTCATACTGTGTATCGTTATCTTCTTGATTCTACGCTTCCGTAAGCGGATTACCAAAGCCGTCCAAGCCCTAGCGGGGAAGTAAATCTACACTGTTTCAGTGCTCCATGGTTGAAATACCAATTTTTGTAT
>CAZERT010000064.1:0-3773 GCA_964515515.1 uncultured Gammaproteobacteria bacterium
ATCAAACAGAATCATTGCCAACCGTTCAACTCCGATTCCCACACCTGCATAGGGCGTTCCTTTCATGCCATCAAGGGATTTTAAAAAATCCTCATCAACTGCGAGCGCTTCCATATCTTTCCCTAGCCTGGCAATCCGTTCGTTTTCAAAAACAGTCCGGATTTGGGCTGTATGTGTTGATTCCGTATTCCCATTCCCTATTTCTATGCCACCAATATAGAGTTCAAAACGTTGGGCATACTGCACATCGTTTTCTAGTGATGCACACAAAGGCGAAATTCGTGCGGGAAAATCACACAAAAAAATGGGATCATTTCCAAGGCGTGGTTCTATGTCATTAAGAAATATCTGATTGAACAGCTGTTCCCACGTGGCACCCTCTATGCTGAAGCCTTTTTCTTTTGCATATCGCTTCATTTCTTCATCATCCAAAAGCGCCGTAAGATCACAACCCGCGTGTTTTGCAAAAAGATCACGAAGCGATACCCGTTTCCATGGCAGAGAAAAATTGATCTGTTTTTTCCCAAATGTACGCATTGGTTTCCCTTCCAAGCAATACGTTACCAACCCCTCGATATCTTCCATGATATCGCTCCATACAGCATGTTTCCGGTACCATTCCAGCATAAAAAACTCCGGGGAATGCGTATCTGAGGCATCTTCAATGGTCCGGAATGATTTTCCAATGGCAAAACACATTTCCACACCTTTTGATAACGCCGATTTAAGCGCCTTTTCCGGTGATGTTGCCAAAAACAACGTTATATCCTTACTTGGGGTTTTCCACTTCGTGGAAAACGGAAAGACCGTCGGTTCCAGCGGTACCGATCCGGAAAGAACCGGCGGATAAATTTCGGTAAATTTTTTCCCATAAAAAAATTGTCTGATTGTCCGAAGAAAAGCATCAAATTGCACAATAGTGTCTTTCATGGCGTTGTCTCCTGTTTTGTATATCCCGGAAGTCCACAGATGAAATCCGGTTGGCTGCAGCCCAAACATGTATCACACGCGCTCACCCTTTCCCACTCCTCTAAACGGGAACGGAGTTCATTAATAAACGTTTCCGGCGAATCGGAAATTTTTCCGATCGGCACCGCTCCTTCACAACATCCATACACCAGACCATCTGACATGAGAGCAACTTGGAAACAGCCAAGATCTTTTGGAGGAAATGTTTTTTTTGTTTTCATAAGCGCCAAAAGCTCATCAGGAAGCAAAAAATCAAATCCTTCAACCACGCCAATGGTATTGGATACTGGATGGCGGGAAAGATAATCACGGGATTTTCGTGGGTGATAAGTAATGGAAATATCCCTGCAAAGCCGCTTCTTAACCGTTTTTTCAAAAGTATCCAGATCACCGATATTTTGACGGGTAACAACAGAAAATATCTCCGTATGGAAGCCAAGATGTATTGCCCTACCCAAAAACGCCATACTTTTCTCCCACATGCCCGGCCCCCTGTTTTTATCGTGATACCCGGGTAATCCGTCTATGGAAACAATACAATTAACACTGTTTGGATTGGCGATACGATTCAGAAAATCAATCGTCCCATTGGTGATTATTTGAACAAAGATCCCAAGATTGACCAACCCGTTTACCAGATCGGGAAACCATGACAACAATGCCACTTCCCCACCGCAAAGCGTCACCGTCTGAACGGGGACGACGTTTCCATACCGCTTAATAAATTCAAAAATGTCGTTTTGTGAAAGCGAGCCACTGGTTTTTTTTGTATAGCACATTTTGCAGCATAGATTACACCGCTCAAGCGGACTTATGTAGAGATGTCCCAAAACCCGAGTATGCTGGGTAAAAAACTGTTTGTTCATATATCCCAGGCGCTATTATACCCGATGCGCTCCGTGGAAACTCTGTGATAAATACCCTAGTTGATTTTCACATCCGCTTTTGTAGGATACGAATATGCTGACACTGTCCGCATTCCTTGCTGCATTTCTTTTTATCCAAACCACTGTCCAACCGATCCCATTCGAAACAGTGACCATTCCTCGTGATCAAAAAACAATAAAAACCCGCCCCATAGCTCTTAGAAAAACCATTGAACCACGCGGCGACACCATTCATAGTTCCATTTGGATGGCAAACAACACGGCAGTCCTTGGGGCACAAACAAACGTTTCCCCAACACCCACACCTACACCCACACCAAAATCATCAGGAAAAAAGCCGCAACAGAAAAAAACATCCGTCACCATTGCACTTCTTGGTGATTCCATGACGGATACGCTCGGGAAAGACGCAAAAGAACTTATTACTTCTGTTCGGGCAATTTACCCCACACTCACTACCAGAATTCTTAATTACGGTGCAGGAGGAACAAATCTTGAAGATGCGATAACCCGCATCACTGCAGAATATACCTATCTTGGTGTCACCTATCCGCCACTCGTTTCCCAAAAACCCGACATTATTGTGATCGAATCCTGCGGATATAATCCATTTACCAAACCAGATGGTGCTCTTGACCGCCATTGGCTTGCACTCGCCCATACGGTCGATGCGGTCCGTGCCCACCTTCCGAACACAAAAATCGTTATCGCCGCAACGATTGCACCCAATGACACCGTTTTTGGAGACGGAGCAGCCGGATTAAGTTTTGGACAAAACGATAAACGGCAACGCGTGGCAGTCATCAAACAATATCTTGATAACGCCGTGAGGTTTGCCAAAAGCGAAAAACTTCCCCTTGCCGATGCCTATACCCCAAGTCTTGGACCGGATGGGAACGGAAAACTGGAATATATCAATGCCGGAGACCATATTCATTACTCTCCTAAAGGAAGAACGCTTATGGCTCAAAAAATTGCCGAAGCGATTTCTCAAAACAAACTGCTGGAAAACTAACATCCCCCTTTTTTCCCCAGAAATAATCCGCTATAATAGCACAACGTATGGCAAAAAAAGAACAACGGCTGCTTCTGGGAATGGTATGTACGGTCTGTAAAACGACCAATTACGTTACCATGCGCAACAAGCTCAATACTCCGGATAAGCTCACACTTTCCAAATACTGCAGGCGCTGCAAAAAACACACGCCGCACAAAGAAACATCGAAACTGGACTGATCCCCTCTTTCGCTTCTCCCCTTTGAACCGCGTCTCCACTCGGCGTTATAATGATGGAGTATGCATAGAAATACCTATCTTCTTATTCTTTTGTTAACAATTCTTGCCTGCTTGGTAGTTGGCGTAAATCTCGGGAAAAAAATTGCGAAAGCACCCGATACTCTTGAACCGACACCAATAATATCAACGATTCCAACCGTCATCCCAACACCAAAAATTACGCTTTATACGAACTCCTATTGCGGTGTAACCATTTCATATCCCGATACCTATACGCTTTCGGAATCATCCAATGCCGGGGTTTCCTTTACCACACAATCCGGAAATGACGTTGCCCTAACATGCCAGAAAGATATTCCCCGGCCGGCACTTCCCACCGAAAAAGTCCAAACACTATCCGTTGCCAGCATTTCGGCAAAACTCTATCACGATGCAAGTCCAAAAGACGGAACACCGATTGATATCATTATTTTCCGCCACCCTACCAACGGCATGGACATATATCTTGCCGGACTTGGGAAAGACCTCACCGATTTTGCATCCACGATTTCCATCACAAAGTAAATTTTTCAGGCTGCAAGGCCTGGCCTTGCAGCCTCACATTTTTGGAAAGTTATATAGGATATTTCAACGCCTCAATAAATCAAACAATTAAAATTTACCAATCACATAGTATAATAT
>CAZERT010000065.1:0-3494 GCA_964515515.1 uncultured Gammaproteobacteria bacterium
TCGATATGACAAAACCGGGGGTAGAACCATGGAAAGGAAAACCGCTTGATGAATTTGTCAAAAACTATGCATCGGTAACTGTTGGTGTTTCCTCAGTTTCCGATATCCAACCGATAACCACAATCAACGGTCTTTCAGGATACCGTGCGATCATGAAAGAAGTCTCCGGCGCACAGACAGACAACATCTTCTTTGCCATCCCCAAACGACCTGATCGGGTTCTTCGGCTTGTGAATGCATCGGCAATTTTGGCTCCCGAATTGTTTACCAGAATCGCCGATAGTGTCGGCTGGGGATCATAACACTATGGAAAAACGGCTCAAACAAAACATAGCAGATATATCACAACCATCTACCGGTTTTCGTATTCCGGTATTTGTCGTTCCCTGTCTCTTCCTTATCGGGTTTCTCTTGCGGCTTCTGTTTATTCCAAACCCAGGATTTGAGGCAGATATTACCTTCTGGAAATCCTGGGGGCTTGCCCCGTTTGACCACGGACTGGTTTGGAGCATGCACAACACCAACAACAACTACCCCACTCCATTTGCCTACCTTCTGTGGCTTATTACCGCAATCTATTCACTATTTTTGGATCCGCATAATTTCGATCAGTTCTGGACAAACACCAACGTCACCTTCCTCACCCTTGCAAAAATGCCTGCCATCCTGGCAGACATGGGTATTGCGGCAATCCTCTATTTCCTGGGAAAAATCGCACCGAAAATTGGATTTCCAAAACTCCCGCAACTTTTTTATACCATCCTTGCCATGCTCTACCTCTTTTCCCCAATCTCTATCCTTGATGGTGCACTCTGGGGGCAAGTTGATTCCCTTGGTGTTATTGTCTATATCGCTGCTGCACTTTTGGCATTCTCCAAACGACCGTTCCTTGCCGGCATGGTATACATGCTTGGCCTCATGACAAAGCTTCAAAACATGATTTATGGGCCACTATTATTTATCTTTATTTGGCAAGATATGGGAATTACAGGATTATTCCGTGCTATTGCTGGGTCATTTCTTTCGTTTTCACTGCTTAATATCGAATTCCTCTTTGCCCGCGATGCCGCCCGTATTTGGGCATCCCTGACGGATAACTATGATTACTTCCCCCTCATGTCGCTTAACGCCTACAACATCTGGTGGATTGTAGCTGCTGGAAATGGCATGCATGTATCAGACAAACTGGCGTCAATTGGTATTGTGAATGCAAAAACCGTTGGATTATTTTTGTTTATTGGTGGATATCTGATGGCCACCCTCTCCATGGCCAAAAATACGCTAGCCAACATTTTCCAAAACAGGCAGCCAGAAGAAGATACCCCGGGGAAAGAAAATCCTGAGCGTTTAGAGCGTATCGGCATGTTTTTTATTGCCCTCATTCTTGCCGCAAGCTCGTTTTTCCTGTTCCAAACCGAATCCCATGACAGATATGCCTTCCCCATTGCCATCTTCTTTCTTTTCCTTATGCCCTTTATGGTTTCCTGGGTAACAACTCACAAGGAACGTGAGGTTTTTTGGAAGACACGGATTTTTAAAACCGCACTTATTGGATATTTTTTGTATACAGGGATTTACTTCCTGAATATGCACACGGCACTCATCGATAACTACCCAGAAAACGGAATCCCATGGCTTGTATTTATAAACACCCCATCCATTACCATAGCCCTTTCCGTTCTTCAGCTTGCGTTATTTGCTATGTTTGTTGCTTCCATGTATAAACGGATCTCCGGTGGGGTAATTTTACTTTCACTTGTGGTTCCGTTTGCACTTATCGGTATAAAAAACCTGCCGCTTCTTTCAAAAAAGCCCGTTCCTCTTTCTTCCCTAACGCCCTTTATTGCCTCCCAGGATTATGGGAAAAAGGTTAATAATATGCCCACCAACGCCTCCGGCGGAAGTAAAACCTGGGATCGTCTCAGTACGCAGTATGTATTTTATCGAAGTGGTATCGGTACACACGCAAAAAGTTTTATCGTTTATGATATTAACGGCATGTTTTCCCGTTTTACCAGTGATGTTGGCATCGATACACAGGCAGGCGCAAAAAGCAGTGTTGTGTTTGAGGTCTACGGAGACGATAAGCTCCTGTACCGTTCAGAAGTGAAAAAACGGTATGAATTTCCGTCATTTGCAGACATTCCGATTACCGGGGTAAAAAAACTTGCACTGGTCGTGCAGGATGCAGGCGATGGGATTAGCGATGACCATGCTGATTGGTTAAATGCCAAGCTCTGGCCGTAAAATAAGATACAGTAGTTTGTAATTCGTTTTTTGGGAAAAATCATCGTATCATCGTTTTTCGAAGACACGAACCACGAAGGTACGAATTACTTACTACACAATACTAAATTGATATGAAAAAACTCGAACGGTATCTTGCTCTTTTTTTACTCCTCTTCGCCGTGGGGTTTAATCTTTGGCTCTACCGCTATGAACCTTCGTCAAAAGTGGACCCCAATGACAATGCCTTCCAATTTGGGCTAGTAGACCGGACAAATGCCATATGGACCTATGCCCAAACAGTGTGCTCGGGAAACAAAGACCCCCAAAGTCCAAAGTTTTTCCTTTCCGGTATTCCGGGCTTTTGCATGCTATCACTTCTTTCCGATCACTGGGTGCATAACTGGGCGCAGGGCTATAACCTTCCCTACTACTATCCTCATATTCCTCAAATCGCTATCGTTTCTTCATGGCGGTTTCTTACCGGAATCATCGGGCAGTCATCATGTCATAGTAATTCACTGTTCCCCCCACCATCATGTTCTATCTCGTTGTTTTCGTACTATCACCTCATTATCTATTTCTTATTATCCCTGCTTCCTGTTGCTGTCTTTTTTGGAATCCGGGCTATGGGACTCCCGCTTATTGCTGCCGGCATCGGCGCGCTCCTTTCTTCCCACATCTCAACGGATGGCCTGTACGGACTTGACCAGTCATCCTATCTCTGGCGTGGGTGGGGGTTGTCATCACAACTGTTTGCTGCCATCTGGATGCCGCTCTCCCTGGGGTATTCCCTGCGATTTTTGCTTGACCGCACCCCGATGACTACTAATTCAAAAATCCCACAACTTTTCTCCTGGGTTCCCATTGCATGGCGTCGTTTTTTGCCAAAGCTTACGGGCCCCTATCCATGGGCGGTCCTGTTTACCACAGCACAAGTTGCCGGGCATTTAGGGCTTGGACTGCTTATGTTTATTGCCATTGGCATTGCGGGAATTACACCGGCACTCAAACGATTCTTAGACCGTGAACCGATCCGGGACGTATGGGAAGACCTTCTCCACGGCATCGTACGTGTTGCATTCATCGCGGTTCCCTCAATCGGTCTTCTTTCCTACTGGATTCTTCCGTCTATGCTCCTTGCTTCCTATCACAACATATCCTTTTGGGATCCGGTTTGGAAATTTGATTCTTACGGGGTTGCTGAAGTATTGGTAAATCTTGCAAACGGCGTACTGTTTGATTTTGACCGCTACCCGGTATTTACC
>CAZERT010000066.1:0-3458 GCA_964515515.1 uncultured Gammaproteobacteria bacterium
CAATCTTTACAAGAGGCATTTGGGCCGTATGCAAACCGTATTTATGCGGTGGAAACAGGTCTTTCCAGCAGTCCGGATATGAATTGGAGGATATCCGAATTGGACAATCGGGCAATTGTATCGTTTTCGGATGCGCATTCCGGCGCAAAACTTGGTCGTGAGGCAACCGTATTTTCCCTCCCGAAGCTGACATTTGATTCCCTGACAGACGCACTCAAAAACAGCACAAAACATCACACTCATCATGATGATGCCGCAGCATATATTGCATCAACAATCGAATTTTATCCGGAAGAAGGAAAGTACCATTACACCGGACACAGGGATTGCGGGGTGCGTTATACGCCGGAACAGGTGCTCAAGAAAGGAATTACGTGTCCCGTATGCGGGAAACCGCTTACCCAGGGAGTTATGGCAAGGGTAGAGGATATTGCCTCGCAGCATGTGGTCAAGATACAGGAGCGCATGCATGATGGCATCAGGTGGCTTTTTGAAAAGGACAGTGACAGGTCTCCATTTTGTATGTTTGTCCCACTGATTGAAATTATTGCAGAATCAATCGGTTCACCAGTTACCAGCAAAAAGACTATTGCGTGGTATGAGCGGCTGGTGTCTTTGTTTGGTAGTGAATTTAGCGTCCTTCTTCACACGTCGACACAGGATATTCTCCGCGCTTCAACAGAGGATATTGCTGAAGGGATTTCCCGCGTCCGGACGGGCAAGATCCATATTGATCCAGGGTATGATGGAGTGTTTGGTGTGGTAAAAATCTGGAAGGACGAGGATGATGCACCACTTGTTGATGGATCACGGGAACAGATATCCATATTTTGACGTATGCACTTCCCATTGACGCCGTTTTTCGCCCCATGATACCGTAGAAGTACGGAGTATCCCCTAAAGGAGGTGAAACATACTATGGCAGCAAAAAATAATGAAAATTTGATGGGTGCAGCCGCATATTTACTTGGGTTCGTAACCGGAATCATTCTTCTTTTAGTGGAAAAGGAAAGTAAGTTTGTCCGGTTTCACGCAATGCAGTCAACCGTATTGTTCGGCGGCATCTTTATTTTAAATTTGGCGCTTGGTTTTATCCCGATTCTGGGATGGCTATTGGGATTGCTTTTATCCCTTGGATCCTTCATTTTATGGATTCTATGTATGTGGAAAGCCTTCCAAGGCGAGATGTACAAAGTGCCGAAGATCGGCGACATTGCCGAGGCACAACTTGCAAAAATGAAATAACATATCCGTCAGCCGGCTGATGGATAGCAAACACCGTGTAGGGGAAACAGCTGTTTTTCCGGCGGTGTTTGTTTTTTTGCCGGAGTCACGTATACTGATGCCAGAAAATAGACGAATGTTTTTGTGTCCATTGGGGAAAGGAGCAATCGTTATGAAGCTTATTATTGGGCTTGGTAATCCAGGAACAGACTATGCCGATACGCGGCATAATATCGGATTTATGGTAGTTGATAAGCTTGCCCGTGAACTTGGTACCCAAATCCCTCAGTGGCAGGAAGAGGAAAAATTTAATGCTATGACGGTGAAGATCGGCGACGTGATGCTGATTAAACCCATAAGCTTCATGAACAGATCAGGAGAAGTTGTCGCAAAAATTATGCGGTATTTTAAACTGACTCCCGCTGATATATGGGTGATTCATGATGATCTAGACTTGCCGATCGGTAAGATCCGTATCCGGGAAAAAGGAAGCAGTGCCGGGCATAACGGCGTAAAATCGATGATCGAACAACTCCATTCGGATTCGTTTGTGAGGTTCCGGTTAGGGATCGGTCGGGCAGGAACAGCCGCACGGACGAGGATTGGATTTTTTGGAAAACATACAGAAGATGACGAAGGAAAAACGCCGATCAAAGATGGGATAGAAAGAAAATTTGAACGCGTTACTCATCAATCCGTTATGTCATTTGTGTTATCCAAATTTACACTTGGTGAAGCAGGTTCCGTAAAGCATTTAATCAAAAACGGATCCGATGCGGTTCGGATGGCGCTTACGGAAGGCATTGACCGCGCAATGACACGATATAACTAAAAGAAGAGCATATGAAGGCATCGGATGTTTCAACCATTGGTGAAATTCTTACGCGCTTTAATCCATTGGAGGATAAGTATATTTCCAGGGAATTTCAAAAATACGGGATATATTTATCCGAAGCGCTGGGTGACGAAGCGCATAAGGCTCTTTACATCCGCTTGGCTAAAACCGTGCCGCGGGCAATTTTGGAAAAAGCCCTGACGTATACAAGAGATGCTAAAGTGACGAGTAAGGGGAAGCTGTTCATGTGGAAAATGAAGAAGCTTCGGGAAGAAGGGGACACGCCAAATCAGCCAAAGCAGTAATACCAGCCGGAATTTTTTATTGACGGCACTGCCGTTTCCCGTACAATAGAAGATGGTTTATGGAAAAAAACTCTATTCGAATCCTTTTGTTTCTCCTTGTTTTGCTTGTTTCTTTTTTGATTACGATCGTGCGATCACGATTTCATCTCGATTTGGAAAGCATGTGGTTTATGGTAGGAGCGATTGTTGGTATTGGTTTTTTGCCGGCAGTTGATAGGTTTTTTCCCCCGGATACTACCCCTGCAACACGGTCTATCCTTTTTGTTTTGGGGTTTTGTGCCGTATCCTTGTTTGTCGTAACAAGCGCAACGGGAGCGTTTGCCCAGGGATTGGTTGTGGCATTGGGATTGTCACTCCTTTTGGTCCAGATAGAAGAATATGGTAAAACAGGACATCTTGCTTCATGGTATAGACTACTTGCAAGTGTTCCCACAATCCGTACCCAGCAAAACATTCTGTGGGGATACGGAATTTTTATGGGAGCACTCACGATCCTTCTTTTGTTGCGGGGAATTGTATGAACGAATCACTGCGGATCGATCAATCATCGCGTTTATGGCAGTATCTTTCCACCCAGCAACGTATTCTTGCCGGTGATGGGGCATTTTTGTGGGAAGACAGTGTGCGACATATCGATGAAGACCCCACAGATTATTCCTATATCGTCTTTCCGTTTGCAAAAATGTATGAGGGTTTTTTAAAACAGCTTCTTTTGGATTTGGGAATTTTGTCCCAGTCGGAATATACCAGTACGCATTACCGTATTGGGCGCTCCCTCTCTCCAAATCTTGTAAGGCGATTAGGAAGGCATAGCGCATATGGCGAGTTGGCGCGCCAATTTAGTGCGGACCTTCCGGAGCAGTTATGGCATGCATGGAAAGAGGGGAGGAATTTAGTGTTTCACTATTTTCCCCATAATTATCGGTCTTTAACCCGTGAACAGGCAGGGGGAGCAATTTCCCTTATTCTTACCGCCATGAGGGATGCGGTGGAACTTACTAATCCGCCGATGCAGAAAAAGGAAATCCTCCAATACGGACAAAGTCCGCATATTCGTCATTGATGAAGATTTTTTTGTGATACGATAACAAAAG
>CAZERT010000067.1:0-3416 GCA_964515515.1 uncultured Gammaproteobacteria bacterium
GGTTCGTTTCATTCACCAAATCCATGGCTTCCGGAAGTCCTTTCGGAGTTTTTGGACTTAATCTCCCAATCCAAATATAATCCTGCTCCCCAACTGGGTTGAAATCATATTCGGAAATATCGATCCCGTTATACACTACTTCAGTTGATTTCCCCGCGACCGCCTGTTCCCATTTAGCAACGGCCACATAGACAACTTTCGGGGTTGTAATCATCTGAGGTAAACTCATGTATTCCGAAAACCCTGTTGGTGGCATATGGAGCGTTGTGACAATCGGAGCGGAAAATAAATCCGATACGGATCCAACCAACGCACTGGAGGTATTGTCATGAATGATATCAAATTCACTATGATGTTCACGAAGCACTGTTAACATCCGGACATTCAGTGCCCAATCGATCGTCTGTTTTTCCGCTACTGTAAGTTCACGCTGTTCCTTTTCGATGATTTTTTGCCGTACATCAGACATCGTAACATCCGAAACGGGAATAATCCGTACGCCAGGAACAGAAGATGAAGAGCTGGCAAATATACTAACTTGATGACCACGTTTCACCAATTCTTGAGATAACAGACGACAGAATACTTCTGTGCCACCTGCAGAAGTAGGAGTAATTGGTTTAGCCAACGTTCCCAATATTCCAATTCGCATATGTATTAGTATGACAATTTACCAATTGTGGCGCAAGTATATTCCACCATATGTATTCATACTATCTTTACCAACGGTAGTTTCATTCCATGTGTTCTCTTGAATTTGCCCTATAACAATGATATAGTTGCATATATATGAGCGTTCCAGATAAATATAAAGATCTTCCATCAATAAAATTACGTGAAGCCAAAAGGGCTAAACCAAACCACAATAATTTGTTTGGCGAACAACCTTTGCGGTTATTTGCTTCTGACCAAATAAAACCAATTGCACAAGCAAAAACCCCCCAAGAAGCAGCAGATATCCTATTCCCTTCATAATTGTGTATGAGTGGTTCATCGCTGGAAAAGCGTCTTGACACTGCTAGTGCTTTTGCCTCCGGACATCATCCGCTTATTGCTGCTGCATACTACTCTTCACAACAACCCCACGAAGTAGAGCCTCTCCCACCAAGTCATCAAGAACCAATAATTCCCTTTCCGAAAGAATTTTCCCAACGGCAACTGGATGGAGATAAGAGCACAGAGGCAATCTTTCAAGCCCATGAGCAGACGGGTGAACCTTTAGTCCTATATGATGGATTTCACCTAACGCTACATACACACGCAGGTCCATTTTTAGTCCTTATTGATTCTGATATCACCGCTGATCCATTTCTTGCAGGAATGGTGCACAAAGCAAAAGAACAATTTAGCACACATCCACACTGGGATATTCACAGAAAAATGTTTGAAATTGGAACATTGTGTTTTGGAAATTGGGGACAAAAAAGGTATCCGCTTAGTGTATTTCAAAAAGCATTTAGTACACAAAGTATTGTGCTTGGTGAATTACTCTATCGGACAACAGTTTCCGATTTGGATTGTGCCCCAATGAGTCTTGGAATGCAGGCTATTGCTCAACGATGCGGTATACCCAGCACCATGCACATCGGGGAAGGTGCCAGATACAGCATGCTCTGTAGAGGAAAAGGGCCACATGCGTGGACAATTGTTCAAACAGATACCGGGCCAATTACCGTAGATTGGACCAATTATCCACCATCAGTTGAAATCATCTTTCAACACGTAAAATCCAATAACCCAGATAAAACATATGAGATATTCTTGCACCGTTATGGAAAATTTCCACAGTTTCAACAAGAGCGGTTCCCACCAAATCCAGATGACTATTATCGTGTTGAAAGTGGAGAAGATATTATGGCGGCAATGCGCCATACAGCAATCTATTGGAATTATAAAGGAAAATATTTAGGAACAAGTCACCTTCCAGGAGGATGGGATGCAATTGATTCACATTAATATCTTTTGATGCTTATTGATCTTTTAAAATGATTCAATGATAAGACCGTAAATTGTTGCCAATACCATATCAATTACTATATTACTGATATAAATACTATCAAAGTGTCTTAACTGACTGAAACAAGACTTTTCCCATAAACCGGACAAGATTCCACTGACGCCTGATACGTGCAGGTTCCAAAAATAAACGCCACAGCCATTCTAAATATAAAAATCGCATAATCCAAGGTGCTCGAGGGGTAGTTCCAGCAATCATATCAAACGCACCTCCTACCCCCATGCATATCAACTGATCTACGGGTATAATTCCTTTTTTCAAACTTTGGTTTCGTTTCTTCCACTCCCTCTGAAGAAGTTCCATAAAATATTCCTGTTTTGGTGCTCCAAGAGCAATAAAGAGCATGCCTACGGGATGTTGATCCATTTTTTCCAGCACAGTAATAATACTTTTTGATACACGTAAGCATTCGCGGTCATCCGAATCCAAATTTTTCTCCTCTACCAGCCTCTGCAACGCCGAAACCTGCATATCCGGGAGCTCGATAGCCCAACCGGATAGCCCAGGGTGACTTCTTTTTAAGCACTCAAGCGATTTGAGTGCCACGCCGTTCCGACCCCCTATAAGTCCGACTGGAATGCGCTGTTTTACCACAAATGAAACAAGGCTTTGCATACAATCAACCCCATGGATAACTCCGGAAAGCGATGTATAGGAATCCTGCTGTGTCCGAAGATGCAAAATCCGCGCCGCCAAAACCAGTCCGATTCCATCTGGGAGCGCCACATCGGCCCGATTAAGGATTTCAGAAAATACTGGATTTCCCTTTGCAGCCATTACCATTTCCGGATTTGGTGTGACAATTGTCACTATTTTTAATGAAGTTGATCTCCGTTTTTGTGCTTCGAATGAACCTTGTAAATACCCCTTTTGAATTTCCTCTAGGATTTTATCTTTGGAGTCGGTAGAAACGGAAACATCAAGTATTTTTATCTTATGTAATCCCATAATATATTTTTCAATTCCAATATATTTTTCTTATGTTTCTTTTTTCTCACAAAATGAACACCTTTTGTCTTACTCTATGATCTAGTGTGATGTAGTTTTCGCAAAAATGAGCATATATATTATAAGCTCTTAATAAGATTTCATCAATTTCTTCCTTTTTCAGTCATTTTTAGTTTCACTTAATTTTTTATGGGATATTAGTATCATTTTTTACTGATTGAGCGTTTGTACAATTCTATGTTTTCAATCGCTACCCCGGTTCCACGAACAACGCACAACAGCGGATCCTCCGCCACATGACACACAACACCCGTTGTTCGAGTCATAAGCTGATCAAAATTGTAGAGTAAGCTTGTTCCCCCTGCCATGATGATTCCCTTATCAATAATATCTGCTGCAAGTTCCGGTGGTGTATCTTCAAGCACTTGCTTGACTGCCGCGATAATCTGCA
>CAZERT010000068.1:0-1210 GCA_964515515.1 uncultured Gammaproteobacteria bacterium
TTTTTCACAAAACAACGGATTCTACTGTTTTTCCGAGCGTCACTCATGAATCAGAGCAGACAATTGTGAATCATCCACTTTCGATTGAATATATGAGGAAACAACAGTACCCCGGAAGCGAATTCATTACTGAGGAAACATTAGAATCGGGATCGAATTATTCACGCTCTATCGTTTCCTATCTATCTGAAGGTTTGAAGCAATATGCATTACTTACTGTTCCTTTTGGGGAAAAACCGCTCACTGGTTGGCCGGTTATTATATTTAATCATGGGTATATACCTCCTGAGCAATATCGTACGACAGAGCGCTACGTTGCGTATGTGGATGCATTTGCCAGAAACGGATATATCGTTGTAAAGCCTGATTATCGGGGACATGGTAATTCCCAAGGAAACCCAGAAGGCGCATACTATTCACCTGCGTATACGATTGATGTGTTACATGCACTATCTTCCATAAAACGACGTCCTGACGTTGATCCAAAGCGGATCGGTATGTGGGGACATTCCATGGGGGGTATGGTTACACTTCGTGCGATGGTTGTGTCAAATGATATCCGGGCGGCAGATATTTGGGCGGGGGTCGCTGTGTCATATCAGGATTTGGCAACCAATTGGCACAGGAATCCGGGATCCCCATCACGTCCATTTGTCCCGTCCAACAGGGAACGGTCATTTACTCGTCCCAATAGACAGGTATTATTGGATACATATGGTGATTTTTCCACAAATCCTGTTTTTTGGACATCGATTTCACCCATTTCCTATGTGAAAGATATATCTGCTCCGATTCAGCTTCAACATGGCAGCGCAGATGAAGAAGTTCCCGTATTGTTTAGCCAGCGTTTAGAGGAGGCATTAAAAAAGGAAGGAAAAGACATCACGATGCATATCTATGATGGGGATGATCATAATATATCAAATAATCTTAATGTTGCCCTTACCCGCTCCATAAACTTCTTCGATTCCGTGTTAAAAAATAAATGACAAAGTTCTGGAATCTTTCTTGTTATCAGTGATACACTGAAAATAGAGTAAGGAGTATGCAGTATGGATATTCAAAATGCACGTATCATGACAGATGCGAGAGCCGCACTTGTCGGAAATTGGAAGCGAGTTATTTTGGTTTTTCTTCTTTATACGATTTGTATGTCGGCGGTAAGCGCAATCCCGGAAATTGGAGGAGTAGTGTCATTTCTTATCTCCGG
>CAZERT010000068.1:1310-3398 GCA_964515515.1 uncultured Gammaproteobacteria bacterium
ATTGGATTTTTATGGTTGATTCCATATATGCAGGTCAGTTACGCAAAATTCTATGATGAATTGAATGCTAAAGGAGTGCAAAGCGACCCCTCATAAATATTGCATGAAGATTACCATCATACACGATTCAACCTACGGAAATACAAAACATATTGCCGAGGCAATGGCATCCTCATTGAAAAAAGATACGGTTTTGTGTTTGTCTGTTGAGGATGCTCTTGTCCGTGATTGTACACATTCTGATGTGGTAATTTTTGGATCGCCGACACAAGGGGGGCAACCGACAAAACGGTTTCTGGAGTTTTTCCAAAGCATGTCAAACACAGCTCTTTCAGAAGTACGTGTGGCATGTTTTGACACAAGATTTCGTGAAACAGATCTGAATTTTTTTCTGCGGACACTTTTAAGAGCAATTGGATATGCCGCACCAAAGATGGATGCATATGTACGCACGAAGGGTGCACGGGTATGCGGGGAACCGGAAGGTTTTATTGTTATAAAAAAAGACGGGCCGTTTGCGGAAGGGGAAGTGCAGCGGGGTGTTGAGTGGATAAGGAAGATTGTCAAAGAGGCAAGTGTGTGATCTCTTGTAATTATGCGTTTTTGGGTGTATGAATAGAGATGATATGGCAACGTTTACGCAAATGAGGGGAAACAAAACAGTCCGCCTTGTTGTTATTGTTCTTTTAATTCTTATTGCGGCTTATATGCTGTATTCTTTGTGGTAAAGATGTATGGCTATTCCAAAATTCAAACCGCTTGCCAATGCAAGCCAAGGAACAAAAAAAATCGCAAAACCTATTCTTATTGCGGTACTTGCAATTCTTCTTGCGGCTTTTGGACTTGAGTCAACCAATAACGATTGGGATTTAGGTAAACTTCTTTCCGGATCGTCTCCAACGGAGGCAAAGGTTATGCGTGATAAGGAAGGGAATGTGGTAACCAACGGCGGGAAATATACAGATGAATATAACTGCGATGATTTTACAACACAGGAAGAATCACAACGTTTCTTTGATAAGGCGGGCGGAGTTTCACAAGATACCAACAGACTAGACGGAGACAAAGACGGCATTGCGTGTGAAAGTTTACCAAAAGAACGATAAAAAACATCTTCCTTCTTGTGAATGTTTTTGGAGGTTTGTTATGAGGAAATCCATACATTTCTTGATGATAGGTATATATGTTGTGTTTTTTCTTTCTTCCACAGTGTACGCAAAAAGCGTACTTACCGGTGAACAAATCAAAGGCATGACGGTTGAGGAAGTTGCACAGGCATATTCAATTGATGTGAGCACATTTATCCGCGCTTTATCTTCTCAAAGTGGCGTTCGCGGGATAACGGAACAAACACAATTTTCCCTGCTGCATGATAACTATGGCCTGACATCCAACACGGTAAAAGCTGTAGCAGAGGCAATTGGACAAGGGGAAAGTGGTATTGTGCCGGTAAAAAAAACCATTGCGCAGGGAAAAGGATATTCGTTTCCATTGATATTTGCGTTTTTATGTACGGGATATGTGGCAAGTCTGGTATTGGTAAAAAAGGGTGTTCTTTCCCTTGTGATGCAGCGAAGAGCATGGAATAGCCTTTTGGGAATATTTTTTACCGTTACCGCGACATTTGGGATGATTCTTGTACTGCGAATATCATACGGTTGGAATATTGAACTTCCAATCAACATATTATATTGGCATGTACAGGCTGGGATTGCATTTTCCGTGATTGCGCTTTTTCATATCCTCTGGCACGGTGCTTACTTTCGGGCTTTTTTTCCAAAAAAGAAATAATTGTGGTGCATTCTTGTTCCGGTTGGCAGGAACATGATACAATCCCTCTAGTTTTGAAAGATTGTTCCGGCGTGCCGTCAGTATGGGTATTTTTACGTACGGTTTTAGGAAACGTCTGTCAGGACAGAAAGGTATACCCATGGCAAAACGATTATTTGTCGGAAGCCTCCCATATACAACAACCCAGGAAGAGCTGGAGCAGCTGTTTGCGCAAGTCGGTCCAACAGCATCAGTATCAGTTATTACTGATAAGTTTACCGGACGAAGCAAAGGATTCGCATTTGTGGAAATGACATC
>CAZERT010000069.1:0-3369 GCA_964515515.1 uncultured Gammaproteobacteria bacterium
TTCAGGAGCTAGTGACCGTAACAAGTCTTGGGAGTTCGAGTCTCCCCTCGGGCACTTCACTTTTTTCTTTGCCCCAATGAATACGAATCCACATTGCTTTATTTCAAAATATTGTAAAAATATCGATACAAGAAAAGCATAAACTGTACATATCCATGAAAACAAATCATATTTCCTTATCCATTATTGTTCTTGCGTATAATGAAGAACGGTATATAGGCCTATGTCTTGATGCTATTTGCCGACAAACAGTACAAGCGGATGAGGTAATTGTCGTGAATAATAATTCCTCTGACAAAACTGCTGATATTGCTTCTTCCTATCCCTTCGTGAAAGTTGTCAATGAATCACGACAGGGAATGATACCCGCTCGAAATACAGGATTTTCCATAGCAAAAGGCACATTACTTGCCCGTATTGATGCCGATACCAGATTACCACCAGAGTGGGTCCAACAAGTACATGCAATGGTAGATGCTCATGCAGATGAAAACATTGGTATATCCGGACCGTGTTATTTCTATGAACTACCATCAAACGGCATTCGTCGTTTATTTTCAAGAATTCATACGCTGGCATATTTTAAATTTACACATCTCGTATTAGGGCACAATACGCTATTTGGTTCCAATATGGTCATCACAAAACGTTCATGGGAAACTGTGAAAGATGATGTAAGCGATGACGGGAAAAAGGTTCATGAAGATATTAATCTATCGATGCAGTTGGCGAAACATGGACATATTCTGTTTTGTCCGGAATTGATTGTTGGAATATCCAACAGACCCCTTTATGATAGATTATCTAAAAAATTGTGGAGAGTTGCAGCATATATACGAACGATTACCATGCGCTAAAGGATTTTAAAACGATACCTCTTGTTTTTCTAGATTCCACTTTATACCTTTACTTCGTACTGCGCTTGGATACTCCATCAGTTATGATGGAATGGAGTCAATTGTATAGAATTAATTTTTTTCGGTATCTATTCTATGCTTGCTGAACGAGCATTAATAAACACAGCAGAAGAGCAACAAAATTTTCTTTTTTATCGTCACATTGAGGAGTGTTTACAACCGTCACATGAACCTGGCAACCAGCACAGCATAAAACTCGTTAATACCAGGCTTTGGCTAGATGGACTAGGACGGAAGTATGGAAAACATTTTCACATAGATGAAGTTCCGGAGGAAGAATGGAATGCGCTTGCGGGATCGTACGAGACAATATGGTTTATGGGAATATATACATCAAGTGAGCATAGTGCGCAGCATGCGAAACAGTATGCCCACCAGTACAGATATGCACTTCCCGATTTGGATACTGAGCATGATGTGGTAGCAAGCCCTTTTGCAATACCGGATTATCGTCCAAATCCTTTTATTGCTTCCGATTGGGACCATTGGGACAAAGCAGTTTTATTCCTTCATGCACGGAAGAAAAAAATCATAATTGATTTTGTACCGAACCATATGGCAGTAGATAGCCAGTTAGCGTTTGAACATCCGGAATATTTTGTGCAAGGCACACGTCAACAGTATGAACAAAACCAAAATCTGTTTGTCCCAATCGTTGCCCGTGATGGAAACACCTATTGGGTAGCCCATGGAAAAGACCCAAATTTTCCCGAGTGGTCAGATACGCTTCAGCTAAATTATGCACGCGTGGATGTTCAGCAGGAAATGGAACGACAACTTTTGGAGCTGGTAGATCATGCCGACGGGGTCCGGTGTGATATGGCGATGCTTGTGAATCCCTTCACATTCATTCATACATGGGGATGGCTGCTCACGGAAGATGAATGGAGATATATTTCAAGTCATGATTTTTGGAAACATACTATTCCTGTTGTCAAAGATAAAGCCAAACAGCTCGGAAAAGAGTTTCTATTTTTGGGTGAAGCGTATTGGGAAAAAGAACATTTAGCAAAGTCGTTTGATTATCTGTATCAACAGGATTTGTTTAGAATTATCCAATCCTTACCACAAGGCGCCATTTATTCATTGCGGAGTCATATTTCTTATTTGCTTCAAAAAGATGTGGAATGTGGTGACTGCGTATATTTGGAAAATCATGATGAGGAGCGGGTTGCAGGAATTTTAGGTAAAGATCTGTCAAAGGCGGCATTTGCTGCTCTTGCATTTATGCCTCATACCCTGCTTCTAGTGAATCAAGGACAGGAAGAGGGATGGAAGATCCGCCCACCTATGCAGGTGCGCCGGTTTCCGGATGAACCATCGGATCCCGAACTTGCTAGGTTTTATTCGGATGTTCTTTTTTTTAAACACTCAAAATTGTTTTCCCAAGGTCAATGGACTGTTGCAGAGGTCCATACATACTCACAAAACCTTCTTACCCTTCACGTTCGATTGCCTGATGGAAAAATGTCCGGAGTTGTTTGTATAAATCTTGGAAATGAAACGGCAGATTGTAGTATCCCTGCAATACAACTTTTGCAACATGCTATGGTGTATAGTCCAAATCAGGGGGTGTGGATAGAATGGAAGAAAACCGTACTGATGGATTATTCCTTCGTTTATCACCTTTTGAAAGTCAGATTGTGATATACCAACCAAAAGCGTAAGATCTATTACTCTTTCGGTTTTGTATTGTTTGAGAGATGTGAATCCGACTGATCATGTTTGCCGAGTATTTTTGAAAGCAATACTTCTTTTTTACGTTGAAATAGAAGGTATCCAATGATAAGAAGAACAAACACAATCAGAATAAGGTAGCCAATGATCTCGAAATCCTCCATTTTTACGATCAGTGATTCGGTGGCATTGACTCCCGTAAAACCAATGGTTAGATATATGAAGTTTCTTACTACTGTTCCTATCCAGGTTGATGTGATAAATGTCCGAAGATTCACCTTAATAAGACCACTCACAATAGAAACAGGAGCGCTGGGAATAATCGGTACAGCGCGAAGGATGATGATGAGAATATCATCTTTCCATCCTTTGTTTAGATGCTTGCCGATCCGTTCAACTTCCTTGTGACTAACCCCAAAAAATTTTCCGAATTTCTTTAATACAAGATCTTCAAATCTATCGGCGATCACATAGAGCAAATAACTTGCAAAGGTTTTCCCGATTGCTCCAGTTACAGCAATAAAAAGCAAATATACATATGACTGAGTATACTTTGCTGCAATGGAGCCTGCTAACGTCATAACAAGAGGAGAAGGAATAGGAGCAATTATTTCTTCTATCATAGAACCAAGAAGGGTAAACCATGGTAAAGGAATGATCTGAGATACGGAATTTAGGAATGTAATGAGCGTATGGGTTATGTTGGTAACCATAGAGAAATTATGCTATCAGATTTATTTGATAAGGGAAAGTGTGTTGGGGATATGCATGTTAT
>CAZERT010000070.1:0-3368 GCA_964515515.1 uncultured Gammaproteobacteria bacterium
GGAAAGGTAATTTTTTGTTCTATCTCTTCCTTTATTTCCTGAGCCATGATAATTGCGGTTGCATCATCCACTTTCCCCGGATCAACGGCAACACGCAGTTCCCGCCCTGCCTGGAACGCAAATGCTTCCTTCACACCGGTTTTTGATGTTGCAATTGCTTCCAGATCCTTCAGCCGTTTTACGTACTCGTCATAGTTTTCATACCGCGCGCCCGGTCGACCGCCGGATATTGCATCGGCAATGTAGACGATCATCGATTCACCGGCGGTAAATTGCGTGTCTTCATGGTGCTGTTCAACACAGTCTATAACTTTCTTGGGGACTCCGTATTTTTTCAGGAGGTCAACACCAAGTTGGACATGGCTACCTTCTTTATCGGTAATCACTTTCCCTATATCATGAAGCAGACATCCAAGCCGCACGATATTAACATCCGCACCGACTTCACGGGCTATGGCAATACCGATTTTCGTTTCCTCCATGGTGTGGGCGATCATATTCTGCCCGTAGGAGAACCGGTACTTAAACCGTCCAAGAAGTGCAACGATCGGGGAAGGAAGATTGTAGACGCCAACTGCATGACACAATTTTTGCCCTTCCTCAAACATGATCCGTTCCAGTTCCTTCTTTACTTGCTCTACGACTTCTTCAATCCGTCCGGGCTGGACCCTTCCATCCTTTAACAACCGTTCAAGGGCAACGCGTGCCGTTTCCCGACGAACAGGATCAAAACAGGATAAACGGATAACGCCTTCTTCATCTAAATCCACATCGACACCGGTAGCTGTTTCAAATGCCCGAATATTACGCCCTTCCTTACCGATAATCCGGCCTTTTACATCCTCATCCGTTACCTTTATAACCGACACGGTATATTCGGCAACATAATCATTGGCTCCATGACGCATGGCATCGATAAGTATTTCCTGTGCCTTAATTTCCGCTTCTTCCCGGGCTTTAATCTCCGCTTCCTTGATCTCTTTTGCAATTTCCCCCTTAAGTTTTTCCTTTGTTTCCTCCAAAATCTGAGCACGTGCGTCGTTTGCGGTAAGATTGGAAATCCTTTCCAATTTTTCCGATACCTGTTTCTTAAGCCGCTCTGCATCCTCAAACTTCTTTTGGGTATCCCGCTCCAGATCAGTAATATGTTTCTCCCGCTCTTCGATTGCCCCTTCTTTGCGGTCCATAACCTCAAATTTTTTGCGAAGTTCATCTTCCGCTTCCCGACGGATCCTGAATGCTTCATCTTTTGCTTCCACCAGAATTTCCCGGGCCTTGGCTTCCGCAAGCTTGATCTGTGCACGGATTTCCATCAATTTTGAGGATTCTTCCTTCTCCAGACGCTTCAATTCCTTTTTATCTTCAACCGTAACGGTTTTTTGTTCTTCCACTGAAGGAACAATTTCGGGTTTTTTCTGAACTTTTTGTGTTACCGATTGTGTTGGTTTGGTTTTTACCAGGGTTGATAATGTCTTTAATACATCAAACATATGCCTCCTTTATTGAACACATTCACTATTCAAATAATCATTCTCCATTTTCAAGAGGTATGTTACAGGGGAAACCCGAATCCGTCCATGAAAGAAGACCGCGATCATTACGCGGCGTTGTGTGCTTTATTGTATACAGGACAATAAGTGGTTATATCCTGGGTATTTATACACATAAAATCTTTCAAAAACGGTGCCGGTCGGATCCGGCTAAAACATACTTTCCCGAAAATACTAGTCTTCATTGTATCCGGTTTGACCCCTATCGTCAACGATTGTGGAAATGACAGACAAAGAAAATCCTCGGCGTAAAAGAAATGTCGCAATCTTCCTATATCGCTCCCTTTTGGAAAGATTTCCCCATCGCTCTAACCGGTTTCCAAGAGCCTGTTTAGCAAGTGACAATTCAAAATATGAATTATCGTCACTGGAGAAATACTTCTGGACTGCCTGAGTTGCATCTTCTTTATTGATCCCCTTCCTGATAAGCTCAAGAATCAACAGATTTTTCCCTTTTGGTTTGGAGCGCATCCTGCTTTCTATCCATAGACGGGTAAATTCCCGGTCGTTTACGTATCCAAGTTCTTCAAGGCGCCCATATGCCGCATCGCACGTTTCCTGACCATACCGAATGGAGTATTTCTTTAGATACGCGCGTATTTCTCCGGAACTACGGGGACGAAACGCAACATACCCAATCGCTTTGGCTATGAGTGTTTCAAGTGGTGAGCCCACGTTATTCTTCCGTTTCTTCAACTCCCAGGGCAACTTTTGCCTGGGCTTGACCGGAGCGGACAATTTTCCAGATCGCTTCGCTTATTTCTTTTGCCAGTTTTGGATTTTCCCGGATGGCCATCTTGGTTGCTTCTTTGCCCTGTCCCAGCATCTGTGTACCGTATTTAATAAATGCACCGGATTTGGTGAGCACATTAAACTCTACCCCAACATCAATAAGCGCGCCTTCTTTGGAAACGCCATCATGCATGACGTCAAATTCCGCTACCCGGAATGGCGGAGCAACTTTATTCTTCACCACACGTACCCTATGTCTGCTACCGATGACCTTATCTCCGTCTTTTAAGCTTTCAATTTTCCGAGAATCCATACGGACCGATGCATAAAACTTAAGGGCCATTCCGCCGGACGTCGTTTCCGGATTGCCAAACATCACACCGATTTTTTGACGGAGTTGATTGGTAAATATAACAACTGCTTTTGATTTAGATATGACTGATGTAAGCCGCCTGAGAGCCTGTGACATAAGACGTGCCTGAACACCAACCATTGCATCCCCAATATCACCTTCCAGTTCCGCCCTTGGGACAAGTGCCGCAACGGAATCAATAACGATCACATCAACACCACCGGAACGGATAAGGGTTTCAGCAATTTCCAGTGCCTGTTCACCGGTATCGGGCTGGGAAATCAGCAGATCATCCAGTTTCACACCAAGAATCTGCGCCCATTGCGGATCAAGGGCATGTTCCGCATCAATAAACGCAGCTGTTCCACCAGCTTTTTGTGCTTCAGAAATAACATTTAAACATACTGTTGTTTTTCCCGATGCTTCAGGACCGTAGATTTCAACGATTCTTCCACGAGGAAGACCGCCTGCACCAAGGGCCAAATCAAGGGGAAGGATACCTGTGGGAATAACATCTATCCCCATTCTATTCATGGTTTGCTCCCCAAGACGCATGATGGAACCCTTTCCATATTGTTTTTCAATCTGTTCCATTGCAAGACGAATAGCGGTAAGTTTTGCATCCTGTTGGGCCATAGACACTCCTTTATGAATAATTTTTGGGGCAGCTCTTCACTAATGTTTTCTATCCCATTCTTACACAGGAAATGGTAGAATACAAGCGAAGAAATACG
>CAZERT010000071.1:0-3366 GCA_964515515.1 uncultured Gammaproteobacteria bacterium
AAAGGATTTCATCATCACGTAATTGTTTGGGCAAAAAGGTTTCCAGAATCGCAAGCTGGGCTGCTTCCGTATCGACCAAATCCTGCCGCTTTGCATTGGTATAAGCTTCAATGGAATCCCTGTGCTCTTTTACCTGCTTTTTAATGACATCCAAAACATCCCCGTCCGTCAGTTTTGTTTCCGCTTCCGCACCATATTTGGCAATAGAGGCATTACGTATGGCAGAAAGAAGAAACCGAAGTGTTCCCGCACGTACCATATCCCGTTTTTTTACGGAATCGATAATATCCTTTTGGATGTCTGCAAGCGTCATAGGTTAATAGACCCGATGAGGGTGCTTCAGCCGATGCGCAAGTTCCCGCTTTTTTTCCTTACGGACCTCTGCTGGTTTTACATAAAACTCGCGTTTTTTAAGGTCCTGCAAAATACCCTCGGAAAGAACTTTCCGCGTAAATTTACGGATCAATGCGTCGGATGAATCACCTGGTTGTGCTTTTACAAATACCATACCTAGAAAAAGACACCTCCTTACCAAAAAGAAAACCCTTAGCCGATGGATTCCTTCACTTTTTTATGGGTGACGGATAAATCTTCGGCAAGTGGTTTTTTCACAATCGATTGTATCACACCTCCCCCATCCTCGGGAGTACGGGGAATGAGGTGAACATGATAATGATGGATGCCTGACGGTTCACCGTGGTTTGTTCCGATCGTAAATACATCCGTGGAAAAGACAGCGGTTAGCCCTTTGAGTACTTTTTGGACTCCGCCCCAGAGGATTCCCAATTCTTCCGGTGTATAGGATAACAGGCTATCCCCATGTTTTTTCAAAATCACAAGCGTATGTCCGGGGGCAGCGGGAAATGGATCAAGAAATGCACGAACTGCATCATCCTCATACACGGTATAGGAAGGAATTGCATTTTCCACCAGTTTACAAAATAAACACTCTTCCATACGCAATACCTCCTTCTTTCCTATCATGCACAGACTGACGCAATAATTGCAAGAATTTCATCAAGCGACTTAGTTGATGGCTTCATGTCGGGATTTTTTGCGCTCCCATTTAAAATCATATGATGGCTTGCGTGAAGAAACCATGTTGCCTGCGGATCTTCTTTCTTAAGCTCTTCATACAAGGCTGATAGGTCTATTTCGGGTTTTGGAAGTGCTTTGATGCGCAGATACGCTTTCTTTGGATCTCTTCGGACAACGAGCGCATATCCCATTTTCTGACCCTGATGGACGACTTCATCATTGACCGTTTCAACAGCAAGGCCTTTTCCCCATTTTGTGTGGAATTCCCGGCCGTTTTTTGCAATCTCCCCTTCTGCCCAAACTTTATTTCGCATCATAATATAGACACCATCAAGGGCTTCCATCGTGAGTGCCACAATCTTGTCCGGATTGTCTCCGTACAAAAGCCGCCATCCATCGATGATGCTTACCAAACTGATATTGTAAAAATCCGCCGTGGGATTGGGAAAATATACTTCCCGAAAATGGTCGATATCATTGACCACCGCAAGCATCCGCTCCAGCACCGAGTCGGCACCATTTTGGGATTTGATGAAGGAATACACGCGTAGTGCAGCGCAGGTATCCTCATCCGTCTGGTGGTGATCAAATCGGCCAAACCCGGTATCCACATGCATTACGTCAGGCGAGCCATCAGGGTCCATTCCATCAAGCGTTTTTCCTGCAGGAACAAACGCAAGCGCGGCCTCTTCCCATCCGGCAATCCTGGTTTTTACCAGCCATATTGAGGTCATGGCATCAAGGTCGGGTCCGATATGGGTAACGATCGTTTTCATACTCAGTAACTTTGTGCAAAAATCCATCTGCGTTTGGCACTCTTGCCGCAGTGGACACAGACACCCGTTTCCTCCTTGGTATCAAGTGGCAGACACCGTGTTGTGGCCTTTGTTTTTTCCTTAATCCCCTTTTCGCATACTTCGTCCTCACACCAGAACGCACGGATAAATCCTCGTGTTGTTTTCATGATCTCTTCAAACCGGGAAAAATCGGACACGTCAAACGTATGGCTTGCCAGAAATTGCTTTTGCCCATCTAGCATCCGGCGCTGCATATCCGAAAGCATAGTAGGAATCTCCGAAAGAAATTGAGCAACCGGTAGAATATTCTTTTGTGCCGTATCACGTACGGCAATAGTAACCGTCTGATCGCTTGTTTCTTTTGCACCCAATTCAATCCGTACCGGTACGCCTTTGACTTCCCAATCGTTAAATTTCCGGCCCGGGGAAACGGTAGTGCGTGAATCGACTTTCGCGCGTATTCCCATTGCCTGAAGTTTGGAATATATCTCTTGCACATATGATTGGATTACCGTGGCATCCCCATCTGATTTGATGATCGGAACGATCACAACCTGAATCGGAGCAACATTGGGCGGCATCCGGAGTCCGCTGTCGTCACCGTGTACCAGAAACAGTCCGCCAAGGGATCGAGTGGAAAGTCCCCAGGATGTCTGCCAGACATACTCTTCCTGACCTTGTTGGTTTTGGTATGTGATATTAAAAACTTTGGAAAAATTCTGCCCAAGATCATGCGATGTTGCGCTTTGAAGCGCCTTCCCATCCGGCATAAGCGCCTCAACGGTATATGTTGTCTTTGCACCCGCAAATTTTTCTGTACTGCTTTTTGTTCCAAGCATAACCGGAATGGCAAAGAGATCCTCAAAGACTTGTCTGTACCAGTCATGCGCTTTTTGGGCAAAAGCAACGGCTTCTTCATGTGTTGCGTGTGCGGTATGGCCTTCCTGCCATAAAAATTCCGTGGTTCGCAAAAACAGATAGGTCCGTTTTTCCCACCGGACGACATTGCACCATTGATTCAGTAGGAGAGGCAGATCACGCCAACTGTTCACCCATTTGGCATACATGGCATACATAATCGTTTCAGACGTCGGACGCACAACAAGCGGCTCCGTAAGGTCTTCCCCGCCGGCTTTCGTCACAACGGCCAATTCCGGTGAAAATCCCTTGACATGTTCCTTTTCTTTCGTAAGAAATGATGAGGGGATAAACATCGGGAAGTACGCATTTTCCACACCTGCCGCTTTGATAAGTGCATCAAAATACTTCTGCACACTTTCCCAGATCGCATACCCGTATGGCCGAATCACCATGGTGCCTTTCACCGGTCCATAATCAGCAAGTTCAGCTTTGAGCACCACATCGTTATACCACTTGGAAATATCTTCCGATTTTTTTGCAAGTTCCTTTTTATCATACGTTTGAGCCATATAGGGCTATTATAGACAATTCCTGCCCGTGACCCAAGGCAGATCTTTTTGGGGATTTATCCGCGCACGATACGCAAAATGTCGTTAATGGTAATAAGAAG
>CAZERT010000072.1:0-3212 GCA_964515515.1 uncultured Gammaproteobacteria bacterium
AAACAGATCAAACTCCATTATCAACACGTATGATTGATCTGTTGTCTCCCATCGGATTTGGACAGCGGGGGATTATTGTTTCTCCACCAAAAGCGGGAAAGACAACGATCTTAAAGGAAATTGCAGCTGGTGTTACGGCAAATTATCCTGACGTTCACCTTATGGCAGCCCTTATCGGGGAACGGCCGGAAGAGGTAACGGATCTTACGCGGTCAATTAAGGGTGAAGTGTTGGCATCCAACTTTGACCAATCTCCGCCGGAGCAGGTCCGCGTTGCGGAAATTGCCCTGGAACGGGCAAAGCGCTTAGTAGAGATGGGGAAGGATGTTGTGGTGCTCCTGGATTCCATTACCCGGCTTGCCCGGGCATACAATTTGGTTGTGAACCCTTCCGGACGCACGCTTTCGGGTGGATTTGATCCGGCAGCACTATACCCAGCTAAAAAATTCCTTGGTGCCGCACGCTGTGTTGAAGCGGCGGCGGGGTCGGAGAAATCAACCGGCGGGTCGCTGACCGTTATCGGAACGGCGCTTGTGGATACGGGTTCCCGGATGGATGATCTTATTTATGAGGAATTTAAGGGAACCGGCAATATGGAACTCCATTTATCCCGGAAGCTCCAGGAGCGGCGGATATTCCCGGCAATAGATATTCCCACGTCTGGCACTCGGCACGATGAACTGATGCTTGGGGAAGATGTGATGAAAAATGTGACGACCCTCCGGCATATGCTTGCGCTTCTTTCCGAAGATGAGCAGTCGGCGATGATGATCGACCGGTTGTCCAAATCCAAAAGTAACGCGGAATTTCTTAAAACGTTAAGCCAGGGGTAAGAAATACGTCAATATAGCCTCATTCACGCCTCTTTTCTATCCTGTAGGAATGGTTGGTGTGGTTCCTGTGGAATGAGAAAGTCGTTTTCTGATCATCGCTTTTTTCGGGGTACGTATAGGCAATTTCCCTTTGGATAGTATTTTTGAGCGTAAAATAGCACTTCCTAGAAGGTATTGCCAATGTGTATGTGGAATGATTCTGCAGGATAAAACATCATGGGTGTTTCAATTATAGCGTCAGATCAGCATAATAATTGTATCGCCTGTGAATTTTGAGTGATTCTTTTTTGGTTGTTCCAATGAGCATTTCGTTTATAAGCCTAGAAGTTTTATTCCAAGGGAAAATGGCGTGATTACAAGAGAATATTTACCTATAACTTAAAGAAAAACGGCTTGTATATAAGAGAAGAATAATATGAAGTATTCTTTTGTGTTCGGGAATTAGGTTCTGTTTCATTCCCGCATGCAGAAATATCTTGCTTGATCTACAGCCCAAAACCAAAATATTAACGAATATGAAAAATCGGCATGAAGAGAATCGGCAATTATGAGTAGAGGATAAGAAAGATCCTTATAGGGCTATTATCGATGAATATGTATTTTGTATAATATTTTTTCATTTGCACTTCCCACGGGTCTTTGATAGTCTTACCAGGCATATGAAACGGTGGTTTTTCCAGCTTCGTGATGAGCTTACCGAATGGGGAAGCGGATGGTGGTATTTTATACAACGGAATACCCGCCATTTTGGAATCCGGTTTGAAGCAAGAAAAGACGTACTTGTTGATGTTCTCATGGCGCGGCGCGGGAGTTACCAGAGGCCATTTCTTCATATTTCCATCATTGTTCTTTTAATTGCGGGCGTTTCCAGTGCGCCGCTTATCGCCAATGCCTATACAGTCTCTGCTGTTTCTACAGACTTTACTCCACCTTCGGCTGTCCTTACCTCACTTGATGAAAACTCGTCAATTCAAACAGAGGTATCGATAAAACCACGGGACCAGGTGGTGACATATTTGGTGGAAAGCGGTGATACGCTTGCCAATATTGCGCAAAAATTTGGTGTAACGATTGATACAATAAAGTGGGCAAATGATATAAAAAGTGATAGTTTGAGTATAGGTCAAAAACTCAAAATTCCTCCAGTCAGCGGGATGGTTCATGTAGTAAAGGAAGGGGATACCATCTACTCAATCGCAAAAAAATACAAAACGGAAGCGCAAAATATTGTCAATTTTCCGTTTAATGACTTTTCCAATCCGGAAACGTTTGCGCTTTCTATTGGCCAAACGTTAATTGTGCCGGGTGGTGTTATGCCCGAGGCACCAAGAGTCTATTATGCTGCCCCCATTCAATCTACGGTTACGGGAACCGGGCAGTTTTTGTGGCCAACATCAGGAGCAATTACCCAATATCCATCCTGGTACCATAATGCCTATGATATCGCCAGTCCTGCGGCACCCGGTATTGCTGCGGCTGATTCCGGAACAGTTGTACTTGTTGAATACCTAAAATGGGGATATGGCCAGCATATTATTGTTGATCATGGAAATGGGATGCAGACGCTGTATGGTCATTTACAGGCAATTTATGTAAGTCCAGGGGAAAAGGTATCACGCGGCCAGATTATCGGGAAGATGGGATCAACCGGGCGGTCAACAGGAACCCATTTGCATTTTGAAATCCGTAAAGGTGGCGTAGTTGTGAACCCCGCAGGATACTTCCGATAATTAGCAAAGCCTATTTATATAGTGCTAGCGATTATTACCAGTAGACTGATTATTTTACGTTCAAATTTATAATTTGTACCTTCGAAGCATCGCGGTTCGTATCTTCGTTATTAAATTGTAGCCCCCTTTAGTTCCTCTTTCCTCTAGGCTATGGGGGGGCACACTACGCAACTTTTATTCTACGTATTACGTCAATATTGGTGGCCTACCACACGAAGCTCCGACTGAAAGGAGGGGGCGTAGTGTGGACCTGAGGGGAGTCGAACCCCTGATCTCCGCAATGCGAATGCGGCGCATTACCAACTGTGCTACAGGCCCGAGATTTATTATTAAATTTTACTCCATAGACCTGTTTAAACATACTAATCGGCGTCGCGTCAAAAGCGACTCAAAACGTATAACGTTTCGCATTATCCGCCTTCGCGAAATGCTTCGGCGGACAAAGCCAACTGTGCTACAGGCCCGAGATTCCTTGCTAAATTCTACTCCATAGGTTTGTGTATGTATAGTAATTGGCGTCACGCTAAACGTGACTGTATTGGATTGGTGACAATTTAGGGCGGTGAGTAAATCTCTTATCTTTGTATTAAGGATGCCCTTCTTCGCGTGAAGCTTCGAAGGGCACACTACGCAACTTTTATTCTACGTA
>CAZERT010000073.1:0-3205 GCA_964515515.1 uncultured Gammaproteobacteria bacterium
TTTCAAAACTGCAGGTATTTGGGGAATGGTTTGATTTCGGAAAACCCGATGATACGGAAGAAGTATTGGATCGGGAAATCGTAAAAAAACAATTGGACTCCTGCTTGGATTCATTAGATATGAAATATCGCGAACCGTTATTACTCTATTACTATGAAGACAAATCGTATGAAGAAATCAGCGACATCTTGCGGCTGCCCGTTCGTGCGGTTGGTGTCCGTATCTATAGGGCAAAAGAGATTATAAGGAGGGTCTGTTATGGCAAAATCACGCGCTGATGCGGTTATGAGTACCATTGAGTCGGGTCGTGTTGGAATCCGTTCGGGATTTTCCTTGTTGGTGCCAAAAATCGTCCGTGGCGGTTTCTTGTGGATCATGCTGGCAATTCTTGTCGGACTTTATATTGTGCTTTCCGTATGGATTGCAACAAACAGTGACCTTTTATCTTCCTATGGGCAAACGGGATTCTGGTCATTTCTCCAGGCATTTCCCTATATTCCGCTTCTTCTTACTATTCCGGTTTTGGGAGCATTTCTTCTTGCAATCCGCACCTATGATATTTCCTACAAAAAGCCGCTTCTTGGCATTGTTCTTGGCGGTATCGCGGTTTCAGTAGTGGCAGCAGGATTGCTTGGGGCAAATAAGGATGTTGCGCAGGTTGTTTCGCAAAATAGCCGGATGTTTGGTATGGGGCAGATGGCGGGAAAAAATTTTCTGATAGGTACGGTACAGGCGTATAAAGATAATGAACTCGTGGTTCAACAGGATGATGGTTCTATGGTTTCCATACGGCTTTTGGATGATACGCATTATCCGTTTGGAACTCCGTCTGTTGGAGATACGGTTCGCGTTGTCGGGGATACAAATCCAAATGGAATATTTGAAGCGGTAGGTGTACGGGTGTTTGGGGACGATTCGTTCTATGGGGCGGGGCAAGGGGAGCGTCGGATGGATGGATCAGGACAGGGGAAAGGGAAAAGAAATGCTCTGCCACAACCATCACTGTACGTGCAACCAACAGGATCTACCACCCCGGAGGTATCAAACGATCCACCAAACCAAAATGGTTCGCACTATCGGCGGGGTCGTGTGCAAAATACAGAAATCAATCAGTAATAAAAAGGTGTGGTACGATAATCAAAGGAGGTGAGACGCATGAATGTATCAAAAGCAATGGTATGCATACTTGCATGTGCATTTCCGGTGTTGGTATTTGCTCAAGGCTCGCAAGGTCAGGGACAGGGCACAGGTGGACAATCCGGACAAAGCCAAATGGTTCAATCACAAAATGGTGGGACGGGAACGGCCCAGGGGCAACAGATAATCAATCAAAATCAAAACCAAGTACAAAATCAAGGTGATGAGGTGATGATTCAATCCCAGCAACAGGAAATGGAACAGGAAGGAGAGCCGCAAAATGGAGAGGGGAATGGACTGGGAAACCAAGAGAATCAGCAATATGGTCAGGGAAGAAGCGATCAAGCATTGGAAAAAATGAGTGATGTTGCTAAGAAAGTCCAAGAACTTCAGATGCTAGAGGGAACGGAAGCCGGACTTGGTCAGCAAGTTCGTGAGATTGTGCAAAATCAAACGCAATCACAAACCCGGGTACAGGAACAGATTCGGATTATGGATAGCCGGCAGGGAGTACTAAAGACGATTCTCGGACCAGAATACAAAGCCATGAATCAGATCCGTCGGGAAATTGCCGAAAACGAGTTGCGTATCCGTCAAATGGAAGACTATGCAAATCAATTGGGTAACCAGGCAGAAGCAACAAAGATTCGGGAAATGATTCAATTGCTCACGGAGCAAAATACTGCTCTGCAGGAACGACTTGGAGAAGAAGAACAGGTAAAGAGCATGTTTGGTTGGCTGATGCGGTTATTCCAGAAGTAACAACTACTTGGGTATTTCTGCAAAAACACCACACCTCTTTGTTATGAGGCGGTGTTTTTGTTGTGGTATTTCATCATACAGGCATTCATAATAACCTCCATGCCATGTTTTTCGGCAAGTGTTTTTCCTTCAATGCTTACCACACCTTCCTGCATCCAAATCAGTGGTGTCCGTTTTGTGGTAATGATTTCCTTAATAATTCCGGGTACTTCGGAGGATTTTCGGAAAATATCGACAATATCGATATGAATGCTTTGGGGAATGGCGGAAATGGATGGATAACTTGGGATTCCAAAAACAGAAGGGACCGTGGGGTTAACGGGGAGAAGAGTAAATCCCTGCTCCAATAAATACTTGGCTACCAGGTGGCTTGGCCGGTCCGGTTTATCCGATAATCCAACCACGGCAATGGTTTTTGGCGGGGTAAGCATTTTCTTTATGTCCATATTACTACTATAAAGAATTTTGAAGCATGTTAGTAGGGGTTTTTATCTTATAGTTAGGATACCTAAGAAATTTTTGGATTTTTCAGGCTGCAAGGCCTGGCCTTGCAGCCTCACATTTTTTATTCGTTATATAGGCTTTATTATAGCCTCCCGTCCGTATTCATCCCCGCGAATCCGCCGGCTGGCGGAGGGAATCCATCTTACGGTCTTTCAATCTTTCGAATGATAAATAGAATTATTTGTATACTTGACATTATATTAGCAAATGCTAATATATAAACATATGGAACATGGTATTTTTTCCGTCTTCGGAAATCAGGTCCGTACACAACTCTTGGTATGTCTGTCACAAAAACCAAAAAGTGTGACGGAACTTATTAAAACATGTCATCTTTCCCAGTCTGCCGTTTCCCAGCATCTCTCAAAGCTCAAACAATCAGGGTTGGTGGAAACGAAAAAAGAGGGGAAAACCGTATGGTATCGCATCAAGTATAAACAAGCAGGCAACATCGGCAAAATGTTGATGAATCTTAGTAAGGAGGTTGTATGAATATTGCATATTTCAGAAAGAGCACGTTTGGCAAAGACGAAACGATTGCCAATGTAAAAAAAGCAGCAACAGAAAATGGTCTGTCAGTTCTTGGGGAAACAACGCTTCCTTCGGGAAATGGTACGATTTTGCATGTGTGTAATCCAACATGGATCGGTAACGTCATAGCGGCAGACAAGAATCTTCTTGGTCTGCTTCCATGTTCAATTGCGGTTCTTTCCAAAGGAGATGATGTGCTTGTGGGTGCAGGAAGTCCATCGGTGTTGGGAAGCGTGTCCCAAAGTCCGGCAATTGCCCAGGTTGCACAAAG
>CAZERT010000074.1:0-3198 GCA_964515515.1 uncultured Gammaproteobacteria bacterium
TTATGCTATCAGATTTATTTGATAAGGGAAAGTGTGTTGGGGATATGCATGTTATCAAAAGAGGAACACCCCAACCGAAATTAATTGTAAATTGACTTTATTTAATACTAGTGCGGACGAGAGGACTTGAACCTCCACCCCTTGCGGGACATGCTCCTTAGGCATGCGCGTATACCAATTCCGCCACGTCCGCATAAACAAATACTATCATCTTACGGATGTGCATTTTCACCAATTCTCCCCCCTCGCTATAGGCTTCGGGGGACACTGAGCCACTTCCGCGATGAGTATATATTGTACAAAAATACTTACGTTTTCACAATGATACTTCGTGTTTCCTTCGGGATTTTTTTCAATAATTCCTTCACACTGTTTTTTAGGGAATCAATACTTTGTTGATCATAGATAGATACTGCGTACACAGTTTTTCTTTTCCGCCGGAATAACGTTATCGTATGTTTTAGTGTTGTTGCGTCCACATTGTCTATCTTTGTAAGAAGTATGATTTCCGGTTTCTTTTCAAGTTCTTTTCCATATGCACGGAATTCATTCCTGATGATTGCATAGTCGTCCAGAGGATTTGGGGAAGAAGAATCAATACAATGAAACAGTAACGATGTTTTTTCGATATGTTTTAAGAATTTAATTCCAAGCCCTTTTCCTTCGGATGCACGTTTGATAACCCCGGGGATATCGGCAAGAGCGATATTTCCCAACATTCCGATAGATGGATCTATAGTAGTAAATGGATACGGTCCAATATCCGGTTTTGCGTTTGTAAGAAGTGATAACAACGTACTTTTTCCGGCGTTCGGAAGACCTACGAGACCAATATCTGCAATAAATTTAAGTTCTAGCGTAATTGTTTTATTTTCCCCCTCTTTCCCGGGTTCTGCGAAGTGTGGTGCTTGGTTTGTGGAACTTTTAAAGGAAATATTTCCTCTTCCGCCTTTTCCCCCACTCGCAAGAAGATGTGTTGTTGTGGAATCCACTATTTCAATCCGTGTATTTGTTGAAGTATCCGTTATACTTGTTCCGATCGGGACCTGGATAATCTGATCATCTGCTTTTTTTCCATACAGATTATGGTGCTGTCCATTCACACCATTGTCCGCTTTTATTTCCTTGTGATACCGGAATTCACGTAAATCGGTTATATTTGTTGATCCGACAACATAAATATCCCCGCCTTTCCCTCCATTCCCTCCATCAGGACCGCCCTTTGCAGTTTGGCCATTCCGGAGAAACGAAACTGCTCCGTTCCCTCCATTTCCGGCTTTAATGTGTATGGAAACCAAATCAATAATCATTGCAGTATTGTAGCATAAAACCTATAGGATATTATTGTACAGTCCGATTGTGTGTTAACCTATTTCCCAAAAAAAATTATTCGGAGAAGTTCATTTTTTCCCTCTCCGGATTTGATGCTATGGGGCAAAAGCTGGATTGAAGGAATTAGAGCATGAATTTCTTTTAGTTGTTTTATTCGTTCGTTTTGCTTCAGTTTGTCTATTTTATTCGCGATCACACAAAAAGGAATATGTGCGTCTGTAAGGAGTGTGATGGTTTCTTTGTCATATTCGGTAATACCGACTTTTGCATCCACAATAAGAATCGCCAATTTCGGATGTACGCCTGATTGAAATAAATACCAATAAATAAGTTTTCTGTAGTGTTCCCGTTTTGTATTATCCGCGTGTGCAAACCCGTATCCGGGAAGATCAACAAAATAATGTGTGGAATTGATATCAAAAAAATCAATTGTTGTTGTTTTTCCAGGTGCAGAACTTGAGCGTGCAAGATTTTTCCTGGTGCAGAGGGAATTGATCAGGCTTGATTTTCCTACGTTGGAACGTCCCATGAAAACGATCTGCGGTCGTGGGTGAAAAAGAATCTTGTCTGTTCCGTTGATGCTTTTGACGAATTGTGCCTGTATTTGCGCCATGATTATTCAATTATACCGGAAATAAATTATGTGAGTTGTCTCCGGATGTTTTTCTCCATCAAAAATTATATTTCTAATTTTCTTTACCAAGGGAATATTTCGTTATCAAACCAAAATAACCCTGTTTCGTGCGGGGTCGTTGCAAGTCTATAGATTTCATCTGCCGCAACGGAAGGTTCCCGTGTTGCACCATCTCCTCCCATATCAGTTTTTACCCACCCAGGGTGGACAGACGAAACAATTATTCCCTGATTTTTTATTCGTGATGCAAGTGTCTTTGTATACATATTGACGGCAGTTTTACTGATTCTGTACGCTGGATAATCCAGTTCATTTTCATCCAATGGGGTGGTTAAGGAGCCCATGACTGATGCGGTGTTGACGATTTGTCCATTAGGAGAAATATACGGGAGTAATTGTTCGGTAAAATCAATCAGTCCGAAAAGATTGACTTCAAGATTTTTCCGTAGTGCCGCTATACTCATCTCTCTGGGTTTCTCATCAGCTGCGATTCCGGCATTATTTAACAAAATATCGATAGTTTTAGTCATTGATGCGATGTTTTTTGTTGCGGTGACTATACTATCGTGAAGCGACAAATCAAGTGTAAGTATATTCAAATTTGGATTTTTTATATCCGTACTGCCTTTTGTAGATGTACCGATAACCCCATATCCTTCCTTCAGGAATTTTTCCGCTAATGCTTTGCCAATTCCCCGACTGATACCGGTGATAACGACTGTTTTCATATGGATGAATTATACCAGCAAATTGTACTAGGAACTAAAGTAGCCGGGCTAGGAAGATGTTCGCCTTTCAGGCTCCATGAATGATCCGCCTATTATCGTAATCGTTGTTACGATAATGGCTCCTCATTCCCGGACTAGAGGTCCTCTTCCGCAACCCAACAGATATACAAAAAGATCCCTTCATGGAATCTTTTTGTATATAGCTGCCGGGCTAGGAAGATGTTCGCCTTTCAGGCTCCATGAATGATCCGCCTATTATCGTAATCGTTGTTACGATAATGGCTCCTCATTCCCGGACTAGAGGTCCTCTTCCGCAACCCAACAGATATACAAAAAGATCCCTTCATGGAATCTTTTTGTATATAGCTGCCGGGCTAGGATTCGGACCTAGAGTCGCGCTGATCCAAAGTCAGGCGTGTTACCATTACACCACCCGGCACTCTCTGGGACAGAAACTACGTTTCTTTCCCAACGATACTTCCTACCAAGGTGTCGCAAAGGGCT
>CAZERT010000075.1:0-3114 GCA_964515515.1 uncultured Gammaproteobacteria bacterium
TTTGGGGTTTCTGTTGATTTTGGTGGCTCAACAGAAGGAGGAGTTTCTGTGGGTGGTAATGGAAGCCCACCCGGAGGATTTTCTGATTTATCCGTTGGGTCATGTGGATTTTCGATACCGGAATTATATGCGGGATCCTCGGTAGGATTCTTTGGTTTTGTGGGATTAAGCGATAATCCACCAGGAGGATGTTCTATTCTGACTTCATCATCAATTCCAGAATTGTATTGCCAGGGTTCTTCTTCCTGTTTTGGTTTTTTTGGTTCTTCGGTTGGAAGCGGGAGTCCACCCGGGGGATTTTCTTCATGGCCAAGCCCGGATGTTTCATCGGGATAGGGAAGGTCAGAAGATGGTGGTTGTTGTGTACTATCTGGTGATTTTGTGCCTGTGGGAGATGTTTTTTTTCGTGGATTTTCCGTTGTTAGTTCATCAATCGGAATATCAACATGCTCACCGTTATCATTCACAATTCGAACACCCCATACGTGTTCAAGAGATATTTTGTCTCCAACGATATGGGATGTAACCGGTTCTTTTATTGAAGCGCCAGGAGCTTTTAGTAATACAACGGCACTATCACGACCGGTTTCACCACGTGGTAATCTTTTTCCTGAGATTACGTCAAATTGATTTTCCGTTCGTGTCGGTTGGTCCAAGAGGGTAAAAGAATTCAGGTTCTTTTTACCACTATATGTTCCTCCAAGTGCTTGTATGCGTGCGATTCCTGGTTGTGTTAAATACAATTTCGTTCCCTGGATTTTTTTATCCGGATTGCCAAGTTGTAACGCCTCACCAAGTTGAGGTATTTGTATCCCTGTATGTATTTCGCCTTTTTCTGCCATATATTATTGGATACTTTTATATACTTCCCGAAAATCTACAAGTGTGCGCACTATGACTCCTTGCGGATCGGGAACGGTTGTTTGGATAAAATTTGATATATCTTCCTCTTTTGCCTCTGTATCAATAAGCCGGTTAAATTCAGGGACTTTTTCCTGTGGAATTGCGGCAATAAGGTTGGTGTTGATCAGTGTTGTAAGCCGTGTCATCAGGTCATTGTGCATGGAAAGGCGTTGATCTTCGGAAAGGACTGCGGGTCCATGGGTTTCATCCAGAAGTCCTTGAATGTAGGTGGAAAGTGATGGGCTGGCAAATGAATCCATATATCTACTATTTCTTTTCCTCCCCTGTTTGTCAAGGGAAATTTTGTTCTATGAAACCGTTTTTTGTGCTTTTCCCGATGATCCCTGCCACCGGATATTTAGATTGCTGCCGATTGCATCTTTTGCAAGGGAAATTGCTGCGTCATACTGCCCCTGCCGGACGAAACCTTCCACAACAATTGTTGCCTTTTTTACCACTCCATTTTCGTATTGCATGGCGTATGGAAGGACGATGTGGGAAAGTTCCGTGCAATTGTCGTCAAGTTTAAAGATTGCCTTAAACAGTTGGTTAAGTTCCATACCAGGCTGAAGGATTTCCAAAACCAACCGTGATATTTGCCGGCTTCGTTCTTCCGTCATTGTGCCGTCGGTAAGTTTATCTTTAATCAGCTCTACAACTTTAAGCTCAATTGCTTCGCGGATTTCATCAGGAGTCATACATAGTTTAGTATTGTGTATTTTTCAGGAAGCTGCAAGTACGAAAAGAATATGGTGAATATTTTATGAAGTATGTTTTTAAGAATGGGAAAACGTTGTATCTGGCCGATGAATTTACGCATGTGGAAGCAGGTTTGGATCGGCAAGATTTCCCGTACGATGGTGCTTTGGACATATCTGGGTAAGAGGAAGAACATCAATTCCAAGCGGCGGGACTTCAGTAAGAAATTCATGCGGCATTTCACCTGGGAGTCCTGGACAAATGTATGTTGCCGGAAATTCTGGAGGGTTTGATGTAAATTGTTCAAAGACTGGTCTATCTGGAGTTTGTGGCATACTAGAGCAAAATTATACCATGCATTCGGAATGTATTATACGTATTTTTCATGCTATGATAGGACTCTATGGCAGATTCACTTCCATATTCCAAAACAATTCTTCAAAACGGCACGCAGCTGGTCCTTGTTCCGATGCAGGGCGTGGAAAGCATGGCAACCAGCGTCATGGTTGGGGTAGGCAGTAGGTATGAAACCCAGGCAATTAACGGCATTAGCCATTTTTTGGAACACATGGTGTTTAAGGGAACAAAACAGTATCCCACAACCGACGATGTGAATTTCATTGAACGTCTTGGCGGTTTGCAGAATGCCTACACGGACATCGACATCACCAATTACCATAACAAAGTATTGGCAGTCGATTGGAAGGAAGCGCTAGGGATAAATAAAGAGCTTGCCATGATGCCCCTTTTGGAACAAAAGCATGTGGATAAGGAACGGGATGTGATTTTGGAAGAAATGAAGCGCTACGAAGATGAACCAGCTGCAAAAGTGTCGGAGGCATTCCATACCATGATGTATCCGGGAACAAAACTTGGGATGCGCATTATCGGTGAAGAAGCACCACTTAAATCCGCAACAGCACAGACACTTCGGGAGTATCATGATTCATGGTATGTTCCGGGAAAAACCGTGGTCGTAATGGCAGGGGCAATGGATGGGGCAAGGCAAAAAGAAATTACCGAACAGGTAAACGAATGGTTTTCCCCATTACCGGCAAAAAAAGTTGGGTCTACGGAGCCGGTGGTAGATATGCAGACGGAATCAGCGCTTTCCGTTGTCACAAAACCCGATGCTCAGCAGGCGCATTTGACGCTGGGCCTTCGGATTTTCCCCAGGGGAAGTGAAGATCGGTTTGCATGGAGCGTGTTTAATCTTTTATTTGGTATTTCCTTTACCTCGCGGCTTTTTAAGGAAATCCGGGAAAAGCAGGGGCTTTGTTATCATATCCGCTCCAGCGCCGATACATGGGAGGATGTTGGGTATTGGTCCATTTACGCTGGTGTGGCAACGGAGAAGGTTCACCAGGCCGTGGAAGGCATTATGACGGAGCTTAAAAAGGCCCTTGATAGCGGGATAACGGAGGAGGAAATTGCGGTTTCCAAAAAACGGCTCATGACGCTTATGGCATTTCGCAGTGAAGATCCCGAATTTATGAACGAATGGTATGGCCG
>CAZERT010000076.1:0-2937 GCA_964515515.1 uncultured Gammaproteobacteria bacterium
CCCGTTCATCCATGGGCTAACGCCCTGGATGGGTTTACCACGGTGCTACTAACTACTAGCAATAGAATTTAAACCGTGAAGGACACGGTATTTCAATCAGCGCATACAGTATACCCGAATCCATTGCAACCGGCATATCCCGCATTACAACGGGTTACACTTGTTGCAGCTTCCGTATCACCGGTATTTTCTAAAGTTATACTTAAACAAAAATTATCACTCCCATCACTTCGATAATTCCACCCATATCCATCACTTGTTCCGTTAAAATCGGTAAATTTCTTCATATACGTTTTAAGATTTGTGGTACAATCTAATCCAGCAGCAAAACTCATTCCACAATAAGAAGTTTCGCATGAAGTGGCACCATCCGCTCCGCATCCCGCCATAATTTTATATGCCCATGTGCCACTAGATACTTGCGTAGGATATCGCTGATAATCCGCATAATAGAGCCGCAAAGCATTTTTAATCTGCGCCAATTCCTGCTTTTTTTTGGAATCATTCGCCCGTTGGCGGATACCAAGATAATTTGGAAGCGCTATTGCCGTTAAAACCCCAATAATTGCGATAACAACAAGCAATTCAATAAGAGTAAAACCTTGTTTCATAATATTGCCTTTCGTATTTTGTAATTAATCATATGCTCGTGTTGGTTCGGGATCAATTTGTGCTGGGGTTGAGGTAGGTAAAGAAATTGGTGTATGTGTTGGAATAATAATTGATGTCACCATTGGTATGGGAGGTGTTACATTTGTACTTGTCACCACAAAATTACATCCTGTTGATCCACATGGATACGTACCACTATCAACAGGGTAATAATCAGGGTCACTGGTATTTTCAAGTTGCGCCATAAGATAATATCCTGTTGGCGGATTAACTCCTACGGGAAGAGAGACATACTGGTATGTTCGTGATCCGGAATCTTTCGGAAGCTTGGTCATATAGACAATGGAACCATTTGACATTGGACTCCCCCAATCAATTATCGATGTGCCAATCTGAATTTTTCCTCCATTTGATACCGGATACATGCCCGTATCGTTGTAGTACACCTCCAAAGCTTTTGCTACCTGCGCCATATCACTTTTCCGTTTTGCATCGCGGCTTTTTCGGAGTGATCCATTAAATGACGGGACAACCAAAACGGACATAACTCCAAGAAGCGCGATAACAACAAGAAGTTCTATTAACGTAAAACCTTTGTGTAATTTCTTCATACTTCCTCCTTATGGACACCGTGGTGTCGATGGTAATAAATCACAATGTTGCATACACATTTCATAGGTTTGATATCCAAATACCGCTTCACACTCTACATTATTGCATACTCCCGATGAAGTACATCGCCAATTCCCCGGTACGACCGGTATCGTTGGTCCCACTGTCGGCGCTGTTGTTGGTAGCGGCCCCACGATAACACCGCCTTTCGGAATAATGCAATCGCCTGATGATAACCCAAAATTATATCCTGCCGTGTATCCACATCCAGCAAGTGCATCACAACCGTTTTTCGTAATATCAAGATCACTATTATCCCCTAATTTAGTAAGTAAAACCATCCCATTACAATCAGAGTTTAAAATATATTCATACGGCATACTCGTAAGCGGATCACACGGAATTGCTCGTCCATCAAGATATGGCTTCAAAAAATCCATTCCTGCACCAGTTCTGCAATTCATGGCACTCCAAACATCCTCTTCCGGAAATGCTCCGTGATCGTTATAATATTCTTCCAATGCAGTACGGATTCTGGTTAAATCCTGTTTTTTTCGTGAATCATATCCTCGCTGTATTTGCCTCTGAACATTCATCAACACTGCAAGCGCTAACAATGCAACAATAACAATGACGATCATCAGTTCCATGAGGCTCATTCCGGAGCGAACGGAAGGAAATACTGAAGTCCTATGTCTACCCATTACATTCAGCGTATACCGCGTCATTTCCAAATGCAAGTACTGTAATAATAAAACATATCTTTTCTATTTACGCTTTCACGATTCGTAATTCATGTTTTCACAACATGATACAGACATTGATACATTGCTCCATTGCTGCATTGTTCCCACAATATCGAATATACAGACAACAATGGATCCATGAAACAATGAAGCAATGTCTATACACTCCCCTTCCTCCGTTGTATCATGAATCTATGGACAAGCCTTCAAAAATGACAGCACTATTTGGCTCCATTATAACCGGATTCATATGCTTGCTCCCGGTACTCATCTACCCAAAAACATCGGATATGTTTGAAATCCCCAAATGGGTAGCACTCGGATTGGTGTCATCGCTAACGCTCATCTTTTGGATTATCAGAATGGCAAAAACAAAAGAGGCGGTGCTTGCGAGGTCTCATTATTTCATGTCCCTTCTCCCTATTCTCCTTATCTTTGCCGCAAACACCATTCTCATCTCTAAAAATACAATGGAGGCGCTCATCGATCCGGCCGGCGCATCCGTGTTTCTTTTTCTTGTCATTATTTTAATATTTGGGGGAAGCTTTCTTACGCCAGCGCTTCGAAATAAAATCCGCTGGATTTGGACAGGCCTTGCTGGAATTCTTGGCCTTCTTGCATTGTATCAAGCGCTCGGGATTCCAAAACTTATATTTCATGCAGACTCCCAATATGCAGATCTTCTCTTTACCCCCCTTGGCCACCCGCTTACCGTGCTTACTTTCCTGTGTGTGAGCATCCCGTCCTCCCTTGGACTCATTTGGCGTGCAAAAAAACAAGCGCATGACACGGCTTTTGGCATTGCTGTTATTGCCGTAATATTTTCAATAATCGGCGCAGGAGCAACAACGGGAATTTGGCTTACAACAACAACAGGCGCCATGCCTATTTCCATCGGATGGTCTGTCCTTTTGGAATCCTGGAAATCCCTTCCCCAGGCGCTATTTGGATTTGGAATAGAACGGTA
>CAZERT010000077.1:0-2831 GCA_964515515.1 uncultured Gammaproteobacteria bacterium
AAAGCAAAGAGAGACAGTCCTATGTACTGGGGGGAAAAAATGACTCCACCAAACACAAGTGGTGCAAATACAGCAACATTCTTTACCCACTGCCGAACACGAAGAAGAGCAAGAAGAGAGTCTACATGCTGCAATAATATCGTATGTCCCATGAATGTATGAGTTGAATACTTCGGGTAATCTGCCCTAGTATAGAAAATACTCATCATGAAAACAAGACGAATGCCCCAGCAGAAGCTTCCTGACCCACCATCTTTCAGAACGATTGCAAGCGTCATTGTTGTTGCGCTGTGTGTAGTCCTGTACATCGTCTCGCTTACCTATTCGGGAACCTTCGATGCGGTCATGATCTCCAAAAGTCCTGCAGGACGACTGGAAGCGCTTAAACGCCAAGCAGAAGCCGCTCTGGGCACCACGACGCCTACATCTTGGAACACCTCACTTGCACTCTCTACAGCACACCCAGTTCTTCTTGCGCTTGTTGGTATACCACTTACCGTTCTCCCCGATTCTGTGTTTCCAATGCTTATAACCATGTTTTCTGTTTGTATTGTCGGGATCACCGGAATCGTGGTCTGGAAATTATTTCCCAAAAACAGGATGCGTCTTCCCGCCCTTGCTTATATCCTTGTAAATCTTACGCTCTATGAGGAACTAAAAAATCCCGGATTCCAGCTTGTCCGCATCATTCTTTCAGGCGCGCTGATCCTAAAGATCGAAAACGGGAAAAATACTACATCGATTTTCTTTCTCCTGCTTTCCCTTATGATTCTGGAACCCCTCAATTGCATCCTCCCCCTTATGCTCGTGTTTGGACAGCAGCGGAAAACCTCCCTTACCGCCCTTGGTGCCTGGATCGTGCTCACGGGGGCACTGCTTGTTACGCCGTTTGACCTCTCATACCGGGAAACCATGATCCACACATTCCTATCCTGGATTCCAACCGCCTATTCCCTAACGTCGATAGCAAAATTCATCCCGTTGCCGCCAGTCTTTTTTGCTGCGATTTTTTCCCTGGCGCTTGGCGGCAGCGTAGTCCTCTCCCACCGCCAATCCTACCCAATTTCCCTTGCTATTGGGATGATACTCGTCGTTGTATTTTCTTCCAATTCAATTCCAGCAAGTTTCCTGCTCCCACCTGCCCTAACCATGCTTCTCTTACTTATGGGTGAAATCCGCATCACTCCGCTTCTTGCAGCAATTCTGTTTGCCATTGCCCTTCCATCCCCCATCTTTTGGATCAGGGTGGGAACAACAACTGGTGACATCTTAAGCAGCCAAAATATCGCACTTGCCGCCATCTGGCATGCCTACTGGGGGGCACTTCTTATTGGGGGAATTATCCTGTCTAAACGGACAAACCCTGCTACAATAACACTCTCATGAATATCGCAATTATCGGCGCTGGGTTTACTGGACTAACGGCGGCATATCGTCTTACCCGCTTAGGACATCGCGTTACCGTTTTTGAACGGGAATCCCAAGTCGGAGGCATGGCATATGGGTGGAAAAAACCCGGGTGGTCCTGGTCGCTGGAAACAACCTATCATCATCTCTTTACCAATGACCGGGCCATTATTTCCCTCTGCCAAGATCTTGGTATTGCCCATATACTCAGGCGCTACGCTCCCCATACGGATACTTTCATCAAGGGAAACGCATATCCGCTTGATAGTGCCCGGGGGCTTCTGGCATTTTCCCCGCTGCCCTTCTTTGACAGGCTCCGAACCGGAGTGATGATTGCCGCTTGCAAACTTGTGCCTTGGTATGGATTTCTGACGGATAAAACAGCCCGTGATGTCTTTTTACCCCTTGGCGGGAAAAACGGCTGGAACACCATCTGGCATCCGCTGATGGTAGGAAAATTCGGCGACAAGGCAGACACCATCGCTGCATCGTGGCTTTGGGCAAGAATCCACAAGCGGACCCCATCGCTTTTGTATCCCGACGGCGGATTTGCCACCATCACCACCGCACTTGAACGTGCTATCGTTAACGCCGGCGGCAAGATTTTCACCAATACTGCCGTGACCGGTATTTCATCGTCATCAACGGGCTTTTTGGTCCCTTTCACTTCCACGTCACGCCGCGCATACTCATCCCGCTTTGATAGGGTTCTTTGTACCGTTCCTTCCCCTATTGCGGTAAAACTCGCTCACTTTCCCGACTGGTATAGCAAAAAACTTGCGTCCGTCTCCCATATCTGGGCCCAGACGGTGGTTGTGGAAACCGCAGAACCGATTATTTCCCCAACCTATTGGCTTAACATTAATGACCGGTCATTTCCCTTCCTTGCACTTGTTTCCCATACATCCATGATCTCACCACGCCACTACGGAAACCGCCATATCACCTACCTTGGCAATTACCTTCCTTCTGGGCATCGCTTCCTGTCGTTATCAGCCAAACAGCTTATGAAAGAATTTTTACCCTTTATTCAAAGAATCAATCCTTCCGTGAAAGCCTCGTCCATCCTATCTTCCCACGTGTGGATAGTTCCCAACGCCCAGCCGCTCCATACGCCCGGATATCCCCACCATATTGCCTCTCTTGTTTCACCCATCAACGGGCTGTTTGTTGCCAATATGGACAACATTTTCCCCTGGGACCGCGGCACCAACTATGCTGTTGAACTGGGAAATACTATTGCAACTCTGTGTGATAAAAGCGGAAAATAATGAAACGACAATCGGGTGATTAGTTGTGGCAGCATTCCTCACCACCCCTTAGACCTTTGACGCACCCTATCGGATAGCCATGTCATTGACAATGAACCGTTCCTGCAGTACAATCGGCCAACTATAAGCTTTTTATAGCGGAATTGTTTTTGT
>CAZERT010000078.1:0-2739 GCA_964515515.1 uncultured Gammaproteobacteria bacterium
CTGTTTTTCTTACCGTTGCCAGATCTTTTGAGAGCATTGCAAGCTCTTTCCCTGCGCGAAGCTTTTCACGAAGCAATGGGGAAAGGGCGCGTACCCTTTCATCATTTGCTTCCAACGCGTGATAGAGATTTTCCACGGTTTCAAAATCCTTAAGAAGCGCCGCTGCGGTTTTTGGACCTACACCGGCAACCCCGGGATAGCCGTCGGATTGGTCGCCGGCTAGGGCTTTAAAATCGGGTATCTGGGGCGGTGTAACGCCCATACGAGCCTGCGCCTCCTGGGGGCCGTAGAGTTTTGCCTCGGATAAGCCCTTTGTGGGCATATAGGTAAATATCGTTGGTTCAACCAGTTGCAGAAGATCCCGGTCTCCGGTAACGATGATGCTTGTGGCAATTCCCGCTTTTTTGGCCCAGGAAACGGTTGTTGCAATGACATCATCTGCCTCAAACCCGTCAATTTCATAGATGGGAACACGCGATGCCTCCACAAGATTGTGAACAAGGGGTATTTGAGAGACAAGACCATCGTCCATTTTCGGGCGTTTGATCTGGTATTCCTTATAGAGCGTTTTTCGAAACGTCGGCGCCGGACGGTCAAACGCTACCGCAAGGTGGGTTGGAGACAGGTCGTGTGCAATTCGGACAAGCATAGTCATAAAGCCATATACGGCATTGACCACGGTTCCATCCGGAGCGGTAAGTGGAGGAAGCGCATGAAATGCGCGGTGAAGCATTGCATTTCCGTCAACAACAACAAGTCGTGAATCCATGACCCCTATTATACCGCGGCTTTCTTTGTGGTGGGCTTTTGGCGTTTGGGAGTGGCGTGGTTTTCCATAAACCGTTCAAATTCATCTCCTTCGATAGTTTCTTTTGTGACAAGCTCGACTGCAAGCGCATCAAGGGCTGTCTTGTTGGTTTTGAGGGTATTTCGTGCGGTTTGGAGTCCTTCATCAATAAACCGTTTAACCTCGAGGTCTATTTTTCCAGCCATTTCTTGGGAGATAAGTGGCTGATCAGACAGCGACTTTCCCCACTCTGTTGCATCTACTTGTGGTCCAAAATTTATGGGGCCCAAATTGCTCATGCCAAATTCCATCACCATGTATCGGGCAATACGCGTTGCCTGGTCAATGTCACTTGCCGCACCACTGGTGACATCACTAAAGATAAGTTCTTCTGCAGCGCGCCCACCCATCATGACGGCAATTTCGTGAATCAACCGAGATTTTGTTTCGTGGAGCCGGTCCCGCTCTGGTGGTGTGAGGGTGTAGCCCAGCGCCATGCCGCGTGAAACAATGGAAATGCGGTGCACCTTGTCCATATCCGGCAAAAAGTAGGTAACGAGCGCGTGGCCAGCTTCGTGATAGGCGGTCATTTGTTTGTCTGCCTCGGTTTGTAGCCGTTTCTTTTCCGGACCAAGCTTTACTTTAGTTGCCGCCTCCTCCACGCTGGCATACTCGATTTCTTTTTTGTTGAGTCTGGCCGCATGGATTGCCGCCTCGTTAAGCATGTTTTCCAGATCCGCACCAGAGAATCCGACCGTACGTTTTGCTACTCTATCCCAATCTAGAGAAGAAACAAACGGCTTTCCTTTGGCATGAATGGATAAGATTGCCTTTCTTCCTTCCATGTCTGGAAGGTCAAGCTGTACGCGCCGATCAAAGCGGCCTGGCCGCGTGAGTGCAGGATCCAGAAGGTCACCTCGGTTGGTTGCAGCAACCACCAGGACGGCTGTGTTGGGTTCAAACCCATCCATCTCCACAAGGATTTGATTGAGTGTCTGTTCCCGTTCATCGTGGCCGCCCATAGTTCCAACGCTACGCATCCTACCAATGGCATCGATTTCATCGATAAAAATAATTGCCGGCGCACTCTTTTTTGCCTGAGCAAAGAGATCCCTCACCCGGGCCGCACCAACACCCACAAGCATCTCCATAAATTCGCTTCCCGCAATGGAGTAAAATGGCACTTTTGCCTCCCCCGCCATGGCCTTTGCCAACAGCGTTTTTCCGGTTCCCGACGGGCCCACCAAAATAACACCTTTTGGCGTACGGGCTCCCAGCGCCTTGTATTTCGTGGGGTTTTTAAGGAAATCAACGATTTCTTCCACTTCCTTTTTGGCTTCGTCGATACCGGCAACATCGCTAAACGTTACTTTTGGAAGTCCTTTGTTCCACGTTTTTGCCTTGGATTGGCCAAACGAAAAGATATTATCCTGCGCGCCCCTGGCCTGGCGAAACAGAAACAGGAAAAATAAGACCGTCAACACAAGTGGGAGCACGTTTCCAATGATTCCAGCCCACAATTGGCCAGCAGAAAGGTCTTTGACCGTAATTTCAACAGATTTTGGATCTACACCGGCTGCATCAAGCACCCGATAGAGGGAATCTTGTGTTTCTTTGCGCGATACGACTTTTTGCCCATCCCCGTAGGTGGCGATAATTTTTGTGTCTTCCACTTCTATGCTTTTGATTTTTTTGTCTTTAATATCGGTGACAATTGAGGAAAGCGGCCTTTCCGGAAGGAGCGATGTTCCACCAGAGAGCGCATTAAAGGCGCTAAAGACAAAAAACAACACTAAAAATCCAAGCACAATATTGCGAAGGCTGAGCTCCAGGCGGAACTCAAACATTTTTCCGTTTTTTTTGCCTTTTCCGTTTGGTGAGGGTTTTGTCTGTTTTGGTGGTTGTTTGTCTGCCATAGTATGTTCCAGTAGGCACCAAGTATACCACGAGAG
>CAZERT010000079.1:0-2631 GCA_964515515.1 uncultured Gammaproteobacteria bacterium
TTAAAATCGCCACTTCCTCGCTGCTTGGCCACAGGGCAAAAAGCCGGACCGGACCCACATCAACGGTATCGCCAGTCGTAAGGAATTTTTGGGGAACATAGTGGTCTGCTATACTCGCCAAAAACTTTTTAAATACCACCGTATCTTTTGACACATCACTGCGGAGTACCGTTCCCACACGGTACCGGGAAAGAATTGCGGTTGCTCCACTCATGTGATCGCTTTCAGGATGGGTTACCAAAAGAAGATCAATCGAACGGTCGACAATTGGCATTACCTTTCCCAGGCAATCCAACACTTTCTCCCCCGGTCCGCCATCCACCACCATATCCCGTCCATCGGGAAACCGGATGTAGAATGCATCGCCCTGCCCAACGTTGCAGGCGGTAATATGGAGGCGTCCATCGGGAAACGACCCGATCCATTGGATCACCGTTAGTAAACCTATAACGCAACCGGTCAACAGATAGCCGAATCGAAGTTTCATACTAAAATTTTTTGTTTTGAATTCACGCAGTGGAAACAATCCCTATCCAACCCCATCAAAGCCCCTCGATACAGAAAATGCAGTAATAATCCCATAAGTTTTCTTTTTTTGAATGGCTCGTAGCCTCAAACGATTTTCTTATGATGCAGTATGATCTATTCTTTTTCCCCAATTACTATAGATTGCTTTAAGCCTCTAATACAATCCAAATGCGGAAAATCTTCTGAAAATCCCATTCACATTCCCGTGCGGAATTGCGCTCTCTTCCACCCCTATTCCCGCACCCGTCATTGTAGCATGGAAAATCACAATACTTGTATCTTCGGAATTGGTAATTCGTAGTTCGTTTATTCGTACCTTCGTAAAACGAAGATGCGAACTGCGATGCCTCGAAGATGCGAATGAACGAATTACTTTTTATATTCGTATATTCCCCACCCCTCCCAATACCCCGACAACCCAGATAAGATACTGTGAAAGATAGCGTGCCACCAACGCAAACGGCATTCCCAAGGGAAGAAAAACGTATCCGGTAATCGCCCCAATCCAGCCAACAATCGTAATCGGCGCAATCGTCCAGCCGATCAGGACATTGGCAACCGGAGCGATGAGCGAAATCCGGCGGAAGGTAAAAATAAGCACCGGAAGCGTAAACATTTGCGCTGCAAGTGTCGTACGAAAATCCGCGTATACCGCCTCAAAAAACGGCCGGAAATACTCCATAAAGCGACGGGTATTTGAATGGAAAATTTCTGGCACTTGCATACCCCGAGTGCCTAGCTGATTTTGGCTTATTCCGACGGGATTTCTTTTGGTTTGGAACATATCCGTTTTTTGCTCTCCCGCAACCACCAATCCAAGGGTCGCCAGAGCTGAAAGCTGGAAGGAAATATCCGATACAATGGAGGGTGACCAGATGACCATAACCCCACAGGCCACAAACCAGGACAGCGCTCCCCAGTTCTGTCTGCCAAACAGCGTTGCCAAAAGTGCCAAAGAGCCCATAATGGCGGCCCGGACGATACTTGGTGATGGACCGATCCAAAGGACAAAACCGGTAATTGCCAGTATGGAAATTCCGGCGGAAATCCGCCTACCAACCATCCGGGATAAAAGCTTTGACACAAGAGTAAGCACGATGGAAATATTCATACCGGAAAGTGCCGCAATATGAATCGTGCCTGTAGAAATCAAATCATCCTTTAACCAATACGGAAGGGTTTGTTTTGTTCCAAATAATATTCCATTTACGAGCCCTGCATACGGTTCATCCATCATCCGCTCAATGACTGTCGACAACTCCCCAACCGTTGGAATATCCATATATCAAACTATACAGTAATACATACAAATATAAACTTATAAATCAATTAGCATCTTCGTAATTCGAAGCATCGTACCTTCGCACCTTCGAAAGTCGAAGACACGAACAGCGAAGATACGAATTACTCTATTCATAACGTAATTTCCTCTTTAATCTTTTCATACACCGATGCGGAGATGATCTTTCTGGCAACCAGCTCATCAAGTGTCGTAAACGGTCTCCCTGTAATAATCTTTTTTGCTGTGGCAGGTCCTACTCCATCCAATTCCTCAAGCAATGCTTGGCTTGCTGTGTTGATTGGAATACGGCCTCCCTGTGCGGGAATCGCTACTACAGGCTGATTTTGACCTGGAGTATTTTTCCCTACCTCAGTGCCCCCCACTACAGGAATATAGATCTTTGCCGAATCCACCAGTTCCGCAGCGCGGTTCACCGATTGTTCAATTGCCACACGATCTGCAGCATCGGAAAACCCACCGGAGGCGGTAATGGCATCATCAATTCTACTGCCTTTGGGAAGCGTGTACACGCCGGGGCGCAGAACGCCGCCGGCAATATCAATGACAACCGTTTGTATGGATGGCTTAGTGGAAGCAACAGTTGTATCGGAAGCAACAGAATAGGAAATTGGCGCCTGCGGTTGGCTGGATCGATACAAAAGAAACAATGATACCGCAAGAAACACGAGACTTCCGCCAAGCAGAACAGCGGGCATACGAAACACTGTAAAGAGCGTTCCTACAGTCCGATGAATAAGCGATTGGTTCCCGGATTCACTCTCATTGGGCATTATTTCCATTATATGAATGGATTTTTATTG
>CAZERT010000080.1:0-2611 GCA_964515515.1 uncultured Gammaproteobacteria bacterium
ACTGTCGTCCTTGTTTCCCTCGCAAATATGCTTGGGATACCTCACGATAGTGAATTATGTAGAAAGAAAATTTCCCACAAACTCACTCGAGCATATCTATCGTAGGAAACCGAATACTGTTTGTCAAATACAAAATAGTTTATTTTAAAATGAGGATCTCAAAAGCGGTAATGATGGCAATAAGGTTATTTGCTATCAGAAGACATATGATTTTATTTTCAAGCGACAGTGTGTTCCATCGTTCCCAGACAAGACGACCCCATAAGAGTTTATGGGTTTTTATGGTTGTGTGAATAAATCCGGCAAAAGAGAACATAACGATACAAAAACAAAAATCCGAGCGTGTCGGATAGTGAAAGTATAGGGAAGCGGTTTAATTTGTGATATGCATCACAGATATGTATTACTTCGAGGAATGACTGTTCATATCTTTGGAAATAAGGGTACGTAGATAGACGGATTTTGGGACTTTAGTTTTTTTGGAAACTTTTTCCAGATACGCGCCGATTTCCGAGGTAATAAAAAAGGTAAACCTGGTATCACTCCCGCCACGAACATAATTGATAAAGTCATCAAGAATGCCAGAGAGTGTTTGTGTTGAATATTTTTGTACCACTAGATGGTTTTCCTCGTTATCGGTAATTAAAGACGGCGCTTCTTCTTTGTACAGAACCAGCACGGGCTTTGCGCGGTGAAGAGCAAGGGCTATTTCATATCCGACACTGATGGACGGGAATGATGCTTCAACGATCATACAATCCGATGATACGATCCACCCCTCCAGTTTTTTTTGGAATTTGATTCGGTCTTCTTTTGATTCGATGCGGATTTTTGCCTCGTTGGCCTTAAGAATATGGTCTGCCGAAACGTCAATACCCCGGTCTATTAAAAGCGATACTATCCGTTCATAATCAGCCAGGTGATATTTTTTGCCGACAACCGAAGCCGTAAAATAGGCTTTCATAGGAAAATTATTCCAAGATGACGAAATCTTGTATACCTGTTAATGCCGTAACTGTCCTTCTGTATACCTTTTCCAAATCGTCCGCAAATTTTTGTGGATCAAATCCCAATCTTTCTCCAAATACTTTTGCCGCCCATTTATCAAAATTAAATATTCCTAAACCATTTTCTGTTGCTTGATCTGGATCAATAGAGGTATGTATTCTATGATTAATTACCGCATGAGTTGGATGGTGCTCACCAAGTAAGGTTTGAATTTTACCTCCCAATTGTTGAATTTTTTCTAGTCGTTTTTGTGCTGGAACAGATTCTGGTGCAAGAACGGTTTCATGCTGTTCTTCTACGAGTCTTGCATATCCACAGCCTTTTGCGCCATGATGTTCGTCAATATGATCATCCAGCGGAATATTTGCCTGACGTGCTTTTTCCCATGCTTCATCTTCTGAACATCCAGATAAACGTTTAATTTCGTCGATAATTCCATAAATTCCACCCGGGAATTCAACACCATTTGAAGCATCAATTGCTTGTCGTTCATCAACACATCGTATGGTATCAAGTGATGCCGGAAATAAGTATTTTTCAACAAGGTGTTGTTGTGTGCCTTGTTCAATAGATTGTCTGACGATAGTGTCTGGTGACATATAAATTCCTCTCTACATGGTAAAAATAATAGGTAAATTCTATCAATCCATGATTTATCGGTCAACACATGCTTAGATCATCGATGTTGACGGAAGCAAAAGTGATGTTAAGAAGGAAATAATAGGCCGGATGAATGACAATATCGGTGAGGATCCAAACAGAGGGAACACCAGGACCAGAATCATAATATATCCCAGGCTTTCCAGTTGTGCCCATTGGCGTGCTGCCCGTTCTGGTAAAAATCCCTGGACTACATGAAATCCGTCAAACGGATATATTGGAATTAGGTTAAAAATAGCAAGGTTTACGTTGAGGATAATGATCATGGAAAGTAACATTCCGATTGGCGACAGCGCTCCAAATGAAACACTAGGGATCAGCCGCAGAATAATGGAAGATAGGATGGCAAGTGATATATTTGCAACTGGTCCGGCAAGGGAGATAAGTGCGCTGTCCCGGCGAGGATTGCGTAGGTTAAACGGATCAAAGGGAACTGGTTTCGCCCACCCGAATGATGCAAACAGGATCATCAGTGTTCCAATAGGATCCAAATGAGCAAGGGGATTAAGGGTTAACCGTCCAAGGAGCCGTGGAGTTGGATCACCAAGGTGATCGGAAGCATGTGCATGGGCAAATTCATGGATGGTAAGTGCTGCCGCGAATGCTAGTCCGGCAATAATAAGAAAGAGAAGTTTTGATCCGGCATCCAGATTTGGGTTATTGATGATATCAAGCAACATGTGGTATAGTATACCATTGTTTCACGATTTTGTAAGGAAAAAATTATGGCGTATACATGCGATTTATGTGCAAAAAAAACCCATGCCGGACGGCAACATACCCATCACCCAGGTGTTGCAGGCGGACAATGGAAAAAACGCGCACAGAAAACTCCCCGAAAGTTTGCACCAAATCTTCACTGGGTTACCCTTCCGATTAACGGAACCATGACCCGCATTCATGCCTGTGCAAAATGCATCAAAAGAATCCGCAAGGATAACGC
>CAZERT010000081.1:0-2589 GCA_964515515.1 uncultured Gammaproteobacteria bacterium
CATCGCTTGCCGTATCTTTGGTGATGGGAATCCGTCCGTCATTTCTGCTGATTCCATTTCTTTTTACTCCGCTTGTTCTCTACGGGCTCCTTCGGCAAGGTAAACCAAAGCAGTCCTGGCTCGTGCCTCTTGGTATCCTTGTATTTCCGTTGGTACTCTCCAGTTTTTATGCAATAGGTAATTTGATGCTGCACGGATATTTTGGCCTCCAATATGTGAAGGAAATCAATGTAATGGGAAAAATCCTGCAATACAACCTTCCTACCAATGCATTTCCCAACCAACAGCTCGCGACGGATTTTAACGTTTATAAAGAAACGTTTCCACATGGCATGATCTATGAATTTCTGGATATGATCGGTTTTAATTACACTGATAACAGATCCATACAAGCTCTTGCTGATACCGCCAATACAACCATACGAACGTATATGCGCGAGTTTATCGTCAACACGATGTACCTGTATCCAAAAACGCTCATTAATCACGAATCGATTGTCCGCCTCTCCTCACTGTCGCCATTCTTCCCCTTTGCCTTTTCCCTCTATGGGTCCCTTGTCTGGCTTCGGCTGCTTATTCCGTTTTTTGCCGTACTGTCATGTGCGTTTGTTCTTATTCGACAAAAAATATCCAGTGTTGCTGCCTGTGTGGGATGGATCAGTGTGCTCTTCTACACGCTCCAATCCGCAGCCCTTGGATACGAAGCATATGAGCGGCTCAATACTCCCATCATCCCCATTGCCATCATCTCCTTCTTCCTCACCATCCACACCTTTCTCACCCACCATGTAATCCACAGGAAATTGCACTAACTTTTGAGCGTAAAAGGCAATGCCTTTTGAGGCTAATTTTAGGGCAACATTTTTAATTCTCTATTGTAAATGCATCCGTTTCAAAATTTACTTCATTATCCCCAGATTCAACATATGTTTGAAACGATAAAACTTTTTTGTCAGAAAACAAAGATGGGATTTTTACTGTATTTACCCAATCTATCTGTTTTTTCCCTAGAGAACACCCATATGATGAATAAGGGTATTCTTGAAGCGCAATATTTTTATTATCGTAATAATGGTAATGCCAAATCACTCTGTGATTATTTTGTCTGAATAATCCCAAAGGATTTCTGTATATATACCGTAATAAAGTAATTAATTGCTCCTCAGTATTAACGGAAACTGCCTTATATACATTCTGTAATAGTGGGCCCACCCTGTTATAGTGTGAATTAAAATACATCGTGTATCTTGTACACAATGAATTCATAAAATTATCGATCGCGCTGTTGTCTTTTTGAAACAACAACAAATGAAAATGGTTTGGCATCAAACAATATCCATGAAGCTCAATTCTTCCATAAAAATTATTAAGACGGAGAAGCCTTCTTGCTTCATTTTTTTCCTCATAAGAACCCATTGGATCATCAATAATATTCCGTAAATAGTCTTCATTTTTTGGTTGTAAATAAGTCTTTATATATGACAAAAAAACTCGATAATCACAATCCGTTTTAAATATTTTCCGTTTCTCTACTCCGCGATTAAAAACATGATAATACTGTTCCGCGTGATACTGTTTAATGGTATGTCTTGCAGGCATACACATACTAAAGCATAAACGGAAATATTATTCAATATATATTTATATAAATTATTTCTATTTTCTTACCAATACCAAATCTTGGCATCGATTCTGAGCGTAAAAGGCAATGCCTTTTGAGGCTAATTTTAGGGCAACATTTTCTGAGGCTATTTTTTTTCAAACACAAACAAATGCGTTTCGCCAATCGGAAGAAATGCCGGTAAAGTGTGGATTGCCTTGTCCATGCGAAGCGTCAATGTGTATTTTGATCCAATCCCCTTCCACCAAGAATATGACCGAACCGTAAACGGCATGGGAATTTTTTCCTTCCGGAACATATTCGCCAACGAATCCGCAAAACAAAACCCCGGCCTTTCCCATGGATACCGAAGCACGGGTTCAATAAAAATCAGTTTCTTTTTTGCCACCCGTACGCATTCGGCAAGCGCCGCTTCCGGATCATCCGTATGGTGAAAAACGTGTGATGCAAATACACCGTCAAATGATCGCTTGGGAAATGGAATGCGAATGCCGTCATAGGGAAAAAACCGGACCCGCCGAGTTGGAACAAATGATTCCGGTGCGACAACATCAATGCCCGTGACATGAAGGTGCGGATAGACGTGTGTTAATGCGTGTGCCATTCCCAAATCGCCGCAGCCAAAATCAAGAAGTGTTCCCAGTCCCGCAATATGGGGAGAAACGGAAGAAAAATGGAGTACCGGATACTGTGCCATTTAATCCCTACCCTTTCCTTGCGACAACCAGCATATCACCCCATGGATTTATCGGATTTATCAAACGAAGTGCATGTGTAATACGTTCAAGTGGATAAAACAGAAATTTTCCTGCAGGGAAATACTCCCCTAACCGCCGGAAGGCATACGACAATTCATAATTTCTGGAAAAATCACTCCGAACAGTTATATGTGTAAATCCCGCACGGGAAAATGCATCGGAAATAGTCTGTGGCGTATAAAACCACAGGTGTTCCGGGTGCTGGTACCC
>CAZERT010000082.1:0-2495 GCA_964515515.1 uncultured Gammaproteobacteria bacterium
AAAATGGAACCATATACACTATGGAAAATTTTGTAAACGGAAAGCGCAGTGCTTCACCGGCTATGGGAAATAGTACCTGTATTTTTTCAAATATCAAAGGAAACGGTGGGGTTCCCGAAAGCAACATGAACAGGCCGATTCCCCACATAGGAAGAAGGGCAATCCCGCGGCGGTTTTTGGTTTTTATGCTCCTCCCAATCCCAAAAAGAGACAGGGCAAACACGCCATACCCAATGGTCGGCACAAGCGGATTGGCAAGATGTTCTTTCCAAACTGCCATCATGTCCACATGGCCGTTTTTGGTGTAATCATATACCGTCCAGTTAAACAGAAAATTTTTCAGAAGTGCCGCATGTGGAAGCGTTCCGAATGCCTGGTTTTTTGCAAACGCTTCTGGCGAAAAGAGTTGATTCACTTTGGATTCACGGATTTCTTGTCCATGAGTAACGGTTGCATAGATGTTGGGAAGAAGCCAATAGGCGTTGGTTGTAAGAATGATTGCAAGAATACCGATGCTTCGTTTTATGCAGGAGCGTGAGAATTTTTTCCCAAAACACCAGCCGATAAGCAGAAGGAATATACTTCCGGCATATGCATAAAATAACGTTGCCGTATGGGATTGTGCACTGGAAAAAAACGACAAAACGGCAAATACAATAATTCGGAGCTTTGTTGGCTGTTCAAGAATAGAAAGGATCAGAAAGAGTATCCACGGGAGCAATCCGTAATGGATGGCAAACATTTCCAGCGGAACAATAAAATGTTGCAGAGTTCCGAGGTTAAACAGATACACAAGTCCGGCAAGAAACGAGGGAAATCGGACTTTGTCGTGCCGGTAGTGGCGATTGGAAAAAATATGGTGGGAAAGGACATAAATTCCTAACGGACCAAGACAAAGCATGCAAAAAAACGTAAGGTATCGAAGGCTGGAAAGCGGAAAAAGAAATGATGCAAACCAAAGGAAGAGGACCCGGGGGAGTTCTGCGATATGGGATTGGATGGCAACGGCACCAAGCCCCTGATCGGTGCGCCATACGCCATGCAATATCCGTTCAAATGCAAGTGAAATATTAAATTCAGGATGAAGAGTATCCCACCCGGAAAGGAAGGTACTGGGTGTATAGTTTGCAATGCAAAGTATTACGGAAATCAGGATGAGTATTCCGACAAGCCAATGGGATCGAAAGCGGAACAAAAGCCGCATAAAAGCAGATGGGGAAGGGTGATGTATGTGTTGGTGTTCCATAGGCAGATGGTAATAAAAACGCTTCGCATATCTATCATACGCGAAGCCGGGTATTTGGTGTATCGTATTGTTTTGTAGTTCAAAAGATAACTCAGTATCTTCTGGACAACAAAACAAGGCACACAGGGGTGTGAAAAATCAAACGTCTTACGACGAGAGATTTCCTTGTTAGGTTGTTGACCCATATGGGGTCGGGAAAAACGCCGTGAGCAGTAAGTAAAAAGGTTTTCGGATTGCCGAAATCGCTTGTCCTCATCCTCAGCTTGTGTCAAAGGTTTCCCAGTGAACAGCATGGATTTTGGAACTCCGTTTCGGGGATCCTACTAGAAGGCGAAGGCCTTCGTCTTTCACTTTCTAACTCGGAGGCTCCCGACCCTTTCGGATCGCATTCATAGCGGCTTACTTCTTCCAGTTGGAAGTTTCGAATTTCCAGGGCTGGTTGAGGTTCGCCTGAGTGACCGAGGTCAGTGCGCCAGTATTCATGTCGATGAAGATGACCGTCAATTGTGAACAGCCCTCTGCACCGCAGTTGCCAGCGTCTTTGTGGCTTAGTTCGACCACCTGAAGGAAGTTGCCTTCGGACATGAAGCCGCCCTTATTCTGTGGGTAGCTCATGCACTGGGCGTGGCTTCCAACGACCTTGCTGAACAAGATCGTATGGTTGCGATCACTATCCTGTCGACCATCCGGGTATAAGCCCCTGATGACCAAGATATAGTTATGACCGCCCTGGTAGTCAAATTGTGCCTGCGCACCGTTGAACTCGAGGGTCGCTCCACCAAACGTACAGAGGATGAACCGATCCTCGTTCAGGTGGAAGTATTCCCCGTCGTGGTCGATCAACTTTTGGTTAATCGGCGAAATACGTTCGACGGAGCCCACGGCCGCATCGATCTTGGTCTGCGGGTATTCAGGCCCTGCCAAAAAGGTCCCCGGTTCAGCCAACCAGGATTCGGTGCCAAACCCGATGGTATTCTTGAAAATGCCGGTAGCAACCAGCACAGTCTTTGAATCCAGGGTTGTCGGCAGGCCGGAAATGGACCACCCGTTAGCCTTGTTTACACCGGCATTTGGCCAGGTGAACTTATAGGTTTCAGGGGTTCCAGCGGGGGTCGGCTGAGGCGTTTGTTGCAGGCCAGGGGTCGGTACTTGCGTCGGATTGCCACCCGGATTAGCGGGGCTGGTTGCGCAAGCGGTGAGCATGCTCACCAAAACGAATACAATAACGAAACGGAGAACAGTCTTCACT
>CAZERT010000083.1:0-2479 GCA_964515515.1 uncultured Gammaproteobacteria bacterium
TTCGTATTCATAATACTACAATATGCCCCATATCTGTCAATTGATTGACTTTTTTTCCGTACATGATACGCTCTATCACAGCATTTGTATGCCAAAAAAAACCAAACGCGAAAAAATTATTGCACAATACCGGCGGAAACTGGGAACAATTCCACAATCCATGCCGGTTGAAGTACAACAGGAAAAAGAAAAAGACAAACAGGTGCATACGGTGTCATATTCAATACCCGTCCACACAAAAGTTCCTGATACGCATGTGCCTACCATGACGGCATCTGAAGTTGAGTCTTTTGCGGAAGTCAAAAAAGATCTGATAAAAACACTCCTATTGGTTGCCATTATGCTTGGCGCAGAACTGGTTGTGTGGAAACTGGTTGGATAAGCCTATATCGTATTCTCCCCTGCGTCCTGACGAAATTGAAGCGCGAGTGCAATGTGCTCCACGGTGATTTCATCCGAATTTGATAGATCAGCTATGGTTCGTGCAACTTTAATCATCCTATAATAGGAACGTGCGGAAAAATTCCACATATTTGCCGCATGCACAAGAAATTGCTCCGTTTCCCGGGAAAGTGGACAAAATTGTTTTACCGCTTTTGATGTTAAATCCGCATTACAGATGAAATGCGTCCCACTATAGCGCTCCCGCTGACGGATTCTTGCCGTTACAACACGACTTCTCACCTGTTTTGATGGTTCGCCTTCATGGCCAGATGATTCTAATTCTTCAATATTGACTTCACTTACAATAACATGCAGGTCAATGCGATCCAATATCGGACCGGAAATCCGTTTTTTATATCGCGCAACAGTATGTGGGGGACATGTACAGGCTTTTCGTGAGGATCCATAGTACCCACACGGACAGGGATTTGATGCGGCGATAAGCGTACATCGAGCAGGATACCTGACCGATCCGGCGATACGGGAAACATTCACATACCCATCTTCAAGCGGTTGGCGGATGGCTTCCAACACGCTTCTGGGAAATTCCAAAAATTCATCCAAAAACAAGACTCCCCTATGTGACAGGGATACTTCCCCGGGAACCGGATGGCTTCCCCCACCGATTAACCCGATACGGGAAACCGTATGATGGGGACTTCGAAACGGACGAGTAAGAATGCATGATGCGCCATGCGGAAGTTGCCCGGCAACGGAATAAATATTGGTTACTTCCAGTATTTCCTGCTGGGTCATGGGTGGAAGAATGGAAAGAAGCGCACGCGCAAGCATCGTTTTGCCGGCACCAGGCGGGCCGGTAATATACACATTGTGCCCACCGGAAGCGGCGATCTCAAAGGCTTTCTTTGCATGAATTTGTCCTCTGATATCGGCAAAATCAAAATCCCACGAACCCTCCCCAGCAACATCCGAAACGCTGATATCCGTTACAGGTTCGCACAGCAACTCATAAGTGCCATTTGCACACCGCACTAAATCGGCGAGTGTTTTTACCCCATAGACCGAAATTCCGCCAACTATTGCCGCTTCGGATTTATTGCAATCCGGAACATAGACAACCGGCGGTGTCTGTTTTTTTGCAAATACCGCAATCGGCAATATGCCCCGTGTGGGAAGAAGGCTTCCATCAAGAGACAATTCACCAAAATATACGCCCTGACCTAAATTCTTTCCGATCTGACCGGATGCAACAAGAATTCCGACGGCAATCGGCAGATCATACATTGGGCCAATTTTGGGAATATCTGCCGGGGCAAGATTGACCGTAATCTTGCGTTTGGGGAATTCCGCACTGGAATTTTTTATCGCTGAACGAACCCGTTCCTTGCTTTCTTCAACCGCCTTATCGGGAAGCCCGACAATCGTAAAAGACGGCAACCCGCCGGAGCTGATATCAACTTCCACCGTAACCGGTACCGCAGATAATCCAAGAAGCGCACCTGAGAGGATTTTTGCAATCATGATAGATTTTATTACACACCATGGATATTCCAATAACAAGTATTAGGATAAAAAACATACAATCAATAATTTACAATTCATGTTTCATAATTCATAGTTTATATTTCATAGTTCAAAAACACATTTTTTCATTTCTGTGTATTACCCTATAACATTCATGTTTTTTCTGAGGCTGCAAGGCCAGGCCTTGCAGCCTCACTTTTTTGAATAGTTATATGGGATATATAGTTTTCCTTATCTCCTAACTATGAACTACCAGCTACTCATGGCAGCAATGGAGCAATGAAGCAATGAAATTTTTATCTCATCGGCGTCGGGAGCGTAGAACACATGGTATTTGATATGTTCGTCGGTTTCCCATCCTGGGTATAGCCACACAAAAACGGTTGATCGCCGATTGGTTGTGTCGTTGGAGTTGGAACCCATGGGGGGATGTATTGGGTTGGAGAAGGCGTATTGGTTGCTCCCCCAATTGGCAGATTTGACGGAACCGGAGACGGTGTCGGTGATGAGGATTGCGGCGGAATATCTTCCGTAATATCTTCAATCACAT
>CAZERT010000084.1:0-2469 GCA_964515515.1 uncultured Gammaproteobacteria bacterium
AAACCGGAAACACTCCCCTTCCCCGGTCATACACCACACCCACATACCCCGGTGGCACAAATATTGCTGTCATACGAAATACGATATACAGAAGAAAAAAAATCACAATTCCACCAACAAGTTTTTTGGGGAACTTTGGTATCGGGACAAATGTTTGTGCTGTCATATACTCCCATCGTATGAGCATGGGGGGTGAAAGTCAAACAACATTATCGGGCTACACCATAAAATGGATCACAATGGGAAGAAACCCATTCTATTGCTTCCTTTGAACACAAAGGCTTTGTTTCATCAACTGCTGGCATACAATCAAGCCATCCATTTGCCGGACAATCACGAAGCGAAAAAGAATCTGTTGGTGATGGAGTGTGCGTGGTATCTGTTGATGGTGTTGGAGCGGGTGTTCCCGAATGGAAAAAAGGAAGAGTAATGGAATTGGGACTCGTTCCCTCACGAACATTTTTCAGGGCAAATCCAAAGAAAAAAAGTGCCGCAAAAATCCCCAAAAGAAGAAGAAGTACCGTTGTTTTCCAATTGTCCATATTATATATTCAATACTATTATTTTAGATTGTTATTATAATCTAATTCTTTTTGTTTATTTTTCTATATAACCTCTATTTCCCGCACTTTTCCCGATATATTCCCGAACACCTAATTTTACTTAAAATACACATCCTTCAAGATGTGTTCCTGGGAAATTCCACCGGAAATCAACCGTTGCTCCACTTCAGCAATCATCGTACCGTTTCCGCAAAAACAAAAGTGGGCATCAGGGTGATTTTTTCCCTCCTCTAAAACATACTCAGTCACATGGCCACGTTTTCCACTCCACTCCCCCTGTTCACGCGACAGGATAATATCATAGGAAAAATCAGGAATCGTTGCAGTGAACTGTTTTAATTTTTCTTCCCAATACAGATCTTCCTTACTGCGAAGCCCCCAGTAAAACCGTATGGATCCAAAACCCACACCGTTTGTATGGGAAGACAAATAATCAAACATTGACACAAACGGCGCTATACCGGTTCCTGTTGCAACACACACTGCATGTAAATACGATTCGGGAAGGTGGAAGTGCCCAAGCGGAGCCATCATGGATACCTCAGCTCCGATTTCAAGGCCAAGAAAAAAAAGTGATCCAGGTCCTCCGGGAGCAGTATCCACAACCAGGGAAACCCGATTTCCCCCATCATCCCATGAACAAAATGAATAAGACCGTCGCAATGTTGGGGCAACTATCACGGTCCCGAATTGTCCGGGAATATATGTAAGCATCAATGGATCAAGAAGGGAAAAAGCATATTCATACACGGATCGCGTCAGCTGTGTTTTGCTCTCACAGCGCATGCGATACAACGTTGGTTGTGACACCTGTAAATGAGTCATATTCATATTAATTAGGCAGATTCCAGATACCGCTGTGCGTCTATGGCAGCCATTGCACCGCTTCCTGCAGCCACAATTCCTTGACGGTAGACATGGTCTACACAGTCTCCGGCTGCAAACACTCCCCGTACCGATGTATGGGTACTATAAAGCGATTCGGCGCCGTCTATCTTCTTCCGTTTCTCTTCAGAGATCGTCATGGTTCCTCGAAGTATTCCTTCCGCCAACCGGTTGAATGTAACAATATATCCTTTCTCATCGAGTTCTATGAAATCCTTAAGAAACGCCGTCGCCGGTGTGTGGCCAATCGCCACAAATACTCCTCCAACAGGAAAATTCTCTTTCTTATTTGTTTTTGTATCAATGAGTGTAATCCCTTTTAATACCATATCACCGTAGAATGATTCGACCGTTTTATTCGTCAGAAATGATATCTTTGGGTTCTTCTTTGCTTTTTCAAGCATGATCGCAGACGCGCGGAATTCATCCCGCCTGTGGATGACGGTCACGTGCGAAGCAAATGTCGTCAGGAAGGTCGCCTCTTCCATCGCCGTATCCCCTCCACCTAAAACGGCAATGTCTTTCCCGCGGAAGAAAAATCCGTCACAGGTTGCACAGTAGCTTATCCCCTTGCCGGAAAACTGGTCTTCCGTTTCAATCCCAAGCTTTTTTGCTTGCGCGCCGGTTGCACAAATCACCGTTTTTGCCTCATATTGGCCGTCATCGGTGATTATTGTAAATGGGCCGCCGGTTTTTTTGGGAACAATCCCCGTCACTGTGGAAGATTGAATTGAAACTCCGAACCGCTCCGCCTGTTTTTTCATTGCTTCAAGAAGCTCCACCCCGCCAACTCCATCGGGAAACCCTGGATAATTTTCAACCATCGTCGTAGTCGTAAGCTGCCCTCCCGGCTGCGGACCGGAAAAAATGACGGTTGAAAGAAGTGCCCGCGATGCATAAATGCCCGCACTGTATCCGGCAGGACCGGATCCGATAATGGCAATATCATACATAAAGTTTTTACTGACGCGTTACGACAAATGTTTCTTCAGTTCCGCAATCAGCGTCTCTTTTGATTGTA
>CAZERT010000085.1:0-2454 GCA_964515515.1 uncultured Gammaproteobacteria bacterium
AAACCGACCGTGGATGGGTCATCATCTACTGCTATATCCATAATTACATCAAAGGTGACAGGGTATTTGGCATCGAAGGCGCGCTTCTTGACCTGAAAGACCCGCGAAAAGTCATCGGAAGGACAAAGGAACCTCTCTTGGTTCCTGAAAAATCGTATGAACTCAAAGGTATTGTCCCAGGTGTTATTTTTCCAACAGGTGCAGTGGCGGAAGGAAATATCCTAAACATCTATTACGGAGCTGCAGATACCACCGTCTGTGTTGCCAGTTTATCCCTCGACCGTCTGACGGAAGTGATGGAATATCCACCGGAAGAAAACCACTCGGAACATATCCGGCTGGAACGCTACGACGGAAATCCTATTCTTCTTCCTATTGAAGGCAACCCTTGGGAAACAAAACTCACATTCAATCCAACAGCCGTCTATGATGACAATAAAGTCCATATCCTCTACCGCGCCATGGGAAATGACGATACGTCCGTCATGGGATATGCCTCATCACGGGATGGATTCCATTTAGATGAACGGCTTAATTATCCTATTTATAAACCGCGCGAACCGTTTGAGTTAAAATACCACCCCGGAAATTCCGGTGCCGAAGATCCTCGAATTACCAGAATCGATGACACCTATTATGTCTGTTACTGTGCCTATGATGGAAACAATCCGCCACGATGTGCACTCACCACCATAGCGGTTGATGATTTTCTTGCAAAAAAATGGAATTTTACCAAACCGGTCCTCATGTCTCCACCCGGTATGGATGACAAAGATCACTGTATTTTTCCGGAAAAAATCCGCGGTAAATACGCAATTATTCATCGATTTAACCCCCATATGTGGATTGACTATGTCGACGATCTGTCTTTTTCCGACGGAAAATTTATCGGCGGTGAAATCATGATGTCCCCATCGGTTTTCGGATGGGATAATATAAAAATCGGTCTTGGAGGCACTCCCATAAAAACGGAACGCGGTTGGGTTATCATTTACCATGGGATATCCAAACACGATCTTATGTATCGCCTCGGAGCAATTCTTCTTGATTTGGAAAATCCTTCCCTTGTTATTGGAAAGCTTCCCTATCCAATTCTGGAACCGGAAATGCCCTATGAAACAAGCGGTGCACGGCCTGGAACTGTTTTTGCCTGTGGAAACGTTGTCATTAATGGACAGCTTATTGTCTATTACGGGGCCGGTGATTCTGTATCCGGTGTTGCATCAACACCTTTTCAACCACTGGTCGATGCCCTTGTCCACTCAGCGTAATAACTCCTATTTTCAACGATCTTCATCCGCCTGTATTGTCTGCATACCTTCAATCCTTCAAGGGTTTTCACTCTCCGTTTTCAAGCGCTAAACACACATATTCCGTCAGAAAAAAATAGTATTCACTATAACAAACGGATGCCTCCTGTAGTATTTATTCGTATGCATAACCCTGTATACTATATACAATAATGAGGTGTCTTTCCTTCTACTAGAATCACAATATTTTTCCTTTCAATAAAGGCTTCCTAATAGATAATTCTATTTTTATTGAATACTATTTGTGTACACCAATAATATTGACATTTTCATTCCCTCATTCAGTAATTTTCCAAACAAATCCATTCCTATAAAAAAGAGAAATAATACTATATTCCCCCATTATTCATGTGATAGTTTCCGTGCGTCAAATCTTTGGGAATAATGCCCGTATTTTTTCAATGGAATTAATCTCAACAAGAGAGATAAAGAGAAGAAAACAACACAGAGAAACCAAAAAAATCAGCAGTCAATCTACTTGAGTGCTTTCGCCTGATTCACAACTTCTTCAATAGCTTGTGCAATCTTTTTTGGATCCCCAAGGAATTCTTTATTACGGATAATAAAATCGTCATCAATGGTATATACAAGCGGAATACCTGTGGGAATATTTACATCCAAAATCTCTTCATCGGAAATATTTTCCAACACCTTCACAAGCGCGCGAAGGCTATTGTGATGGCCGCTGATTAAAGCAGTTTTCCCGTTACGGATTTCAGGTACAATTGTTGCATTCCAAAATGGAAGAGTACGACTGATCGTATCCTTGAGTGACTCACCGTTTGGCTGATCAGGTTCTGGAACACTGGAAAAAACCGGATCCTCCAGTTGTTTTAAAAATTGTTCCCTGGATAACCGTGGTGGTGTATCCGCATACCCACGGCGCCACTTATGCACTTGCTCTTCTCCGTACTTAAGAGCCATTTCTGCTTTATTCATCCCCTGAAGCGCACCATAATGACGCTCATTAAGACGCCAGGATAAATGAACAGGAACCCACATCCGATCCATGGCATCCAATAGTAACCAAACCGTGCGTATGCTCCTTTTTAGAATAGAAGAAAAAATTATATCGGGCATGATATTTCGATCCATCAGAAGATCCGCCGCTTCTTTTGCCTGCTGTTTTCCTTCTGTTGTAAGG
>CAZERT010000086.1:0-2453 GCA_964515515.1 uncultured Gammaproteobacteria bacterium
TCTTTTTCCTTGAACTTCTGTTTACCGGTTGTTGGGGTATCAAGGGCGCCCATGATGTGCATGAGGGTGGACTTCCCCGAGCCGGATGGCCCCATGATCGCAACGAATTCCCCTTCCATGACCGAAAGTGAAATACCGTTTAAGGCCTGGTAGTAGCCGTCGCCGGGAATGGCGTAGCGTTTGGTAACATCCGTAAGCGTAATGACCGGACTGTGCTTTGGCATACCTTAAAATCCGAATGGGCTTTTCTTTTGCGTTTCACCAAGGAGCGAGGTGATGATGATCTGATTTTCCGACAGACCTTGTTTGATTTCTGTCTGCTTTTCCCCACGCATACCAACCACAACCGGCGCATAGTCAACCGCTCCTTTTGATTTTCCCGGGATTCGCACAGCCTTGCCGCCCTGATACGGTTTGACTGCCGTGTTGGGAACGGTGAGCACCTGTTTTACCGAACCCGTATGGATCGTTGCATCGATATTCATGCCAGGCCGGAGGGCATCCGTTGGATTGGTGATTTCCATATATACGCCGTAACGGATGACGCCTTTGACAAGCGTACCGATGGAATCGACACGTCGAACTATTCCTTTTAGTGTTGTATTGGGAGCGGCATCGGCGCGGATATCGACGGTTTGGCCGGGTTCCACTTTTGCGATATCGTTTTCTCCAAGAAGAACCTGGGCTTCCGTTGTGGAAAAGTTGGCAATTGAGAGAACCGGCTGGACCGGGGCAAGTGCCGAATTAACGTTAACGCTTGAACCGTTCGTGACGGACAGGTTTGCAACCTTTCCGGCAACCGGAGCAACAACCGTGCTGTTTTGTGTTGCCTGGTAGGCAAACCATGCGGCGCTTGTGCGCGACTGGGCGGCGGAGATGACCGTCTGCTGGTTTTTGTATTGGGCTTCTGCCGCATACCAATCTTTTTGGGCGATATGGAACTGTGGAAGGTTGCGCTGATCGGTTTTGGGGGACCCATCGGCGTTTTCATACGTATCGTTTTCCGCAAGCGTTTTGTAGGTATCCCATGCGGAAAACATGGCTGACTGAAGGGAGTTGAGTGTTGCCTGGGCGCCGTCTTGAGAACTTTTTGCCGCCATATAGTCGGCATATGCTGCCTGTTTTTCCTGCGGGGTGGCGATGCTTTTTGCAGTGAAAAGCTGCTGGTTTGCTTCCACCGTATCGCCGTTTTGCACAAATACCTGTTCGATGATACCCGTTGTCGGGGAATAGACATCGGCTTTGCCATTTGTGAGGATGGTTCCTGATTCCGTAACCACCTGGGTAACATTTCCGCGTTTTACCGTATCGGTGATATATCCGGGCTTTTTAAAGAAATTTGCAATACTTCCTGAAATAACGAAAAAGAGGATGACGGCGGCAATGATGACAAGCGCCTTTTTCCCTCCTGAAAGGCGTTTGTATGTTTGCCAAAGCGATACCCGAGGCACATGGAGTGTGGCCATAGGATAAGGATAGCACAAGAAAGTATTAAGTATTAAGTATGAAGTATGAAGTATCATCGAGGTATCGCGGGTCGTGGTTTCGTAATTCGTAACGTTTCACACACCCATATGGAATGATGTCCAGGTTTACTATAGAAAACCAAAAATAAGATAATCCACGAGAAGACTCAGTGTTAATGAAAACAGATTTGCCACAAATACAACCAACACTATACGATTCTGGGAAATATTTTTAAACAACAAAACTGAACATAATGCTTCCACAACAAAAACCATGAGTTCCCCTATTGCCAGTGATACTGTTTTATTGAAATACAGATAGGACATGATGAGTGTAAGCATCGTCATGGAAACGAGATTGATACACAAAAACAAAATGCCGGATTTCACACTACGAATCACCTTGAACAACCATACAATGGGAAGCTCCACAAAAAATGTCATCAAACCAAAAAGGAAGGTCCGTTTCCAATCAATTGCAGGAAGCAATTCGCGGGGAATTATTGTAGCGGGTGGAGTGTATCCGTATTTTTTATCGATACAGTATTTTGATCGAAATATGATGATGTCATTTGCAAATCCCTTATCGTACGTTAATACCCGAAAACGTGCATCATTTTTATATAACGCACACCCGTCCGAAAGTGGTGGACTGGAATAGTCTCTTTGGATTGTTTCACAAATATATTGATCTTCATTAGAATTACATGAACTGTTCCATGGAACATCAGGGGCAAGGTCTGCAAAAACTATCGTTTTTCCACATATAAAAACAAAAATCAGAAGAAAGAAAAACTGTATTCTTTTCGCCATATCAATTTAAAGTATACTACGTAGTTTTATAAAACACACAGAACCATTCCATTACTACACATATACCAATACCCATAATCATATTTTTTCTATTATGTGATTGCGTGCTTCGTTCCAGAAGGATGGGTTACCGCGGAGCTTTTGCGTGTACCAATATTCATATCCCCACAGCAG
>CAZERT010000087.1:0-2425 GCA_964515515.1 uncultured Gammaproteobacteria bacterium
TCTGAAGTGAAGTATCGGTTGCAGGTGTTCTGGTAACCGTCGTATTTTCCGGAATATCTTTTCCCCCACCTGTGAGTACGGCATCTTTATTGACCACGTCCCCTGTGTAGCTAGCAGGAACAATCACATAATCATAGGAAGCAAAATTTACTGGTGTTGAATGATCTGTCACAACACCATTATTTGTACTTCCTTTTGGATACACCACAACTTTTGAGGTGGAAACAGGCAATCCAACAATCGTATCTGTTGGAGCGATGACACGTCCGGAAAGAGGAAGCTCTTGTGGTTTTTCTGCATCAGAAAGCAGTGACTCAAGTGAAACAAGAAGCTGCGCAACTGCGGTAAGTCCCTGCAATACTGATGCCCGTTGTGTTGAACGAACTGCAACATCTACTCCAACCGGAGATTGTTCTTTCCACGTTTTTGCCGCATCCGCTGCCTGTTGAAGTGTCGTTTGGGCCGTGGAATCAACACCTTTTGGTACCGGTGCCAGTGCGATCGGTTGGGAAAGACCACTTGTGTCTTTCACTGTTGGAGTCTTCCCACGGTTGGTAAATTCGGGAATATCCTCTTTCTTCATCACGGCGTTTAACTGATCCACCAAATCAGGAAGTGATTCGACCTCATTATATGGTTTTATGGCAACAGGCTTCCCTTTTGACGTACCATTGCCCATAAGCTCCAAATCATCTGCAGCAAATGATGGTTTTCCGCCAACTGCAGCACGAAGCACATCAACACTTTCTTTTGGCAATCCCATCAAATTTGGGGAACTTTCAATAAGAGCTAAATTAAGCGCCAACTGCCGTTGGACGGTATTGATCTTCTCCAGGAGATCATCTTTACCGGCAACACGTGATGATCCGACAGAATAATCAAGCTCTGCCTGTTGCCGCAAGCTTTCCTGGAATTTTGCAATGGATTGTTGAACTTCAGGCGGTGCGTCTGCCCCCGTTAATCCTGCGATTCCGCCTGGTCTGGCTGCTTCAAGCATTTTTATATACACCGCATGACCGATATTTTGGGCAATTCTGTCAACCCCCTGAAGCTCTGCTTGGGCAATTTGGATATTTTCATTAGTTTTGAGGGTTTTTGCCATAACATCGGGAGCAATAACATCTCCTGCATCTACCCCCCGATAGACAACAGTCATATCGGAATATGCATTGATTGCGCTCTTTCCATTCATACCACGGTCTCGACCGATAGCCTGAAGTGCATCGGTCATGGATGTCTTATCACTTGCCACAACTAAAAATGGTTCACTTTGAAGTGTTACACGATCAACACCGTAATGCTGTCCGTAGGTATAGATCTGCACAAGTTCCGTGGACCTTTCCGGAACCACTCCATGGTCGATAGCCTCCGTATTTTTCCTATAGAGCGCAAGTTCATTATTGATAAAATCTTTTACATCTTTGTAAACGGGGTTCCCGTCTTTATCAACAATTTTTGCCATTTCATCTACCAACATAATTTTCGTCGTCCCGTCTTTTTTCAAAATATAATGTTGACCATTGGGATCATTTACCAAAATATCTGCATCCGGTTTATTCCGGCGAGCCATTGCAATATATTCATCTGGGGCTGCACTGGGATCTGCAATAATAAGATGTTCAATGGATGACGGGACAGCACCGGGTTTTGCAGCTCGGGCAGCTCTTGCTTTGGTCCATTGTGCACTCACTTCATCAATCGTTGTTCCCCCGCCAACAATAGACACAGGGTGTTTTACGGCCCCCGGTCCAGCGGGAATGACTGTACCATCGGCTAATACCTTATACCCCAATACAAATTCAGATTGGGATATACCCCCTGTTGTTAATTTCATCCCATAAATCCGGTCAAATTGCTGCCGTACATAATCGGGGGTTCCGGTAAATCCATAAATTTGTTCAAAATTCTGCAGGAACCGGGCGTAATTTGTGCTCACGCTTGTCTGAGTTACGGAAACCTGGCCAAGATCAACCTGTGCATCTATACCACGGCTTTTCATAACATCGGTTCCAATATACTCAAGCGCCAGTGAATCAAACGCACGTGATGGGGTACGTCCGGAGATTGCACCGCCCTCCGCAAGCACGATCCTTCCACCTTGCACCGCATAATCAATCCCGGGAATTTGGGCAAGTTGATTAAGGATACTGTTTGCTGCAGAGATCCTCTCCCGCAAATGTCGTTGAACAGCTCCCAGAGCTTCTCCGCCGGGTTCCCCTCCTAATGGTTTTTGCAGGAAATCAACAAGCGCTGTTTCAAAATCCGCACCTGTTTTTCCAAGTACCGTATCCTGAAGATACTTTTGTGCAACCGGATCATTGCCAGCTGCACGAAGTGCCTGATCTGCAAGCGATCGGTGCAGCGGTTCAGGATTTTGAAGTTTTCCCCGTCCGTCAATTCGTTCCAAACCAGCCTGAGTTCGTGC
>CAZERT010000088.1:0-2405 GCA_964515515.1 uncultured Gammaproteobacteria bacterium
ACAAGGTTTTTTCCCGTCATTCCTTGGGTAACCTGGGAGACGTAGTAGAGATAATCTTCATACCAATGGCTGATTCCAAGATAGATAGTATTGCCGGGAATATGGAAAAATCCGTCAAAGACGTGGGCAAAATTCAACCCGGCATAAAGGAGAATGAGTGCGCTAATGGCAACGGAAACCATAGATGAACCTATTATACAGATCTTTTAGGGGTGGAATGGTAGGTAAAACGTCTGTTCTTTGTGTGGCGTTGTAAGATTGAAAGAAAGTATAAGTATATACTGGAAACGCTTCGATTTGTCCTATCTGTATAGACCGATTCATGGACTTTATTGGATAGGTAGAATTACGCAATACGATTCGCAAGCAATAAATATTTAATGGGTTTAAGAGGAAGAAATTATGTAGGAAGATGCTCCGTAATCATTGTGTTCATGAGTAAAGGCGGTGGAGCGGATAAAGATTCTGTCATTGTTGAACCATCCGTGAATGTGAAGGTAAAATCCTTGAAATGCATTCTATTTAATCCCGAAAAAATCAGTGTACCCTTTGCCGTTCGTACTTGTTTATTATCAAAGGTAATACCCCCAGCACATGATGAATAATCAATGGTATATACCCTATCTGCATGCAAAACTTCATTTACATTTTTCCCATCAGGTAAAACGATAAGGGCCATAGTTGGAATATGAGAGTCAGTATCTTGTACGAGCCATGTTGGCATAGCAAAGATTTGTTTATTCGGTGAATAATTAGCTGGATATTGCACAAAAAAGGTTCTTGAATGAACCGTTTCAGCACCAACAAGGTGTAATTTTTCTTCTTCAATTCCCATAGAGCCTATAATTATATATGAAGACAAAAAATTGAGCAAGGGTTTGGATTGTTGAAGGAGTCTTTTTATCGTTTCCACTCAATAATTGTTATTTGGCCTATATTTGTTTGTTTTTCAACCACACCGTAGGATTGGTAGGGTACCGCAGACCAGGGGTAGGTATCGATTCCAAAGACGGTATAGCGGACGCGGAATTTTTCCAGGAATGATTGGAGCTCTTGTTTTGAAAGTTTTCCATTGAGGAAATCAAAAATTTCCGCCCTTCGTTCGTAATAGTTTCTGACCGTATCATCACGTCCAAGAAGCACGCGGTGTGGTGTGAGGGCCGCCACAATCAGGCTTACCGTTTCACCGGCAACTACGACATCATCATTGTTCTGGGAGGCTAAAAACCGGTACGTGTTCATCATGTCTTGGGTTGCAAAGAGCGCGTAATTATTCCATGAAGTCAAACTTTGATTTTCTTTCCATGAAGCATGAATGGGGATATATGAGAATATGATTATGCCAGTGATGCAAACGGCATATAGGAAAGATGGTAATACCCGCGGAATATGGGAAGAAACATATTCAAAAGCGGTTGAAAGTACGAGGCTTGCAAGGACGGAAAGTGGAATAAGCTGATACATCTGAAACAGCCGGGATTCATTCATGGGAATGAGCGTTCCCAGAAGCGGGAAAAGGAAGATCGGGATAAATACCCAGGAAAGAAGTGAAAGAATATGCATATTTTTCCATGATTTTTTCAGTGCCAGGACAATCAGAGATATGGGAAATACAAGCCCCAGAGAGCGGATATAGTCTAGGAATGAAACTGGCGGACGGAAATTCTTCATGAGTTCGTACATGAGTTTCCAGGGATCGGTTGTGGCAAAGAGGTATTGGTTATAGGCAAGAATGGGAATGGTACACAGCACAAGGATAATAGCGGGTGAAAGGCGGATGGTTTTGGTTTGTGCCATTTTATAAAGCGAGCGTAAAATCCCCGGAAGCAGGACGCAGTAGGCAACAAACAAGATAGAGGGATTGAGGAATCCAATAGAACCAAGCATTAGGAGGGGAAGAAGAAATCCTTTGGTTGTGTGTTGTTTGTCCAGCAACAGAATAATTCCCATGATGCAAGCAAGCGCCAGGAGGTGATGGGGCGGAAGGATGAATTTTCCAAGTGCAGTAAATCCCGTAAACCATGGGATCGGATAGAGAATGGATTGTCCTTCCTTCGTATAAAGGCTTCCAGCGGTCAGGAATACCACAAGGAATAGTACGATATGAGTGGGTTTCGCAAGGATTTTTTTGGCAACAGCCAGAACAGAGACAAAAAAGATTACAGTGGATACGATCCGCAAAGCAAAAAGGGCAGAGTAGGGTGTTGTATGAACTATTCGGGCAACGTGGCCCGTGAGAAGAAATAAGGGGTGCATCAGAACCGGCGTTGTGGGAAGTTCGCTGAGTTTGGAGGTAAGCAGGATGTGTTTGTCCATACCACTTCGTATCCAGGAAAGGTATTGGTAGTAATCGGGAAGGTAGCCGCTTCCCAAAAGATACGTATAGCCCGGTGGGGTTTGGCGGA
>CAZERT010000089.1:0-2372 GCA_964515515.1 uncultured Gammaproteobacteria bacterium
CAACCAGCCCCGCTAATCCGGGTGGCCCGACGCAAACCCCCCAACCGACTTCCCAGGTTGGAAACCCAACCCCGCAGCCGACCACTGTAAAAACTGCCGAACCTGGCAAGCCTGATGTCCCGCCTGTGAAGGAATCCTTCACCACCGGAAGCTGGAAGGTCACTCTCTACAATGGGGTAACCGACCAACAGAAGGGGTGGTATAAAAACCTGAAGGACCCTCAGCCCGCCAGCTGGCCAAAATTCCCAAATGTGGATAATACCGTGGTTGGGTTCAAGGCTACAGACGGCTTGGAGTATGGGCTCGACGAACGGAACCACTGCCAGGTTCAACCTTGCGGTATCGTAGTTGCTGCCAGAGAATACCTGCTCATCACGGCAGACTACGATCTTGGGTTCGTTTCCTGTACCGCCACAAAAGATGTCGGTTGCGCCATCGCCATATTTAATGTTGGCGATGTAACCGCATCGTTTGACAACGTGACAATCCAGCATGGATTCACGCTGAATGGCCGATACTGGAACGGGGACACTCTTCATGTTGCCATGTGGGGATTGATGTCCCATGTGGACGCCAACATGATGAACATGGTCACGAGTCTGAATCCCGCCGGGATCAACAATGCTGGCGCCAATTGCAGCAATCCGAAAGGATGCACAAACGGCGTCGTGAACAAAATTGTTGTGATCAGCGGAAACCAGATTCTCGGCATCGCTGAGATGACGGTTAAGCCGTAACCATGTGCGCGATCCGGAAGGGTCGGGAGCCACCTTAGGTAACAAATCATGGCTGAGAGCCTTTGCTCTCTCCGGACCCGAAACGGTGTTCCAATTCAGTGGCTGTCGATTGGGGTAAAACCTGAGACGACTAAAAAGCCTATACTGTTTTGGACAAGCGATTTCGGATAGCCGATGCTATTGATTTTGCCTTACTGGCGTAATTCCCGACCCATATGGGTCTCAACATAAACAAGGATCTTTCGTCGTGAGACGTTTGATTTTTCACACCCCTGTGTGCCTTGTTTTGTTGTCCAGAAGATACTGAGTTATCTTTTGAACTACAAAACAATACGATACACCAAATACCCGGCTTCGCGTATGATAGATATGCGAAGCGTTTTTATTACCATCTGCCTATGGAACACCAACACATACATCACCCTTCCCCATCTGCTTTTATGCGGCTTTTGTTCCGCTTTCGATCCCATTGGCTTGTCGGAATACTCATCCTGATTTCCGTAATACTTTGCATTGCAAACTATACACCCAGTACCTTCCTTTCCGGGTGGGATACTCTTCATCCTGAATTTAATATTTCACTTGCATTTGAACGGATATTGCATGGCGTATGGCGCACCGATCAGGGGCTTGGTGCCGTTGCCATTCATTCCCACATAGCCGAGCTTCCGCGAGTGATATATCTATGGTTGCTTTCTTTCGTTTTTCCATTGCAAACACTCCGATATATATTTTTCTTTTCATGCCTCCTTATTGGACCAATCGGAGTGTACTTCCTTGCAACTCACGTCGCAGAGAAAAAATCAATACAAACCATCAGCGGGTTTCTTGCCGGACTTGCCTATCTATTTAATCTGGGAACACTCCAGCATTTTATTGTACCGTTTGAAATGTTTGCCGTATTATATGCATTCCTTCCGTGGATACTTTTTTCTGCATATAAAGCGCTTGAACGCCCACAAAAACGATGGTTTGTTACATTTGGCGTCACTACCTTTCTGGCGGGATCGCAGGCATATGCGGCAACCCAATTTTATGCGTTGTTCATGAGTTTCCTGTGTTTTCTTTGTATGTATATATTGCTTCAAAAAAGACAATGGAAACACGCGCTTCGTCGTGGTTTCGTCCTGCTATGTATTATTCTTGCCACTAACGCCTATTGGCTTCTTCCCAACATCTATGCAACCGTTACTCATGGACAGGAAATCCGGGAGTCAAAAGTTAACCAATTATTTTCACCTGAAGCGTTTGTAAAAAACCAATCATTCGGAACCATTGAAAATGCTGCAATTTTAAAAAACTTTCTCTTTGATTGGACGATTTACGACGATTCTAAAAATGGCCATGTGGACATGATGAAGGTTTGGAAAGAACATCTTGCCAATCCACTGGTACCTGCTATTGGCTATAGCGTGTTTGCTCTATCTCTTTTTGGGATTGGGTGGAGCATAAAAACCAAAAACTGGCGCGGGATTGCCCTTCTTCCTATCTGGGCACTCGGTATATGGATGCTTCTTTCCGGAACGCCACCAAATCCTGCAATTTTTGAAAAAATTCAGGAAGTATTTCCACTTGCCGGAGAAGCACTGCGCTTTCCGTTTACAAAATTTTCCATAGTGTATATGGTTCCATTTT
>CAZERT010000090.1:0-2198 GCA_964515515.1 uncultured Gammaproteobacteria bacterium
AATAACTTAGGCGGAAACGACGTCTTCAAAAAATCCCCTTCGGGGGATTTTTTGTGAAGTATATGGTACATTTAGTATATATGACTGAACCACAGCCTTTTGACGAAATATCAATACAAGAACCTTTAACAAACGAAGAATTATTTTCAAGACTTAAAAAATTGATGACAAATAAACCATTTCTTATTGAAATTGCATCTGCGTGTGACGAAGCATACCGTTTACATGAAATCTCAAAAAGAAAAGAAACAAATGAATCTATTGATGAATGGCTTCAACGACCACTATTTTCAGATGAAGAAAAAGAAATCCTCTTATCAACGGAAACAAAAACACCAGATCAGCAACAAATATTTAATACCGCTCAACAAAAACTTGCAATGAATTTAGCGGGTTTTTACTCAGTCTCCCTGGGTCTGGGAGTAATCGCTGGAGATAATCAAGATAACCAATTTTGTGCCCAACAAATACTAACTGCAATTACTCAAGATAAAGATACTCCAAAAATTCGAATGCTCATGAGCAGGTTGGCACACATGACTTGGGCAGCAGGGCAACCGTTTCGGGGACGAGAAACCAGACCAGTAATGATGCCTTGGGATTTGCTTCCACCTGAAGAAAAACATAAAGATAGAGTTCAAATCATCTCCGCAGCAAGAGTATTGTTAAGAAATATATTAGAACCAAATAAATAATATATTATTTTCTCCTGTTTTATTGATTCATAAAAAAATTAACAGAACGGGTCACTGCCATTTTCCATGACGAAGCTCCATCAGACAAATTGTGATCTGCTTGCGGATACACAAACAATTCTGCTTGTTTTTCTTTCTCCTGTAAAACTTTTACAAATTCCTGACTCCAGACAAGTGGAACCGCATCATCTTGACTCCCCTGGTGGAGTTGAATCGGGGCAGTAATTCGACTGATGTATTTGGTAAATGAATACAAGTCCGTATTATACTGCGCTTCAAAAATGGCAAGTCGTCTACGCAACTCCTTCCCCAAGTCATCAAACTCATCGGTGTAATACAAAATGCTATAGGGAAACGGTTTTGTAACCGGTGCCCAAAGAACCGATGGAATGGGCTTCCCTGTAATTGCAAGAACTGAAAGGGCAATTTGCCCGCCATTACTGTGTCCCCACAAAAAAACACGCTCCGGATCCACAAAAGGAATAGTGGATATATCTGCCAATAGCTGAAGGACCGCCGTATATGTTTGGAATCGGTCTTCAAACACATCAGTGGATTGACCATCCGATAGCCCGTATCCCAAAAAATCCGGAGCAAGGGATACAAATCCATTCTTTGCAAAAACTTCTGCGCTTCGTTTGGTTCCAACCCCTTGCTCGTAGATTGTGGGGTCCACAAACCCCCGAATCTGTACAATCACGGGCATTTTTTGCGACTGAGCGGTCATGGGAATATGGGCAAGACCGCTGACCCGCTTTGTGCCGAGGTAATAAAAAAACGACTGTACCACAAATCCCGACTCCGTTGCGATGGGATTTTCAAAAGTAATCGGTTGCGGGGTAAACTCTCGTTTGGATAACGCATCGATCGTATAGTCATCCAACGGACGCACAGCTTGTTTTCCAAAAGACCCAAGTGGAGATACGATCTGGCATGGAAGTGTAAAGCGGGAAAGCACAATACCGCAAATTCCGCCGATGAAAAACAGCACAACCCCAAGAAGAATATATACCCATCGGTTCATGACCACTATTGTACCCCACGAGCCAATAAACCGAAAAACTAGGGATTATTTTCCAATAATTCCTAATTTCCGTCCGACTTTAGCAAATGCGGTAAGTCCGAAATCAAGATCTTTTTTGCTATGCGCAGCAGAAGGCATCACGCGAATCCGGGCCTTCCCAAGGGCAACCATCGGGAATTTTATGGGAGTTGCAAATACCTTTTCTTTAAATAATGCGGCAGAAAATTCCTTTGCCTTCGTTTCATCCCCGATCATCACCGGTGTTATCGGTGTTTCGCTATGGCCTGTATCAAATCCAAGCTTGGTAAACCCTGCCTTAAGATACGCGGCATTGTCCCATACTTTTTTCACCAGTTTGTCAGATTTTGATAATTCTTGTATGCAAGCAATCATTGCCGCCGTTGCGGGGATGGACAAGCCGGTAGAAAAAAGAAACGGGCGGCCTTTTTGGTGATAATACTCGATAAGGGATTTGCGCC
>CAZERT010000091.1:0-2194 GCA_964515515.1 uncultured Gammaproteobacteria bacterium
TGGTATTTCCCTGTTGAACATGCTGGAATGGATTGACTAAGCGTTACCGGATAGTAGCCATCCAGTTCCACATATTGAACGCCATCTTTTGCCGTTGAACCAAGGTAGATATCATTTTTTTGGTACTCCAGAGCATGTTCGGGCTCACTTCCATCCGGTGTTCCTTCAACAATCCACGGAGCAACCTGATCTCCGGTGAAAATTTGCCAATTCTCCGAGCTGGTTACCACTGGCGTTTCAAAACTTCCGTTTTGGATTAAGTTTTGTGCATACACGCTATATGGCAACAAGGCAAGACTTACGAAAAAAAGAATCATTAAGAGAAATCGCTTCATATATATTTCACCTCCCCCTTATACAAAAAACCGCCATTATCGGCGGTGTTTAATTTTTTACGTCTGTACGATAACGGGTATCCATACATCTTCTATGTATCATGAAACCGTGTATGGAAAAGTGATCTGTGTCACAGAAGAATTTCAAACGTTTTTTGCTTTGAACGCTGACCGCGAACAAGGCGAATATGGGAAACCGGAACATGAATGTAATCCGAAAGTTGACGGGCAATGGCATCATTTGCCTTCCCATCGATTGGTGATTCATGCACACGGACTTCCAGCGTGCCATCTTGAAGTTTTGTGACACCTGTTTTTGTGGATTTAGTTTTTGCGAGGATGTGAACAATCATGGTTAGTGTTTATTTCTTTTTCGGCAATGATTGGTGATGGATGACTTTTCCAAGACCCATGGTTATGTTCCTTCCCTTCATTGCATCCCAAATCATGCTGTCCAACTGATCCCGGTATCCTTGAGTGTTTGCAAGATTAAAATCAGCAATGAGTTCCGGGGAATTCTTTTGAAGGTACGTAAAAAGACGCTCCTTAATTTTGGGACTAAGATTAATATGTTCAAACCATACTTCATGCACACCAACATCTTCTAAAGTATCCAGCAGTTGGGTGATTTTTTTCGGAGTATTGATAGCATGTGGCAACAGCGGACCGACAAATGCATAGGTGGAAATACCTGCGTCATGAAGCGTTTTGAGTGCCGCTATCCGCGCACTTACCGGTGGTGCGCCAACTTCCAAAAACCGTGAAACTGCATCATCTAGCGTTGTGACAGTAAAGCCAATCTGGACGTTATGGAGTTTTTTAAGAATATCGATGTCGTGGGTTACCAGGGGTGATTTTGTCTGAAGGGAGATGCTCCCCATATAGCCAAAATCCGCAAGCACTTCCAGACACTGCCTGGTTTTGTGATATTTTGCTTCCACACCAACGTAAGGATCCGTGACGGAGCTAAAAAATATTGAACCAAAATCCTTTGTACCCGTTTTTTTGTACAGTTTTTCCAATTCGCTGTGTAAAATTTCCGGAGCATTTTCCTTCACATCAACATAGGTACCCCACACTTCATCGGGATGCTTCCAGCGGGCAATTTGGGCGGCGTAGCAATACATGCATCCAAACAAACAACCATTATACGGATTGATGACCCAATCGGACCCGGGAAGGCCGGATTTTGTGAAGATTGTTTTTGCCTGAACTAATCGAATTTTGGGAATCATAGAAAATGGTATACCAGATTTTTATTCATTCGGAACATAGACCACGCCACGGGTTGCCCCCAGTTTTTTAATGATACCTTTCTTTTGCAGTTCACGCAGATCATAGTGAAGCGTCCGTTTGGCAACTCTCAAAAACCGGCGTTCTATGGCATTAAACGTCATACCATGCTGTTCACGGATAAGGAACGCAATTTCCTGTTGACGGGGAATAAGGTTATATTTATTTTCCTTCTTTGGCTTTTTTATTTCCGCAAGTGATTCCTGTGCCTGATACAAAAGCGCCTTGAGGAAAAAATCCACAAAATCCGTCACGTCCTGCACGTCTTTTCCCAGGAATGCATAGTAGCTATCCCTGTGGGTATCGATGTATCGTTCAATCGGAACGAAACCACCAAAATCACATCCGTGTTTTTTCAGGATTGCGTAGCTGACAAGCCTGCCCACCCTACCGTTTCCATCCAGGAAGGGATGGATTTTTTCAAACCAGATATGGGCAACTGCCGCCATACAGCGGGGATCATCGGATGAGGAATTGATGAATTCACACCATGAAGTAAGCAGATTGGGAACAGTATGCGGCGCTGGGGTGAGGTACACGGCAATACCGGCGGAGTTATAAATGGC
>CAZERT010000092.1:0-2194 GCA_964515515.1 uncultured Gammaproteobacteria bacterium
GGTGTCGGTGATGAGGATTGCGGCGGAATATCTTCCGTAATATCTTCAATCACATCGGCAATATCCGTATCATCCTGGTCATCAATTACCACATAATAATAATCCGTTGTACCATCTTCGTTTTCAAACGTCAGTTTTAGGATATTTGCCGATGGTGGCGGTGTGGTAGTTGCCCAATCACGCTCGGAGATTTTGCGGAATAATTTGATGATATTTTTAGGATCACGTAGGCGGTCTGCGGATTCCAACTTTTCTCCACACACGGAATATTTCCTGACTACCCCATCAGGGGTAATTTCCATGCAGCCGTTTCCTTTTTGATCATGAACGGTTATTTTCCGTACATTTTTTACCGTCCTGTAGTTAACCGGCGCACTGGTTTTGTTTTGTTCAACTGACGATATACTTTTTTGATAGCCTGATCCAATTCGGGTAAGAAGAAGAATGATAAGTGCCAATATCCCAACAAACAATACAACAACCAAAGCGATAAGCCGAGTATTTTTGCCTTTATTCATAATCCTTCTGGGTGGTCCCCATCCAGTGTATCGGTATTGGACAAAAAAACAAATCCTCCCTTTCGGGAGGACTTGCTGTTTATAAAAAGTTTTACCATTCACCTATTACCGAACAACGGTAATATAGGTTCCGGGATTAAGCTCGCTTGCGGCAGATGCCACAACACGACCATTTGCATCCCTGAAAATTATATACTGCGTATCCACTGTCGTTCCTGTTGAAGGATCGACCGGAATGGCTGCAATATACCGAGGCGACAAAATCGGCTCAAGATTAATAAGATTTGCACCTGTGCCAACATTCGTCGCAGTATCCGTAATTTCTACCGGTAGATTCCCGTTATTCTCAACCGCATACTGATAGACTGCCTGGGTCATTGCGTATAAATCAGATTTCCGTTGTGTGTCACGGGCAGATGCGAATTGCCGCGCCGGGTTGACTGCAACCAAAACGACGGCAGCTAGAATTCCGATAATACCGATTACCACCAACAGTTCGATGAGGGTAAAACCGCGGCGTACACCGTGTTTCATCATTCTGAACATCAGAATCACCTCCTCTCAGTATGCACTGGGAAACCACCGTTTCTCGTGCTCAATTTCAGCGTATCAAGGCATACGGGTACTTGTCAATCAGGGACAAGTATTTTGTATACCTTGTCAATTTTTTGTGTATCGATAAACGCCCGTGTTGGGGAAGAAACCGTTGTTTTGGCAGGAATATTTCCCCAGGATGGCATCGGAATAAGAAAAAAACATACAATGCACAGCACCACTGCAAGGCCAATCCAGACTGCCATGGATACTGTCACCTGTTTACCTGATTGAGAATGGGTTTTTAACATAGACTTTCATAAGAAACGAATACTCTACCGTTTTTGCCAACCCGTCCGGAGTCCGGAGTGAAATTGATGGAATATGCGTAAGATACGGCATCTTTTCAATATCCGAGAGCAATTTTGTAAACTTCCCAAATTCCGCTTTCCCGCTTACGGTATAAAGCAAATACTGTTTTCCGGATTCCGTAATCGGCGCATCCGTCATCTGAAATTTATTTTCAATAGTATCGGCTTTCAAAATCGATTCAAGCTCACCAATAAACTGAACTATTGTTTCCTCATCCGGGAAGGCACGGGATATTGCATCAATTTTTGACTGCTGTGATCCGAATATCTCCTTTGAAATTCCAATAAGCTCCGTATCGCTTTGGAGTGCCTTAATTTCATTCCCGAGCAATACAATCGACTGCCGTTGGGAAGAAATCACCGGAAGCAAAATGACGGTCGTACACAACACAACTCCCGATATAATCCAAAAAATCGTCATACCAGTACGTGATGGGCGGGTAATCCTTGGTTTCATAATGTGCTTACCCCCACAAAACTCATCGAGAAATCAGTATTTGCCTCCGTTTCCAGGGAACTCAACGGTAATACGATTTTCGTAAATTTTTTTGATGTTTCGAGCGCATTACGGAAAGCAAGCAGTGTTGCCCGATCCGATGCAGTACCGGAAATGGTATAGAGCTGTTTGCTGTCATCATACTCAAGCTGCACAATCCGTATACCAACGGGCGTGAGTGCAGCTAGCTGGGCAAGATGTGATGCGGGAGTTTTTTTAAGCGGTGCAAGGGATAAAATAGATTCTAATTTTCCGTTTAATATTGTTACCTGCCC
>CAZERT010000093.1:0-2147 GCA_964515515.1 uncultured Gammaproteobacteria bacterium
ATTTACCAACTCCGGAAAAAACACCCGAATGCTTCCATTGTTGTGACGGGGTGTGCAGCGACACGGTGGATACGGGATGAGGAAAGTATTGCGGGTCATATTCAGCTTGTTCCCAACGAGAAAAAACGCGATGTTGCCGATATTGTTTGCGAACTGGTGAAGACGGATGGAGGTATTTACACTAGGGAATATTCACCGGATAAATTTGGCGGATCGGGGCGGGCGATGGTGAAAATTCAGGACGGCTGCCACCGGTTTTGTTCCTATTGTATTGTTCCGTACCTTCGCGGAAAACCGGTTTCCAAAACGATTGATGCTATTTGTACGGAAATCCGGGGAATGGATGGGAAGATTACGGATGTTACCCTTGCCGCCATTAATACGGAAGCATTTGGGAAGGATACTGGGGAAACATTGATATCGCTTATCCAATCCGTTTTGGACAAGACACCCGTTTCCCGGCTATCGTTTGGTTCCATTCACCCGTGGTCTATGACCGATGAGTTTCTTGAGTATTACAAAACACTTTCACAAAACCCGCGGTTTGTACGCTTTTTCCACATTCCCATACAGTCGGGATGCCAGTCAACACTTGCCCGAATGAACCGACAGTATGATATTGAAAAACTTGGGACTTTCATGGAGAAATTAAAAACCATTGCTCCTGACACATTCATCGGCACCGATGTGATTGTGGGATTCCCCGGTGAAACGGATGATGAATTTGAAACGACGTATGAATATTTACGAAGCAGCAGCATTGCCCGATTTCATGTATTCCGTTATTCTCCCCGACCCGGAACGACCGCTGTTGAAATGGAAAAAACCCTAGGGTCCGTTCCCCAGGACATTTCCAAGCGGCGTTCTGAACAGCTGCTTACATTATCTATAAAAAAATTTGCGGATTTTGCAACATCAATAATCGGAAAAACCGGACCTGCATTAGTTCTGGAGCGACGAAGTGCTACCTATCAGGAAGCGCTATTGTGGAATCAAGTACCAATCGAGATTGCCATGGAAAATCTTATTGATGGAGGAACGCTTCACACCGTGAAAGTTACTTCCTATTCCGACGGAAAACTTTTTGGAGTCCCTGCGTAAAGCTTACCACTTGAAGTGTGCAAACGCTTTGTTGGCATCTGCCATGCGGTGAACGACATCGCGTTTTTTGATTGCTTCGCCCTGACCTTTTGATGCTTCCAAAAGTTCCACCGCTAATTTATTGGCAAATGTTTTAAATTCCCGATTTGGCCGTTTGTTTGCAAATGTAACAATCCAGCGGATGGCAAGTGCAACACGACGATCACCACGGACTTCCATGGGAACCTGATATGATGCACCACCAACGCGGCGGGATTTTACTTCCGTTTTCGGACCAACGGTGTTGATTGCCGTTTCAAAAACCTTCATCGGGTCTTCACCTTTTTCCTTAATGATGTCCAGTGCGCGGTAAACTTCCCCCTGAGCAACAGTTTTTTTGCCGTTTCTCATCACACGATTTATAAACCGTGTAAGGAGTCTGTTTCCGTATACCGGATCCGGTTGTGCGAGTGGTTTGGTAATTCGTTTTGCTCTCATAGTTTTTTCCTTAGTTTGCCTTTGCTGCTACCGGGCCAGTTGCGGTTTTCTTTGTACCATAGCGGCTTCGGCCTTGTTTTCTATTGACGACACCGGCTGCATCGAATTTTCCACGAACGATGTGATATTTCACACCCGGAAGATCCGGTACACGACCGCCGCGGACAAGCACGATGGCGTGTTCCGTAAGTTCATGACCGATACCCGGAATATATGCCGTGACTTCCTGTTTATTTGACAGACGCACACGGGCAATTTTCCGAAGTGCGGAATTTGGTTTTTTCGGCGTCATTGTTTTGACAACCGTAACCACGCCGCGTTTAAACGGTGCCGGCAACGTTTTTGATTTGCGGATTTTTGAGTTAAAAAATTTCCGCAAGGCCGTTGCCTTGATTTTCTTCATTTTTGTTTTTCGTCCATGTCGGACCAGTTGATTGATTGTTGGCATACTATTATCCGTTGGCCATCGCCCGTTGCTGATCTACAGGGATCAGTCGTCCGATTATAACGTTTTCTTTCAGTCCGAGCAACCGATCTTCTTTGCCGGACAAACATGCATCCGTTAATAC
>CAZERT010000094.1:0-2103 GCA_964515515.1 uncultured Gammaproteobacteria bacterium
GTATAATCATCTTTTGGATTCGGAATCTTTATCAGTATACCCTCCACTGTCGTTATTTTTACCGGTTGCTCCGACGAAGTGTTACCCGACTGGAGCTGGGTTTCTCCGGACGACCGGAGAAGGTACTGATATCCAAAATACCCCGCAACGCCTAATACGATAATGCTGATAAACGTAATAAGAATATATTTCATATATATCCAGTGTAGCGCGTATTTCTTCCATTCAACAGTGTTTTGTTCTTCTTTTACCAAAAACATGATACCCTACGGATATATGGCATACTATTTTTCCCCATCACAAATATTAACCTTGGCCGCCGAAAACGAAGTCGCGGGGCAATCGTTTTATACAAGCCTTGCGGCGGTTGTTCCGTCGGAGGATACGAAAAAAATATTTACCTATTTGGCCCAACAGGAATTTGAACACGAAAAAGTTTTTCGCTCAATGGCGGATGAAATCGGAAAAGTGGATCAAGAACAGGAATATGCCATTGATATCGTTGCCGAAATGAAAAAAGGAATTCTGGAAATGCAGGAGCTGGCATTTAAACCACCTATGGATATTTTAGATACATCACTTCTTCAAAAAGCAATCCAGATAGGCATTCATACAGAAGTATCCTCCATTGCCGCATACACGCAAATGTCGCATGTATTTACGGATAACTTTAAACCAATTATCGGTGCAATTCTTGCCGAAGAGGAAGCGCATTTGAAGCGGTTAACCGCACTGCTTTCGACAATCAAAACGGACCCATCGTAATTTATATCGTTTCGATGCGAAGGACATTGGTGTTTCCCGCAACACCAACCTCATTGCCGTAGATTAAGATGACATGCTCCCCGTGGGAAACAAGCGATGATGAAAGGAGTGTTTCTCGAAGGTGGTTAATTTCCACTTCCCGCTCCCCTTCCTTTAATTCATACACAATCGGCATGACCCCCCAAAGCAAGTGGAGTTGATTGCGCACCAATTCTTGCGGTGTTACGGCAATGATGGGGATATATGGCCGGAGACGTGAAAGCGATTGTGCCGTTTGACCCGTTGTTGTGATAACGATAAATGCTTTAATCCGCTGTTCTTCAATCACCCGTTGGCGGGCAAGATCATGTGCCGCAAGCGTTAGTGCATCCGTTTGATTCTTTGTTGAATATGAAAGCTTCGGTCCTGGCCGTTTATCATCCGTAAACGTTGCAACACGTTTCATCACCGATACCGTATCCACTGCATGTTTCCCAATGGCAGTCTCCGCAGAAAGCATGACCGCGTCCGTCCAGTCATACATGGCATTTGCCACATCGGAAACTTCCGCACGTGTGGGAGTTGGATTTTCTATCATGCTTTCCAACATTTCAGTTGCAGTAATCACAGGTTTCCCAACCTCAAGACAACGGGTAATAATACGCTTTTGATAATACGGTACTTCTTCAATGGGAAGCGCGCGACCAAGATCACCTCGCGCCACCATCACAGCATGGGATTCATGAATAATTTCCTCCACATAAGAGAGCGCTTCATTCGTTTCGATTTTCCCGATGATGCGTGCCGGATTTGAGCGTTTTGTAAGTTCGTCACGAAGCGCCAATACGTCATCAACGGATTTTATAAACGACAGTGCAACATATTCAAGTTGGTTGTCCTTAAGCTCATCCAACCACTGAGGGATGGATTCCCTATTGGGAATATCGGCAATGATGGCAATGGGTTGGGAATGGGTTTTCGATACCTCCCGAAGACGACCAATCACCATTCTGTGCCAATCGGGTGAATTGTGTTTGAGATTAAACCGAAACAGTGTTGCACCGGCCTGAATAAGTGCCAATAACGATTCTTCCGATTCGCTTGCCGGTCCGATTGTGGCAATAATTTTAGTTCCACTCATGCATTCTATTGTGCATGGGAAAAACGAGAAGGACAAGGGGTGGTTGGGAATTATTCGAGATAATCTTTTAATTTCTTTGATCGGGAAGGATGACGTAATTTCCGTAGTGCTTTTGCCACGTCAAACGTGGCTGGAGCATTTTTAAATCCCGTTACTCTAAATAGTCCTTCAACTTCTTTGATCGGGAAGGATGACGTAATTTCCGTAGTGCTTTTGCC
>CAZERT010000095.1:0-2079 GCA_964515515.1 uncultured Gammaproteobacteria bacterium
TGGGGAAGTCGGCAATTGCCGTTTTTTTGCCAATCCCCTTTTCCATGACGGTGAGAAATTCACACGTTTTGTTTTCTGCGGTAATGATATCCATTGATACAAGATGGTCGGTTTTTCCAAGAAGTACTCCGCGTACCCCCATGGTATCCCGTCCAGTTGATCGGACTTCGTCTTCGTTAAACCGGATGGATTTTCCCTCGTAGGTTACAAGCAATATTTCATCGTGACCGCTGGTCAGTTTTGCCCAAATGAGCTCGTCTCCCGCTTCCAGTTTAATAGCAAGTAACCCGTTGCGTCGTATGTTTTCATACTCGGTAAGTTTTGTTTTTTTGACAATCCCCTTCTTTGTTGCCATGACGATATAATTGATGTCCTGGCTTTTTTGTTCCTGGCGTTTGAGGCTGTATGCAAGCATGGACGTTACCCGTTCAGTGGTTTCCGTATTGATGACGTTGACGACTGCTTGTCCTTTGGATTGGCGTGATCCTTCAGGAAGATCCCACGCGCGCACCTGATACACTTTCCCTTTGTCAGTGAAAAACAGGAGGTTGTCATGTGTTTGGGCCGAGACGACGGTATCGATGGCATCTTCTTCCTTTGTTGTCATGCCGATGACGCCTTTTCCACCGCGCTCCTGTGTTTTAAACGTATTTTTTCCGACCCGTTTGATATAGCCTGACCGGCTCATGGTGATAATCGTATCTTCATTGGGAATAAGTTGTTCTTCGGAAAATTCGCCAACCTTACTCTTATAGACTTTCGTCTTGCGGGTATCGCCGTATTTTTCCTTGAGTTTTTTCAGTTCTTCGGATATGACGGAAAATATTTTTTCCGGATGGGCAAGCAGGTCTTCCAGGTAGGCAATAGTCTCGCGGATCATGGCAAGTTCATCCTCAATCTTTTCTCGCTCGAGTGCCGCAAGACGGCGAAGCTGCATATCCAAAATAGCCGTTGCTTGGATTTCGGACAATTTGAATGTTCCCATAAGGTTTTTGCGTGCATCATCAGCATCTTTGCTTTTTTTGATAATCCGGATGACTTCATCGATGTGGTCAACGGCAATTTTGAGTCCTTCAAGGATATGCTCGCGTTTCTTTGCTTCCCGAAGTTCAAATTCACTCCGTCGTCGGATGACGGTTTCGCGGTGTTTTAAATATTCTTCAAGGATGAGTTTAAGCGTACAGGTTTGCGGCGTGTTATCAACAAGCGCGACCATGTTAACCGGAAACGTTGTCTGTAAATCAGTTAATTTATAGAGGTTGTTAAGCACTTGTTTGGGGTGTGCATCGCGTTTGAGTTCCACCACTACCCGGATCCCATGCCGGTCAGATTCATCACGCAGGTCAGAAATTCCATCCACTTTTTTATCTTTTACAAGATCGGCAATTTTTGTAACGAGATTTGCCTTGTTGACCTGATACGGGAGTTCGGTTATTGAAATTGCGGATTTTCCGTTTCCGATCTCTTCGATTTCCGCTTTTCCGCGCATAACGATTTTTCCCCGTCCCGTGGCATAGGCGCTTCTGATCTGCTCGATGTCATAGATCATGCCAGCTGTGGGGAAATCGGGGCCAGTAACATGGGTCATAAGTTCTTCAAGCGTTATGGGAAAATGGAACGGTGATTTTTTCCCGTCTTCGTCTTGTGGCTGCTTCTCGATTGTCATACCGGTAATCATTGCGTTAAGTGCATTGATGATTTCAGTTAAGTTATGTGGCGGGATTTTGGTTGCCATGCCAACGGCAATTCCTTCCGACCCCATAAGCAGAAGATTTGGGAGTTTTGCGGGCAGATACACCGGTTCATCAATCGTTCCGTCAAAATTAGGAACAAAATCAACGGTTTCCTTTTCGATATCAAACAGCATTTCCGCTGAAATGGCTGATAGTCGGCATTCGGTGTACCGCATGGCAGCTGCCGGATCACCGTCAATGGAACCAAAGTTTCCCTGACCGTCAACCAGCTGGTACCGCATGGAAAAATCCTGCGCAAGCCGGACGATAGCCTCATAGACTGATGAATCTCCGTGCGGATGGTATTTTCCCAATACTTCTCCGACAACTTTTGCGCTTTTGGTAT
>CAZERT010000096.1:0-2008 GCA_964515515.1 uncultured Gammaproteobacteria bacterium
TTTCAGTGTTATTTGATATGCGGTTATCCGTTTTCTTTAATAGCCAGATACCCTCTCGAGTGCGTTCGACGACATTGGCGGTTATTTCTCTCATCCGAGGCACACCATATATTCTTTTTGCCTACACAATAGGATCGATGGTTGATACCGTTGGGGCGCCACCGATAGCTTTTGGGTTTGGTACCATAATGGTAATTGTTGCTTTGTTGGTACCAACACTTGTCAAACGGGCTTCTTTTCAACCGGAACAGAATACATAAATCTTCAATTGTATCCTATAATATTGTTTTTTTGTTAAATTTCCGGTATAATCCGCCAGTACTGTCCAATGTATCTTATGAACTGGAAGCAGAGCATTACCCATCTTATTACGATAACCCTTGTTCTGGGGGGATTTTCCGTTATATCCTATGTATTTTTTGATATGCCTAATCCGTGTCCTATAAGAAAAACAATTCAGGAATATGTCCAAAAACAGGATGATATCTATGTGTATCGATCAACCGATGCCATGTGGATTCAGTCCCGCAACATGTTGGCAAACGGAACAACAGTGTGTCTTCCCCAAAAGTAACAATCAGGTACAATTCCTCTAATTTTTCCCCAGTAATCCGTCAAAACGTGTGGTACAATAATTTTTGTTTTCTTGTGGCGCGTTGGCGGAGAGCCCTTGGGTTGTTTTCAAGCACATTCTGATGCGCGAGAATTACAACCCAATGTCCCGTGAAACGGGAGTAACGCGGGGGAAAGCGATTGGTATTTGTAACAAGAGTAGGAAAAATATGTGGCGCGTTGGCGGAGAGCCCTTGGGTTGTTTTCAAGCACATTCTGATGCGCGAGAATTACAACCCAATGTCCCGTGAAACGGGAGTAACGCGGGGGAAAGCGATTGGTATTTGTAACAAGAGTAGGAAAAATATGTGGCGCGTTGGCGAAGAGGTAACGCGGGAGTCTGCAAAACTTCTATGCGCCGGTTCGATTCCGGCACGCGCCTCTTAGGGATTGTATATGGAAACTTTAAATAAACCAGGACCGTATGATGGTGTTCATATGGGTCATGTTATGCATGGACCAGGGGATCCGAAAGAAGCATCTGGCAAAAGCAATGTGAAACCTGCTGAAATTCATCTTGCAAGAGACATGAATTCAAACCCTGAAAGTTCTTCTTTAAGGAGTGAAGCAAAACCTACAAAAATGGACATGAGATTAACATGGGAGTAATTGTTTATTCCTTTGCCGTTTTTTCTTCAATCTCCCTATGATACAATAGACAACGTTTTCATTGGGTGCGTAGTTCATCGGTAGAACGCTTTCCTGATAAGAAAGAGGTACATGGTCCGATTCCATGCGCACCCACTTTAACTCGCCGAAGCCTTGGCGAAGGCGGTGAATGGTGAAAGACCCGACTACGCTAAAGCTCCGTCGAGGCAAAGGGTACATGGTCCGATTCCATGCGCACCCACTTTAACTCGCCGAAGCCTTAGTAAAGGAAAATTTTAAAACAAGCTATATTAACAAAAATGTTTTTGTGCGCTGATATTTTTCTGTGTTATACTTTGCTTCATACGATAATTGGTTTTGCTTATTCAGAAAGGAACTGTATGGGAATTGAACAATTATTACCAGATCCACTAGGAGATAATCCAGGTACTGTAGTAACAGTCACTACTTCCAATGGGCAAGAATACACGAGTGATCCCAGTGGGTTAGTGTCGGCAGCTGTTGAACTTGGTGGACAGGTTACCTCTGTTGATGGGCAGACTGCAACAAGCCAGACTGTGTATTCCGGACCATCACATTAAATATAGTATGGCAACTATCCCGATAGGTGACAGGTTTCCTGTTGCCTGTAACTCCATCATAGAAATTCCTAAGGGAACAAAAAACAAATACGAATACGATGAAACTCTTGGTGCAATCAAGTTGGATCGGGTGGTGCATTCCTCTGTTGTGTATCCGGTGAACTATGGATTTATCCCCGAAACCAGAGCGGAAGACGGGGACCATT
>CAZERT010000097.1:0-1994 GCA_964515515.1 uncultured Gammaproteobacteria bacterium
TCACGCCATCGGCAAGGGAAAGAACCTCAGTGCGGACCGATTTTGTCCGTATCTCGCCTGCAACAGCAATTGCTTCATCGTGATGGGCAATCATGGCGTTTAAAAATCGAAGATCAAACGTCTCATCGTACGATCCTAATTGAATTTTGGTATATTGGGTAATTTGCCGTGTATTCCCGTACCACGATTTTTTCCATTGGTATAATTGGGATATCCCTTGTTCATCGACAGCAATGACAGTTTGTGCAAGCTCTCTAATCTCCTGACGCTTTGACTCACGCATCGCCTGTTTACTAAGATAAATCGCACTCAAATGATGTGCGATCATTCCGTCAATAAATCGAAGATCAACAGTTCTGTCTGCTTTTCCAAGCTCAACCATACCGGAATTACGGGATTTCATTGAATCTGCGTACTCTGGTGTCAAGTAATACCCAATACCGATTCCGATACAAACGGCAATACTGATGCAGGCGGCAAAAAATGATTTTTTCATAGTAATCCTTATTTATTTCCTATTTTGATGACCGACCCAATTTCATCGATCATGTGATTGCGTTTCGCCTGGCTTCCGGTTTTCATCCCCTCGGCAAAACAGGTATGAAGATGGTTTTCCAGAAGTTTTTCCTGTGCGGAGCGAAGAAGTCCTATCACGGCTAGATTTTGCTGCATAATGTCAATGCAATACTCCCCCTCTTCCGTCATTGTGATGATGCGGTCAAGCAGAGTCCGCGCTTTTTTAAGGGCAATAAGCGTATGAGATTGCTGGGTCATTGTGTGTTCCATAGGTTTCCTCCATCTTCTATACCTATACCCCAGGTATAGGTACTTGTCAAGCATATGAATTTCCTGTACCCTGTCAAAAGAATTGTGTATACTTCACCATATATGACAAACAAAACTATCAATAGAATAATCTTTATTCTCTCTATCGCAGGCCTCATTATGGGCGTCTATGTGCTCCAAAGCTTTCTTCGCCAATCGGGTATCATCTGCCTGACGGGAAGCGGATGTGAAATGGTGCGTAAAAGCCCATATGCATGGCCGTTTGGCATTCCAGTGCCGGCCATAGGTGTTGTCGGCTATACGATACTGGCAATCCTTTCATTCCTTCGCACTACAAGCGGTAAGCGATCGCTTTTACACGGCATGCTAGGCATGGCGCTTTTTGGTGTCGCCTTTGTCACTTGGTTTACCTACACGGAGCTTGCCATCATCAAGGGTGTGTGTATGTGGTGTGCAATTTCTGCAGTGAATATGTACGCAATTTGCGGACTCGTGATCACAAGCCTTTTAGCAAAGGAGCAAACATGAAATTCACGTCGGAAACAAAACTATTTCTTGGAATAATCCTCTTGACCGCAGGTATTATCGCCGGCGCGGCCATATTCTTTTCGGTACCGCCAAAGCCGCTTTTAAAATCCGAACTGATTTCGCCCCATACCAACATCACGGGAAATCAATCGGCAAAAACATGGCTTGTTGAATTTTCCGATTTCCAGTGCCCGGCATGTAAGGCATTTGCATCAGCGGTAGATATCTTGTCAAAAAAATATCCAAATGATCTTTCTATCGCCTATCGCCACTTTCCCCTGCCCCAGCACCAACAGGCGCGTGAGGCGGCAATTGTTGCCGAAGCCGCAGAACAGCAAGGAAAATTTTGGGACATGACACATCTGTTGTTTGCCAATCAGGAAACGTTATCCGAAGCCTCATACGCGTCATTTGCGGCAACCCTTGCCCTTGACCCCATCCGTTTTGAAACTGATCGGAAAAGTGCAAGCATTGCAGCTCATATCGATGAAGATCTTGCATACGGCACAACGCTTGGTATTAATGCAACACCGACGTTCTATCTCAATGGCGTAAAGCTTGACGTGGGCATGCCTGCGGATTTGGAAAAAGTAGTTGTGGATGCGATCAACAGGGCCAAAACCTTACAAAAATAAAGCAACCGTCATATTCCAAAAAAAGTGAATGAGGATCGGTGCAAG
>CAZERT010000098.1:0-1978 GCA_964515515.1 uncultured Gammaproteobacteria bacterium
CGTCCATCGGTAAATCGGTTTTCCGTTGACGGTTGCTGCCAAAAACAGATCTTTTTTGGAAACAAACAACAGCGCGGCAATGGCAAGAATGCCGATAACAACATATCCGATTTTATTTTTAATCGTATGTTGTGAAATAGGTGTATACGATTCTGCAAGTGGTGCTTCCGGTAAAATATCCGGAATGCGTTTTTCCATTGATATTTTTTTTGTCCGTTTTATGGGTGCTTTTGTTTTTTTTGTTGCTGTTGTGCGCGGTTTTCGTGCCATAGCATCCTTTCGGTAAGCAGGAAATTAATACAGCCACAGCGTACCACAGAAATTGCAGTGAAACAATCCCATAGGGCTTTTTTTACCGTTTTGATGGACAAAGAGGTGCAAGCGGACATACTACACACGTGGGTTTTTTTGCCATACATACAGCACGACCGTGTTCAATGATTTGGTAGGATATGTTGTTCCATTGTGATTTTGGAATATGTGCACAAAGTTGCGCTTCAATTTGGTCTGTATTGGGGCGTCTATAGTAGTCCAACATCCGGTTTTTGCGTATGTTGATCCATACGGGGTCATTGCCACTTATTGTGCAAATATCAACAAGACGAAGCCGTTGGCTGATTCGTGAAACATGGGTATCTACGGGGATGCCGCTTGCAATTTTATATGCATTTGCAAGGACAATGTGGGCTGTTTTTCTTCCGACTCCCGGAAGGGCCGTAAGATCTGCAAGGGTTTTGGGGACAGTGCCCTGATGCTTATGGAGAATGAGTTGTGCGGTCTTTTGAATATGGACTGCTTTCACATGATAAAACCCTGTGGGGAATATACGCTGTTCCAGCGCTCCTCTGTTTGCCGATGCAAATGTTTCAATTGTTGGAAAATACCGAAACAATGTTGGCGTCACCTCGTTGACTTTTTTGTCGGTACACTGGGCGGAAAGCATAACCGCAACCAACAATTCCCATGGAGTGGTGTATGAGAGCGCAATGGCGGCATTTGGATATACCTCGGTAAGCATTTTCAGAATGCGTTGTCCGTTTGGATTCAGATGGGTTGCATTTAGTACGGTGCTTTTCATAGAATGGACCAAGAATCGGAGTAGTTGCTGTATGATACGACGTTTTCCCTCAGGTGTCTTTTTTCAAAAACATGTATTAGGCGTATTTGGGAACATCAGTGCGTCATGTGCAGTATTTTTTCCGATACTTTTTCTGTTTTTGTGCGGAATATTGTCCGTTTTTTCACTCAAACAGCTGTTTTCCACTGCTTCGTCTGCACGATTTGATGTTTTTCGGCATCCTAGGGAATATAGCGCATATTATACCGCTGCATCTGAAATTGATACCCACCTTCTTTCCCCCACTTCCCAACTCTTGGTCCGGTTAGCGCTGGAGAGACAAACACCGTCACAGCGTGTTCTTGGGGTAAGCACACAAACACCGCTTGAAACACTTGCAAAAGAGCGACAGAAAAACACATCCTTGTTTAACCAGTGGATGGCAGTCGTATCCAAATACCCCGATTATCCGGAAGCAAAACTTCGTGCGGCGTATTACGGACTTAAACTTGGTAAACCCAGGGACATAATTACCCAACTCCTTGATAGCGCTTCCCCTATGCTTTTTGAAAGTTATGCTGCACGCTCACTGCGCGCACGCATCATGAAATACCAGTGAAGTCACTTGAAGGGAATATCGTTTTATTCCGTTTTTTCGGTAGGCTGCCCTTCAGCTTCCGGGGTTGGTTCTTGGGACTCTCCCTCTGCCGGAATAGCTGCGCCCTCTTCTGGAGTTGGAGGAGGTGCAATTTCCTCTTTGGTTTTTTCGCCAATTTTTACGATGATGATTTCCGGATCAGTGATGATGGTTACTTGTGATGGAATCTTAAGTTCCCCCACCGTTATCTGGTCATCTACGGCAAGAAGGGATGATATATCCACTTCAAAATGTTCCGGAAGGTCATTTGGAAGTGCTTCGAC
>CAZERT010000099.1:0-1951 GCA_964515515.1 uncultured Gammaproteobacteria bacterium
TTTTAAACTCCACGACATCCCCATCCTGCATGACGTACTCCCGGCCTTCCTGACGGACTTTCCCATTTTCCCGTGACCCCTTCCATCCTCCGCAGGTAACAAAATCATCAAATGCGACAACATCCGCTTTAATAAATTTTTTGGAAAAATCAGTATGGATGACTCCTGCTCCGTCAACCGCGTGTATGCCCTTTGGAATCGTCCATGCACGCACTTCCTTTACCCCGCAGGTTAAAAACGATTCAAGCGACAGCGTTTTGTATGCATAAGCAATAACGCGGTCCAATCCCGAAGAGGTAAGACCAAGGGATGCAAGGTATTCCTTCTGTTCACCTTCAGATAGACCAGCCAGTTCGCTTTCCGTTTTGGCACAAACGAATAAACTGTCATTTCTCCATGGCGTAAATGTGTCATTGTTATTGTTGGCAATATCCGTTTCCGAAACGTTAAGGATTGTCATAAGAGGCTTCATGGTAAGAAGCTGCAGATCACGGACCAACTCCCGCTCTTCCTCCGTTGCCAACACTTCACGGGCTGTTTTCCCTGTATTGAGACCGCCTAAAAGCGTCTGAATATACTCCCATCGTTTTTGGACATTCCTGTCTTTCACGCCTCGGGGTTCTGTCTGTTTTTCCAGTGTCTGCAAATCCGCAAGGATAAGTTCTGTGCGGATGATATCCCGGTCGCGTGCGGGATCCAAGTCACCCGCAACATTGACCACATTATCATCGACAAACCCGCGGATCACATTTGCAATTACCGTACATTCACGGATATGGGAAAGGAATTTATTGCCCAATCCCTCACCCATGGATGCCCCTTTCACAAGGCCAGCAACATCGACAAACTCAACAACCGCAGGAACAATCGGAGGAACCGTATCCATTTTTTCTTCCGCTTTGGTAATTTCGGCAAGTTTTACAAGCCGCTCATCAGGAACCGGAACAACACCAATATTGGGCTCAATCGTGCAAAACGGGTACGGTGCCGCATCAGCAACCTGTTTCTTAAGAAGCGCGTTAAAAAGCGTCGATTTTCCAGCATTTGGTAACCCTACGATAGCGATCTTGAGATTCATGATACCCATTCTCCATTACAAATAAAGGTAAAAAGTGCAGTCCCGTTGTTGCGACACCGTGGATTCATGGCAACGATTGTACCATGAAAGAAAATATGAAAACACCCATGTTATACCTATGGCTGATGAGATGTGTTATCTATTTGGACCGCAGTATCATCCACAAGCAAATAGGTAGACCCAAACCGTTTTAGCCCAAACCATGATCCATCAACAGCTTGTATTTTACTTTCATCCCCAAAAGTCACCGGGGTTGTTTGCCCACCCAAAACGGCAATTGGTGTAAATGATATATCCGCAAATTTAAACGAGGTTAGTTGTGTACGTGATTTCTCTTTCGGATCGATCTCATACGACAGTACTATTCTCCCCGATGCATTTGCCTCTGCTTTTGTTGTAACGGACAACCGTTTCGTATACCGTGGGTCGATAGATGTGATTTCCCTGGATATTTGGATTGCCTTCGGATCAAAAAGGATTTCCAGATACACTGTTGCAACCTGCTTTTCGGATCGAATCCATACCTGAAATGTTTTCTCCTTTGGAAGTGTGTCAAATTCGGGAAGAAGCGAGACTGTTGCAGATGATGACGTTGCCTCCGAACGCAAGAATACTGGAGACTGCATCCACACACCAATAAAAAAAACCGTAAGGATAGGAATAAATATGGAAAAATTTCGCTTTAAATTTTCCTTGACTTCGTGAAAAAACTCCTGCCAATTCCATTGACGTGCAACAATGACCTTTTTGGAAACCGTCGTATCCTCAACGGGTTTCACGTTGGCAAACAGATCGCTCATAAACCCCAATGATCGTGCCATATATAGTCTACTGTATCATTTTCAGTTCCATATAAGTATACATTACGTTTAA
>CAZERT010000100.1:0-1815 GCA_964515515.1 uncultured Gammaproteobacteria bacterium
CCGTAGAAACTTCTTCGGGAAGCGATACGTACAGGGAAATTGTTTTTGCCTTTTGAATTTCAGGAAACGCACACACGGTTTGGGCAATTGCGTTATCGGCGCGTATCCTTTCCTGTGCCGGCATGGCATTACGAAGATCCCGGATAGATTTCCGAAGGATTTGTTTTTCTTTTTGTATTGGGTTTATTGTTTGCTTTGCCATGGAAGTGAGAGAACTCTGCGCGTTTCCCCTACCAGATACAGCGAACCGGTCACCAAAAGAATCGGTTCTTCGCTGTCATTGGAAAAATCCTTTAAAGCTGCGGATATATCCGTTACCCGTACCACTTCAGAATCGTTCTTCACGCTTTTAATAGCCTGTTCCAGTTCACTTTCCGGATACATCACGCTTTTTCCCATATCCGTCACCCGCGAAAACGGAGCAAGGATAAACCGTTTTGCATGCGGCATGAGGATGGAAAGCATTTCGGAAAGGTTCTTGTCGTTTTTTACCGCGAATAACACCGGAAACTTCCTCTTGGGGTATGCCAAAGACAGGGATTGGGACAGTGCGGCCATTTTCATGGGATTGTGCGCCCCATCCAGAAGAATCGATTTTATGCCCATCTGTACCCGCTCCATCCGTCCCGGAAAAACAGCAGCTTTAAGCGCAGAACGGATGATATCTTCACCAGCCGTAAACCCGGGAAACATACGGCACGTCGTAATTGCCACAGCCGCATTGACTGCCTGATACGTTCCCGATACCCCAAGTTCAAGTCCGGAAATGCGTAAAGAATCCGAAACGTAATCAAACACGATATGTGCCGGATTATGATCCGTGTCTGATTCCGTGCTGGCCCCATGAATATTTTCAACGAAAAAATCACGGTTAATCAAGGTTAGCGGCGTATGCATAGCAGAGCATTTTTCCTCTATCAATTGTCGTACCGATTCCTGTGTTACTCCCGATACTGCATGGGTATTGGGTTTGATGATTTCCCGTTTTTCCAAAATGATTTTTTCAACCGTATCGCCCAAAAATTCCGTATGATCAAGACCGACATTCGTCACAACGGAGACAACGGAATCAATAACATTGGTTGCATCAAATCTTCCTCCCATCCCCACCTCGATAACCGCAACATCAACCGCTTTCCTGCGAAAATACTCAAGAGCTAGTGCAACCAGGATTTCAAAATAACTAGGCGCTCCAAGCGGATTTGTTTTGGCAACGGTATCGATAAAGGGTTTTATTGACCAAAACACGTCGGAAAATTCATCATTGCTGGCAGGTATGCCGTTTACGATACATCGCTCCGTTACCGATACAAGATGTGGCGACATATGGAGCCCTACCGTATACCCGGCACCCTCCAGAATTTGGGCTGCAAAATACGACGTGGATCCCTTCCCCGACGTGCCCCCTATGTGGATGACGGGGTAGGATTTTTGTGGGTTACCCAAAAGATTCAGAAGCTGCCTGATCCGGTCCAGCCGGAACGTATCGCCTTTTTTTGGCGGTACGATATAGGACTCCAGCGTTTGGATTGTCTCGTCGTAGGAATATGCCATGGTTTCAAAACGCGTAGTTTGTAGTTAGGAAAAAAAATACACTTCTTTCATTATTTACCCTCTCCTTCTTCATTCATAACTACCAGTTACTATCTACTAACTACCATTACCCATCTCCCAGCTCCTATCTCCTATCTACTATCTACTATCTACTATCTACTATCTACTAATTATTGATTTTTTGCATCTTATATGCCTTCATCAGATTTTCCATGAGCATGGCAATCGTCATGGGCCCGATTCCGCCCGGAACAGGGGTAA
>CAZERT010000101.1:0-1799 GCA_964515515.1 uncultured Gammaproteobacteria bacterium
ACGATGAACGGGAACAGACCCTCAACCAAATCCTTGTGGAGATGGATGGGTTTGAACCAAATACGGCCGTCTTGGTGGTTGCCGCAACCAACCGCGGTGATCTGTTGGATCCCGCGCTTACACGGCCAGGCCGCTTTGACCGGCGCGTACAACTGGACCTTCCGGACATGGAAGGAAGAAAAGCAATCTTGTCCATTCATGCAAAAGGAAAACCATTTGTTTCTTCACTGGATTGGGACCGCGTTGCAAAACGAACGGTCGGGTTCTCTGGGGCGGATCTGGAAAACATGCTCAACGAAGCGGCAATTCACGCGGCCAGACTCAACAAAAAAGAAATCGAATATGCCAGCGTGGAAGAGGCGGCAACAAAAGTAAAGCTTGGTCCGGAAAAGAAACGGCTCCAAACTGAAGCAGACAAGACAATGACTGCATATCACGAAGCAGGCCACGCGCTCGTCACCTACTTTTTACCAGACATGGATAAGGTACATCGAATTTCCATTGTTTCTCGCGGTATGGCACTGGGCTACACCCTCACGCCCCCCGAGCGGGACCGGCTCCACGAAACAAAATCCCGCCTCATCCACGAAATTGCCGTCATGATGGGTGGCCGCGCCGCAGAAGAACTTATCTTTAATGATGTCACCAGTGGTGCGGCAAGCGACATAGATCAAGCAACGCGTATTGCCCGGTATATGGTAATGGAATTTGGCATGAGCAATCTTGGCCCCATAAATTTTGGGCCACAAGTGGATGCAACAGAGTGGGGAAAATCACTGTCTGATCAACCGCTTATCTCCCAAGAAATGGCTGGAAAAATAGATCTTGAGGTTAAACGGTTTATTGATGAAGGACTCCAAACTGCACGAAATACCCTTAAAACCAACAGGGCGGTCCTTGATGCGCTTGCAGTCGAGCTTGTCACAAAAGAAACCATCGAAGGAGATGAATTTGAGCGGTTTATGGAAAACCACGCCTCTCCCAAACGCCAAAAGCCCACCGCAAAGAAAGCCGCGGTATAATAGGGGTCATGGACTCACGACTTGTTGTTATTGATGGAAACGCAATACTTCACCGCGCGTTTCATGCGCTTCCTCCACTTACCGCTCCGGATGGAACCGTAGTCAATGCCGTATATGGCTTTATGACCATGCTTGTCCGAATTGCTCACGACCTGTCTCCAACCCACCTTGCGGTAGCGTTTGACCGTCCGGCACCGACGTTTCGAAAAACGCTCTATAAGGAATACCAGATCAAGCGCCCGAAAATGGACGATGGCCTTGTCTCCCAAATACCCCTTGTCCACGATCTTGTGGAGGCATCGCGTGTTCCCATCTACGAAATTGACGGATTTGAGGCAGATGATGTCATCGCCACTACGGTTTCCTGGGCAAAGAAAGAAGGAATTACCACAAGCATCATCGTTACCGGAGACCGGGATCTACTGCAATTGGTTGAACCAACAATATTTACCTATATGCCCACCAAGGGGTTGTCCGAGGCAAAGCTCTACGGCCCCCAGGAGACCGAGGCTCGTATGGGTGTTACACCGCCCCAGATACCCGATTTTAAGGCCCTTGCCGGCGACCAGTCCGACGGCTATCCCGGGGTTGCCGGTGTGGGTCCAAAAACCGCAGCGGTGCTTCTTAAGGATTTTGAAACCGTGGAAAATCTCTATCACGCGTTGGAAACGGACGATGAAAGGGTACGTACCCTTTCCCCCCTGCTTCATGAAAAGCTGCGTGCAGGGAAAGAGCTTGCAATGCTCTCAAAAGATCTGGCAACGGTAAGAAAAACAG
>CAZERT010000102.1:0-1762 GCA_964515515.1 uncultured Gammaproteobacteria bacterium
TCTTTATTGGTGCCACAACGGAAAACCCCTCATTTGAAGTTATTTCTCCGCTGTTATCTCGGTGTCGGGTTTTAGTGCTGAAGCAACTAACGGAAGATCACTTAGACATCCTTATTACCCGTGGAGAAAAAGAGGAAAACATTTCCATTATCCAGGAAGGGAAAGATGCGCTTAAAATCCTTGCAAATGGCGATGCACGCCAGATGCTTACTATTTTGGAAATCGCCGGGAAACTTGCAAAAAACAGGAAAAAAATAACAAAGGAAGACATCGAAACCGCATCGCAAAAAAGCATGCTCCAATACGACACGGCAGGGGAAGAGCACTACAATACCATTTCTGCATTCATTAAATCCATGCGCGCAAGCGATCCCGATGCTGCATTATATTATCTGGCCAGAATGGTGGCAGCAGGAGAAGACCCGCTTTTTATTGCCCGTCGGATGGTAATTTTTGCATCCGAGGACATTGGTCTTGCCCAGCCGACTGCCTTGGTGGTGGCGAATGCAGTATTTTCCGCCTGTCAGACAATCGGATACCCGGAATGCCAGGAAAATCTTGCTCACGGAGCAGCCTATCTTGCCCTTGCCAAAAAAGACAGGAGTGCATACGAGGCCTATATGGATGCCCTTCATGATGCCTCTGAGCTAGGAAACCTTCCCATACCGCTTTCTATCCGAAACGCACCAACCAAACTTATGAAGGGATTGGGATATGGTAAGGACTACCAGCGGTATTCAACGGATAGCCATTTACCCGATAAAATAAAAGGGAAAAAGTATCTGAAACGCGAAACGTAGCGGGGTGTTAAAATTCGAATGAATATTTTATGATAATCGTAAATTTTGAAATATATAGGACTGTTCAAGCAGGCAATTCGTCATTCCGGCATGTCCGGAATCTAAACGAATTGCTGGGATTGCAGAAAATATAACTGAACGATTCTGGATGCGCCAATCGGAATTGGTGCACCAGAATGACGATTAGATATTTATTAATCAGATTATGAGAGGAATTACCTTATGGTAAAAAAATATTCCGCAGGCGGTATAGTGTTGTGCATTCAGGATAAATCGCTTTTTCTTTTGGCAATAAAGGATCGCTCCGGCGTGTATACATTCCCCAAAGGAACCATAGAACCCGGGGAGGGGGAAGAGGAAACGGCAATTCGGGAAATCAGGGAAGAAACAGGAGTAACAGTGGGGAAACCACTTGGGAAACTTTCACCAATTGGATACAGTGTCGGCGGAGATGCGACGGGCTACTATAAACATGTACAGTTTTTCGTGTTCACCGTACCTACGATGGATACACCACATCCACAATTGGAAGAACAGATTACCGAGGCTATCTGGATCCCTTTCCCTACGGCATATATCCATATAGGATATCCCAAAACCAATAAACCGCTTATCCTCCAGGCGCTTGATGTTGCCGGATATGATGAATATAAAGATCAGTTGTCCGGGAGTATGGCATGAGCACATCCGTTCTTGCCGGCGTGACGGTTTTGTATGGGGAAGATGTTGTTGCATCACGAAACGCCCTTGACGGACTTAGGCAGCAAATAAAAGATTTTGAAATACGGGAAATTTCCGGCAAAACTGCCGATCTTTCCATCGTCAAACAGGTGTTTGAATCCTCATCACTGTTTTCCCAACCTGTATGCGTGATTGCCGAAAGTATCCTGACTGCACCAAAGTCATCTAAAATACCGAAGAAATTATTTTTCTCCCTGCTTGAAACCCGTCAGGAGAATGTA
>CAZERT010000103.1:0-1759 GCA_964515515.1 uncultured Gammaproteobacteria bacterium
TTCCAGCAAAACCGTTAACATAACGAAAGAATAAGTATTATACGTGTTTTCCATACGCCCCAAGCAGGGAAAGCGTGCCAAAGGTTGAAAGTTTGATGAGAGTATACAGCATGGCTTTTGGTGGTGCTGTTGTTGTTTTCTGATCAATCCATACACATGACCCGTCGGGTGTTGCAATAAAATTTGTACTGAAATCAAACGGTTTGGTATGGAATTGTATCCGCTCCGCATAATTTCAAGGCTTAGCCTTGGGAAAAATAATTTTGATCCAGTTTGACCTAGTTTCTATCTAGCCCATCCATACGCTCCGGAAAATTTCAAGGCTTAGCCTTGGGAAACTTCGCAAATGATGTTTCATTGCTCCATTGTTTCATTGCTTCATTGATATTGACGAAGTGTCTTCGCGGATTGTACATTCGTTTTTGCCAGGGGTAGGATTTTTTAGTATGATGACCAAAGGAGGGTGGGATTGATACATACAATTCCAGAATAGGTATGGGAGAACTAGATTTATCAACACCATCAAAAATTCCCGTTGGTATAAAAAATGAAGGAACTGGAGGTATTGGTGGTAATGCGATAAAAGTTAAAAATCTACTAGGAGCCCGCCGACAGGCATTACTTGCTGCAAGAGGCTCTGGTGAACCGGGTGATCCCGGGTCCGATGTACCGGCAGGAAGCGTTCCGGAAATTGAAATTGGACCGGTCAGACAACCCGATGATGATGCACATGATGTTAATGAATTTGTTGATACTGCAAATAATGCAGAAAGAACTTTGGGTGATGAATTGCGTGCACCGTCAGGCAAAGTGCTTCCAGCTCAACCAGCAGAATAATAAAAGAGAAGTTTTTTATTCACGTTTTCCATATGCCCCAAGCAGGGAAAGCGTGCCAAAGGTTGAAAGTTTGATGAGAGTATACAGCATGGCTTTTGGTGGTGCTGTTGTTGTTTTCTGATCAATCCATACACATGACCCGTCGGGTGTTGCAATAAAATTTGTACTGAAATCAAACGGTTTGGTATGAAAATGTATCGGCGTATATTCAGGGCGACGGGTGAGTGGAAGTGATCCATGAATATCCAAGAGCTGGTGGGTTTCCCAAAAACAACGCATATTATCCCAGAGCAGGTGGAGTAAGCCTGTAATGCTTTCATTCGTGAGTGTGTGAAGACGGTTTGGTTCATCGGCAAAGAGTGTTCCTTCAATAAATAGCTGCTTCCGGATTGGTACCACTCTGCCGGTGGCGGTGTGCGCAAGTATTCCTTCCTCCGGCGGTGCAACGATCGTCAAAGGTGTATATCGTTTGGCAGCCTCTGTTTTTTGTTGTTCGCGCGCAAGATAAGCCCGGCATTCCTCTTCCGTCCATTCCTGTTCCCGATGGAGCGCTGATGTGGGAATTTTAAGCACATGTGCCGGATCGTTGGGGTGGAGAAACACGCGGGTTTTTCGTGTTTCTGCGATTGGATCAAGCTCATTGAGAGAGAGAAGTGGTTGCGCGTTGTATTCGGCAACCGGAAACTGTATTGTTTGAGCTTCACAAAACATCATGAGGGGTGATTATAGCGTATTGAATGGATAAATGCGAAGATTACGGGTTTAAACAATAAGCTATTGCAGGTAGATGGAATGGAATATTTGGAAACATAGAAGTGTAGTATTTTTGGTTTTTTGTGATACGATGGATCGTGATATGAATATGGCTGGTGAACAGGAAGCGCGTACAGAAACAGAAGGGACTCCTCGTAATCATCTTCTC
>CAZERT010000104.1:0-1753 GCA_964515515.1 uncultured Gammaproteobacteria bacterium
GTGTTTTTGCAAGGGTAAGATACATTTCTTCTGATTTCATCCGATGTTCCATATCCGCCTCTGCGATATCAAGTTTCCCGCCAACATATTTGCGTGCTTCTTTCTTAAGTGTCAATTCATATCCAATTTTCCAAGGAACATAGAGATATACAACGATATCCTCGCGTGGAATACGATGCACTTTATATTCCATTTCATCAAGCCATTCAATAAATGCGGTACGCTTGTCTTTGGGAAGCTTTGCGGCCTGATGCGCCATGGAGCTTGTGGCATAGCGGTTGGATAAAATCACCCCGCCATGGGAAAGCCACTGATCCATTTCCTCTTTGGCACTTGCCCGGTCCAGGGCATAGGCAAGGGCAGCCAGATATGGCGAAACGGCATGAAGCTCCCCGAATTCACCGGACAAAAACCGCCCAACGATCCGACCATGAAACGAACTGTAATACCGGGGAAAATCCATCGTCTTTACCTTCATTCCATGTTTTTTAAGATAGACGGACAACAATTCCGTTTGGGTTGCTTTCCCCGACCCGTCCCCACCGTCAATGACGATCAGTTTCCCGCGGCGTTTCTGTATGAATTTAACTTCCCGTAAAAATTCTTTGAGTTTTATTGCGATGTTATCCGTTTCGTAGTGTTCCAAAAACAAATGGTCGGAAGGGTTTCCTGCAATCATTGGGGAAAGCGTATTTTCCGCGTCGTGGAAAAAAAGTGCCAATACCGGTTTATTATTCATCAGTGCGTAGACAATTTCCCCTCCAACACCAGATGACGGAGTGGTGACTTCGGCAATAACGCAATCTGATCCGTCAATCCGTTCCTTTTCCCGCGCAAAGATTTCCTCTGCAGTTTTTCCCTTGTCTTTTTCCAGAAGTGATGGCGTAATGATTTGTTTCCCTGATGTAATCGTGTGTCCAAGGTGCGTCAGTGTCGAAAGAATTTTTTTATAATGTTTTGACTGACCGTTTCCGGTGACATGAGCGGTAAAATAAATCTTCATGATAGTCGTTGTATCAGATATTCACTTCCCCATGCAAGAGCGGCAAATACCTATGTTTTTCTTTCCAGAACTGCTTCCACTTTTTGGATAAACCGTTTTTGAGCATCAGGGGAGGAAACAATATTCAGATTTTTTGTTTGAATTGTTATGACCTTTCGTTTGTAGGAGGCAAGCAGTTTTTTGTTTAATCTATCAAGGAGTCGGACATAGGAAATGGGAATTTCCTGTTCATAACCACGGCCGCGGGATTTAATGCGCTTCATAACTGTTAAAATTGGTGCGTCAAGGTAGACAAGAAGCGTAATTTTGGGAAACAGGGGTTCATACTGCCGGTAGATTTTTGTATACAATTCCCATTCCGCATCATCAATATTTCCCAGAGTATGGTGGGCCTGAGCGTAGGAAAACGCATCCTGCAAAATCGGGGTATCCTGCACGATATTTTGGGTATGCAGGAGTTTTTTTACCTCTACCATCTGGGTAATTTTTTCCATAAGGAAGAATGTTTGGGAATGGAATGCCCAACGCTTCATATCCTTATAAAATCGCGGAAGGAACAAATTGTCGGAAAAGTTTTCCGTGATATGGGTATATCCAAAATGGTCCGCAAGAAGTTTTGTTGCTGTGGACTTCCCCACCCCCATGGTTCCCATGACGGAGATATAGGTATGACGAGCTACCATTGTATACAATTTGGGCAGGAAAAATGACGTTTTTCTTTCATTAAAACCATTTTGGAGTTGGTGTCGG
>CAZERT010000105.1:0-1741 GCA_964515515.1 uncultured Gammaproteobacteria bacterium
ATCCATCAGAAGATCCGCCGCTTCTTTTGCCTGCTGTTTTCCTTCTGTTGTAAGGTCGATATCCGTCCACCCGGTAAACCGGTTTTCCTTATTCCACACGCTTTGTCCGTGCCGCAATAATATCAATGTGTGCATAGTGTCTTACCGAAACAATTTCAAATCCTCATCAACCATCAGCTCCATAAGTTCCTTCATCATAATTTTTGGCTCCCACCCCAAATCCTTTTTAGCCTTTGAAAAATTTCCCTTCAATGCCTTGATCTCTGTCGGGCGCTTGAGTTTATCATCTGAAACGACATGTTCTTCCCAATGAAGTCCTACGTGGGAAAATGCGGCAATACATGCATCCCGAATGGAATAGGACGTGTTCGTACCGATCACATAATCACCTGGTTTTTTTTGTTGCAACATACGCCACATTGCATCCACATATTCTTTCGCATATCCCCAATCACGCTGTGCATCCAAATTCCCCAGATGAAGCTGTCCTTTTTCATCCACGAGTGGCCTTCCTAGTTCATCAAGTGGTGGATTTTTTACGGAATTTTTTATGCACGCAACCGCAGCGGAGATTTTTCTTGTGACAAAGTGAAGACTCCGGCGGGGGCTTTCATGATTAAACAGTATTCCGCCGCACGCAAACATGCCATATGATTCCCGGTAACAACGCGTCATCATATGAGCGTATGCTTTGGCAATGCCATAGGGGTTATTTGCATCAATTGCTGTTGACTCATCCGCGCTGTCTGCCTCGATATTCCCAAATATTTCCCGACTGGTTGCCTGATAAAATCGGGCCGATGGGGCATTATGAAGCACTGCTTCCATCACGCGAACAGGGCCAAGCGCTGTAATTTCACCGGTGTAAAGAGGATGTGTCCAACTGTCTGCAGGAACCGATTGGGCTGCAATATTATAGATTTCATCGGGTTTACATTCCCGAACCAACCGGGCAATACTCTCGCTATCCAGCAAATCGGCAGCCTCAATCCGAATTTTTCCGGCAAGATGAGCAATGTTTTCCTTGCGGAACGAAGTAGATCGCCGAATGGTCCCGACAACGGAATATCCTTTTTCCAATAATAAATCCGCCAAATATGATCCGTCCTGAGACGAAACGCCGATGATTAGTGCTGTTTTCATGGGTATTATTATAGCAAGGAAAAGAAACGAAAGAAATCAAATAAATACACCAACCGGGAGTATAATCGAAACGTATATGAACGGTGTTGTCAGTCACTTCTGTAATCGAGTCTACACGGCACTTTGTATGGTTCCCAAAGGATATGTAACAACATATCGCGATCTTGCCCGTGCAATCGGATGCAATAGTCCACGCGCCATCGGTCAGGCGCTTAAAATCAATCCCTTTGCCCCAAGTGTTCCCTGCCACCGAGTCGTGTACTCAAATGGAGCAATCGGAGGATTTGCCGGAAAAACCAAAGGACCCATGATACGCAAAAAAATACAACTCCTTCAAAATGAAGGAGTTCATATAATACATGGCTATGTAGAAAACTTTTCCGAAAAATGCTTTGTAATTCCTGCTATTAAGCCAAAGTCCGTTTGATATAATCCTGCCATGACAACGGATATTTCAGATTATGACTATATCCTCCCACGGGAACGGATTGCCCAATTTCCTGTTGATCCACCGGAAAAAGCAAAACTTATGATTGTCACCCGAAACAAAGGGGCCCTTCATCACGCCCGCATTGGGGATCTTCCAACATTGATAGGA
>CAZERT010000106.1:0-1730 GCA_964515515.1 uncultured Gammaproteobacteria bacterium
AGACCGGAGTGCGGGCGATAAAAAGCCATCGGGGAAAACGGGGAAAAAACGATCACTATGAAATGTGCAAAACTTATCAGGAATGCGGCAAAGAATTTAGCCGTCAACAAGATGCGTACGGGCTTGGCGATTTTGGGAATCGTCATCGGAATAGGTAGCGTCATCGCCCTTATGTCCATGGGGGAGGCAACAAAAGCATCGGTTCAATCCCGTATCGAATCGCTGGGTGCAAATCTGTTAACGGTTTCCCCGTCGGGTCAGCGAACCGGAGTCGTTCGGGGTGCGGTGGGCGGCGGAACAACGTTAACGCTTGATGATGCACTCTCAATTGCAACGAGCAAGGAAATTACGACGATCCAAAGTATTTCTCCGGTATATTCCGGCCGGTCACAGGTAACGGCAGGAAGGAATAATACCAACACGCAGGTAATGGGAGTTACGTCGTCATATCAAACCGTCAGGAAAGTGGACATGGCATCGGGAAAATTCATTTCCGATACGGATAATTCAGCTGTTGCCCGTGTGGCCGTTCTTGGTCCGACTACCGCCGAGGATCTGTTTGGTACCGGTGTCAATCCTGTTGGACAGACTCTTAAAATCAACGGTCAAACCATGCAGGTCATCGGCATAACGACATCAAAAGGGGGGTCAGGCCCCAATAACGCCGATGATGCGATCTATATTCCCCTTTCTACCGCCCAAAAGCGGATTTTCGGTGTGAAGTATTTAAGCACACTGTATTTGGAAGCGAAAAACCAGGATGTTATGACAAAGGCCCAGGATGAAGTCGGGTATTTCCTTATGAACCGCCATGGCATCACCGATACGTCAAAAATTGATTTTCGTATTATGTCCCAGGCGGATATTCTTGCAACCGTCACATCCGTTGCCGGAACATTTACGAGTCTGCTTACAGGCGTTGCGGCAATTTCCCTTCTGGTTGGCGGTATCGGGATTATGAATATCATGCTCATGTCCGTGACGGAACGGACACGGGAAATTGGGCTACGAAAGGCACTTGGTGCCAAAAAGAAAACGATTATCGAACAATTTTTAACCGAATCCGTCATCCTTACTTTTACCGGCGGAATCATCGGAATTTTGTTTGGTCTTATAGGATTTGGAGTGTATGCCAATGTTACCGGGTCTGCTTTTATTGTGTCGCCCGTGTCTATCATTCTGGCATTTGGCGTATCGGCAGCAATCGGCGTGTTGTTTGGGTGGTATCCTGCCAAAATTGCATCCGATCTTCAGCCCATCGAAGCCCTTCGGTATGAATAATTTTACCCATCCTTTTGAGCGTAAAAGGCAATGCCTTTTGAGGCTATTTTTGAGGTAACATTTTTTAGTGGGATTTTCAGCAAATCATAAGAAAGTACTGATACACTGTTTAAATACTATGGAGGAAATACTATGAAACAGTCACCAGTTCTTATTTTAGTCATTGCGCTCATTGCTGTCGGTCTTGGATTTGTTGGTGGTATGGAATATCAAAAATCCAAGCGTCCCAATTTCCAGACAGGCCAATTCCGGATGATGGGAAACAGTGCAACCGGGACATTTGGAATGCGGGGAAATCGAAACGGCAATCAACCGGTAACTGGCGAAATCACGTCGGTTGATGATACGGGAATCACCGTAAAAATGCGCGATGGAAGCAGTAAGATTGTCGTTATCTCATCCTCATCCGTTATTAATAAGGCAACAACGGGAACCAAAGCGGATTTAAC
>CAZERT010000107.1:0-1706 GCA_964515515.1 uncultured Gammaproteobacteria bacterium
AAACCACACAACAACCGTTATCCATACCGTCGTATAGTTCACTACCTGAAACGGCGTATAGTTTAACTCATCCCAATGGCCCACAAGGAAAATCCCCGTTACCACGCTAAACAGCACAAACCACTTTGATGGGTACAGCACCCCAAATACGAGTGGGTACACAAAATATTGCGGCGCAATCCCGGTGGTAAACGTAAAGAAAAAAAGCGTAACGATCAAACATGACCGTGCGATATCTTTGTGGCGCGCAATAAGCGCAAATAGTCCCGTACTGGCAACAAAAATATTGCGAAACAACGCCCAAAACGGCATCCCATACACGGGAAACACACACTGCCCGCATGAAAGTGTTGCCATATACGAAACACCGTAGACCCCGATAATTCCTGCATATTGGTTTGTGGTACTTTGGATAACCGTCATCGCCTCGGGCAAAAACGGCACAAAGGAAAGCCCCAGAAAGAATACGGAAAAGGCAGTCAAAACAATTCCGACAAGCCTGTTTTTGTCAAATGCCAAAAACACCGTAAATACCTGGAAAAGTATCGATTGCTTAAATAACAGCGCGCTGGTAAGCAACACAAATGCGATAATCTGGCTTGTTCTTCGTGTGCGTTTCGTATCTTCCAGTACCACGATTGCCCACACAACAAAAAGAAGAGGGAGTGTGTCAAACTGCCCGTGATGACCGGTTAAAATGATGGATATCGGATTAAGAAAAAATAATGCAGCAGTCCACAAGAGTGACAGTCGTCGTCTCCGTGCAAGTTTGAGCAACCCCCCCAACAGCGCAAGATCAATAAAACTCAAAAATACCCGTTCCACAAATTCAAACGATACCCCCCCGATTGCCAGTTGAATCTTCCCGAGGATTCCACAGACAAAATACCAAAGCGGCGGATAAATGTAGGAAGGAAGATGCCCATAAAATTGGATAATATTTTTTTGGAAAAGCTCCGATGCGACAATAAACCACTTCAAATCTACATTATAGGAACCGGTTGCCAAATACACACGAATGGCAAATCCAACAAGAAGGATGATGGTAAATAACATTCCTTGACGAAGGTGGTTAGTGAAATTTCCGAATGCTCGTCTTTCTGTTTTTTTGGGCATAGTCCTATACTCCGACACTCACCCACCAATGTAAAGATCCCGATATGACAAACAAAAAATTCAGCAATGAATCAATGGAACAGTGAAGCAATGAATTATATCTTTCTTCCAATATATTTCAGAAGTTCCCAATACGTCCCCCACATGAATTTGGCGCCCTTTATAAATCCAATGGAAGACGCTTCGGAAAAATAACGTGTCGGAATCGGTGTTTCCCCAATCTGCATCCCATGCTCAACGGCCGACACCTCAAACTGCTGGTCAAAGACAAAATCATTGGAAAACCTGCCCCACGGAACGGTTTGTAAGCATTTTCGTGAATATGCCCGAAGACCGGAAAAATGCTCGGAAAGATTAATCCCCAGCACCATATTTTCAACAATCGTCGTGAACCGATTCAGGTAATATTTAACAGGCGGCATTCCGCCATCAAGAGCTTCCTTACGTGTCCGGATGCGACTGCCCATCATCATGTCGTACCTTCCATCTAGTATCGGCTGACACAATTCCCGAAGCCTTGTGGCATCATACTGGTAATCAGGGTGAAGCATCACCACAACATCGGGGTTCATTTTAAGCGCTTCCCAATA
>CAZERT010000108.1:0-1674 GCA_964515515.1 uncultured Gammaproteobacteria bacterium
GAAAAAAGAAACGGGCGGCCTTTTTGGTGATAATACTCGATAAGGGATTTGCGCCCTGTTATCGCACCGCCAATCACCCCGAATGCCTTTGAAAACGTTCCAACTTCAATATCCACCTGTCCATGCAGCTTGAAATGATCAACAATCCCCCGGCCGTGAGACCCAAGGATTCCTTCCCCGTGCGCATCATCCACCATGGTAATTGCACCATATTTTTTGGCCAGTACCACAATCTCGGGAAGTTTTGCGATATCCCCATCCATGGAAAATACACCATCCGTAACCACCAAAATGAGCCTATCGGAACCGTCAGCTTTCTTTGTTTTAGCAAGATCAACAGCTTTTTCCAGTTGAACCTTCAAATCTGCCATATCGTTGTGCTTGTAGATCATCTTATTCCCGATACCAGACACGCGGATAGCATCGATAATGGAAGCGTGATTGAGCTCATCGGAAATGACTATGTCTTCCTTCCCCATAATCGTCTGGATGGCCACAATATTGGCAATAAACCCGGACTGCACCACGATGGCAGCTTCCACTTTTTTAAACGCAGCAAGTTCGGATTCAAGCTGGATATGGAGTGCATTGGTTCCGGAAAGCGTACGGACTGCGCCGTTTCCGATACCATATTTTTTAATTGCCCGGATTGCCGCATTTGACAACCGGGTATCTGCCGCAAGACCAAGATAATTGTTGGAGCAGAAATTTAACACTTTTTTCCCATCAACCCGAAGCCATGCCCCTTGGGGAGATTCCAATGTACGGATGTTGTTGTATAACCCCTTTTCCTTCATCTGGGTAACGGTTGTATCGATAAACTTCAGTGGATTCATAGATATTTCATTGTTTCATTACTTCATGGTTTCATTGCTAAAAACCAAAAAACAACAAACAATGCTCCTTCGGTTATTTCATCCCGAATTTCTTTTTTAGCTCCCGAATCATCACATCCGTCATTTTGGCAAGATCAAACTCGTGCTTCCATCCCCAATCAGCACGGGCAACGCTATCATCAATCGACTGCGGCCAGGAATCAGCAATCTTCTGCCTGTGATCAGGTTTGTAGGTAACGGTAACCGGAATTCTGGTATTGATTTCCTTTGCCAATGCTTCCGCCGTAAAACTGATAGCTGCCAAATTGTAGCTTGTACGTACCGAAAGTTTTGCGGGATCTGCCTCCATAAGTTCAACTGTTGCCCGAACACCATCGTCCATATACATCATGGGAAGCGTTGTTTTTGACCCAACAAAACATTCATACGCTCCCTTTTGCAATCCATCATAAAAAATGGCAACCGCATAATCAGTCGTTCCACCGCCCGGTGGGGTTTTCCAGCTAATAAGCCCGGGATACCGGAGGCTTCGTACATCAAGACCATATTTCAGGTGGTAATAATGCACCAAACCCTCACCGGCAAGTTTTGTGACACCATACATCGTCGTCGGTTCCAAAACGGTTTGCTGGGGAGTGTTGACCCTTGGTGTAGTTGGTCCAAATGCCGCAATGGAACTTGGCCAAAACACCTTTAGCTTTTGCTCTACTGCCAAATCCAAAACCAATTTAAGCCCGCCGATATTGACGTTCCATGTAAGCGTTGGATCAACTTCCCCTTTGGCGGAAAGCAGCGAAACCAAATGATACACTGTGTCCACGCGGTATTTTTTTACGAT
>CAZERT010000109.1:0-1592 GCA_964515515.1 uncultured Gammaproteobacteria bacterium
CTTCACTTTTCTTTCCTCTTTCTTATATGAATCCGTCAGGAAGACGGTTGATTAGAAACGCATCCTACCTCGGAAATTCCGAGACAGATGAGCGTTCCCAACCAAAAAGAAAGAAAAGAACCAAACCAATCTGTTAACGTGCTCGAAGAAATTTCGACCCATCAAACATATGTCTGACGTTCAAACTATCCCCGATGGAACGGTGATTTGGCAGAAAATCACCAGCCCAATGAGGGAAAGTATATAATTTGTCCTATAGTATATAAAAAAATATGATTTTCGTCAAATAAAAACGCCCCGGTGAAGGGGCGCTTTTAAAAAAATACTGTTGTTAGTTATACAAACACTTCTTCTGCTTTAAAGACCAACCCGATCTCCTTTTCTGCCGCAACCATAGAATCGGAGCGGTGGACAACATTTTTAGGTTTTGATTCCCCAAAATCGTGCCGGATTGTCCCCGGTTTTGCCTCTGCAGGATCTGTTGGGCCACAAATATCAAACACTTTCTGAATTGCACCTTCGCCGACCATAATCATGGCAACGATGGGTGTTTCCATCATGTCTGCACACAGCGACGGGAAAAAGGGTTTGTCTTTGTGATGGGCATACCACTCATCCAAAATCGGCTGTGTAAGTTTGATTATTTTCAGCCCACCAAGGGTCAACCCTGCTACTTCAAAACGACGGATTATTTCACCCACAACATGCTTCTTCATGCCATCGGGTTTTACTAACACAACTGTTTTTTCAACCATACCTTTTCCTCCTTACGAAGTTCCAATAATGAAGGTATTACAACATACCATTTCATGCCCATGCAAGAGATAAAAAGAATTATATGTTATTCACCCAACGGAATACACCGTCTAAAAAATGAATACCCCCAGAACTTTTTGGGGAAATCATAATCGGATGGGCCTCACTCCCCGGACCAGCCACAACTTTTGCCATATGTCCTTTTTGCCCACATGAAAGAGCAAACACACTTACCTCTGATTCATCAAGAGTAAATGATGCATTTGCTCCATCGGGAATAATGTGCCTGACTGTATCATTTTCAAAAACTGATGGTGCCATAGGTTATTCTTGCCTCCACTCTGCAGTAATTCCAGGTTTTAATTCCAATGGACCAGGCTCGGTGGGAGTTACTATTCCTATTTTCTTCCACCCTTTATCAGTTAAATCAATAAGATTATGACCTTCAGGCTTCAAGGGATCCCCAAATATCGGGAAGTCATTACCGGCATGCTTTAGTATCACCGTCCCACACCCAGCATCAGGCAATACTGTACATACGCGTTCACCTTGTAAAATATATGTTGGTGCCATAGTGCCTTTCTGTTACATTTCCTTTTATTGCAGTGTTAATAGCCCCCGAAGCCGTTCATCGGTCGGCTTATTCCACACCAAGGCAAGGTTTAAATTGTGTGGAACAAAATACTTCTTTATGCATCCTTCTATATCTTTTCGTGTCACCTGTTGAATCTTTTCCAGATGCTGAGCAAGGGTGAGCACTGGAAGCCCGTACAGCACTTGCCGGCCATACCATTCGTTCATAAATTCGGGATCTTCACTGCGAAATGCCATAAGCG
>CAZERT010000110.1:0-1542 GCA_964515515.1 uncultured Gammaproteobacteria bacterium
GATAGCTTTATTTTTCCCAACAATTCCTGCATCTGGCTTCAAAAACGCTGTCCTTGAGGGATTTTACCAATGACGGATCGTTTGTGAGCGGGTCAATAGAACCATCTTCTTTTGTCACACGCTTGTGAAAGACCGCATCCTCACCACACTTCATACAGACGGAAGAGAGCTTTGTGACCTTATCCGCCAGAGCCATAAGGGTGGGAACGGGGGTAAAGGGTTGCCTGTCATACGTCATGGCAAGCCCGGTAACGATTACGTGCAAACCCTTTTCCAGAAGCGTTTGGACAACTGGTACAAGTTCCTCGCCTAGCCATTGGGCTTCATCAATCGCGACAATCTCAGTTTGATGGTTAAGCAAGCTTAAAATCTCATCCGTTTTATCAATGATTTCGCATTCTTCCGTTACTCCGGCGTGAGAATAAAGTTTTTTGTCATGGCCATACCGGATATCGTTTTTATGCTTAAATACCTGAACCCGCTTATTGCCGATACGCGCCCGCTTCACCTGGCGGATGAGTTCTTCTGTCTTTCCGCAATACATGGGACCGGCAATAACTTCCAGATATCCAAGTGGTGTATGTACTGTCATACAGATATATTCCCACAGTAAAAAACGTTTTGAAAGTATGCAATTTTGATCCCTTGCATTTTGCTATTTTCGGGTTTATTCTGGGAGTATATTCGGGTATTTTTCGGTATGACAACACAGATAAACGAATCGGTTTCCGTTGATTTACTCAGCAATCATATGACAAAACAGTCATATCCCTGGATCATGCATTGGCGCGGTAGGAAGTACATATTGCGCCAAGTGGGGATGCACCACCATGTGTATGAAGGACGCACCCTGACCCATATTTTCAGCGTCACCGACGGCAGTTCGTATTTTCGGTTAAAATTCGATACGGAAGCATTGCGTTGGAAGCTGTTGGAGGTTGAAGCTTCCTGATAAAAGGAGGGGAGTATGTGCGGACGGTTTCTTCTTGAGGACAATCCAAAAAACCTTGCTGCGGTGTTTGACGCATCGGCGCAAAAACTGCCCTTTCCTTGGGAAACAACGGCAGTGCCGGGCATGATGATCCCAGCGGTTCGTATGCAAACCGATGGGACGCGTGAGATTATCCCCATGCGATGGGGGCTTATTCCATCCTGGGCAAAAGACCCAAAAATCGGCTACAAAATGTTTAACGCCCGCGGGGAAACCATCCAAAGCAAGCCCTCTTTTGCCACTCCCTTCCGCAGGACGCGCTGTCTTATTCCGGCAAGCGGATTTTATGAATGGGACCACAGCGGCAAAAAGCCGGTACCATATATTTTTACCCTAAAGGATACACCTGTCTTTTCATTTGCCGGACTATATGACGAATGGAAAGACTCCGAAGGTTATACGCTTCTTTGCTGTACGATCATCACAACCGCGCCAAACTCCCTCATTGCTCCAATCCATGACCGTATGCCCGTTATTTTGCCCCATGAGCACTACGCCCAATGGCTTTCCCACGATACTGCCGAAACTGGCCTTGTATCCCTTCTTGTGCC
>CAZERT010000111.1:0-1532 GCA_964515515.1 uncultured Gammaproteobacteria bacterium
ATCCCATCAATCCTGTCCTCCATCTGGATCTTGCAACCCTTGTTGCCTCCATGAACCAGCTGGATGAAGCCATTGGGGAAACCAAAACGGCAATTACCCTCAAACCGGATTATGCCAACGCATACTATAATCTTGCCAACTTCTATCGTCTAAAGGCTGATTACACCAATGCAAAAGCAGCCATTGAGCAGACGAAGAAGTTTACTGCTATAAATGAAGAATCACAAAATCTTGTACGCCAACTGGAAGATGCTATAGAAGCACTCAAGCCAAACGAGTTACCCTGACGCCTTTACCGGATTTTTCCCCATAGTGCACCGGCAACAATAAAGCCATAGAGAACAAGACCCACAAAAAAGCTCCGTATTGCAAACCACAGTCCTTTTTCCCGCCAGACAAAACGTAAAAACCGATACACCAGAAGAAAATGGACAAAAAGGAAAAATACTCCTGCAATCAATACCCATAACAGGAATCTGCTCAGCACCGACTCCTGCATGGGGGTCAGCACACCGTATCCGATGACTTCCCGAAGCACCCATAACAAAGCAAAAAGCACTGTCAGCCCCATACCGGAAACGCCAAACAGCGCCGTCAAAGCCTCTGTTGATGTTGTAGCCACCGGATCAAACTTCTTCCTCTTATTAAACAGATGGATCCAGTAATACGTCCGCCAAAAATATTTCTTTGCAATCGGCCAGAATTCTTCAAACTCATGATGCACCCGGACATTGGGTGCAAAAATCACAGCATACCGCCGTGCAATCCGATACGTAAATTCAATATCTTCAACCAATGGTCCTGCATACTTTTCATCAAACCCTTTCAACCTTTGGAATACTTCGCGCTTGATTGATGCTATACGAGTACTAAAGAGATAGTAATATCCATTTATATCCTTTTCGTTAATCCAATAACTCCAATCCCGGAGAGCTTTAAAATTTGGGAAAAAGTGTTTGCTCTTTTGCTCCTTCGTCCATACACCGGTCAGTGCCACAATATCCGGATCTTCTGTATAAATTTTTGCGATGTTGGCAAGGGTATCGGGGAAGAGTCGTACGTCACCATCCAAAAATAACAAAAACTTTCCCCGTGCATATTTTGCCCCGGTATTTCTGGCAACCGCCGGTCCTTTGTTATGTGGAAACGATACAAGCCGAATGGGAAAGCGATACGACCCCAAAACTTTTTTGGGAATATCGCTATACCGTTTCCCGATCTGGGATCCATCATCGACCACAACCACTTCAAACGTCGGTGGTTTTACGGATTCCTTTATGGAACGAAGGAGGGGGCCGATCGTCTCGGTACTGTTGTGATATGGAATAATAATCGATATAAATGTCCGCATATAATTAGTATACGTTTCTTCGATGTATCGCAGTTCGTATCTTCGTTTTTTACGAAGGAACGAATAAACGAATTACGAAGATACTATTTTGAAGCTATCAGCTTCAAAAACTCGCCGTCATCGGTAAGGCAGGAAGTTTACAGTCCGGATAACACCCGTCGTGCTGTAGTTGTTATATAAG